>JAXHVQ010000116.1:0-19041 GCA_034189065.1 Cyanobacteriota bacterium
GTGCAAGGGGTTTTGACTCATTTTAACGATAATTCGTCCTTTCCCATCAATTTTTTCGGGACTCTCTTGTGGTTAGTTTCCCCTTGCTGTCTGGCTTTAGGCTTTTTTCAGCAAGCCCTAGTTATTTATCATTAGTCATTAGTCATTAGTCATTCGACGTTTCTCGTTCCCAACTCTTAACCCATCCCCCCCTCTCCCCATCCCCCGCTCCCCATCCCCCCCTCTCCCCATCCCCCGCTCCCCCCATCCCCTATCTCTCGAGGACGATTTGCTTTTCCAATAGACTGCTTATGATACAAATTATTCACTCTTCCTTAAGTGCCAATGGGATATTATGGCAAACTCTATCGAATTCAAACTTCTGGCTCCGTATAACAAAGAAGCTGCATTGATCGGCTGTTTTTCTGACTGGGAAGATTTGCCGATGGAGAAAGACGAAAATGGTTATTTTCGTACCCGAGTCCAACTCGAAGATGGAATCTATCAATACAAATTTCGCGTCCGTTCCAAAAGCTGGTTTTTTGAAGAAGACCAATGGACGACAGTAGTCGATCCCTACGCCACCGATATTGATAATCCTACGCAAAATGGCGTAATTCGCATTAAAGATGGGGCAAAAATCGTCGATACCTATGTTTGGAAACACGACGATAAACCCTTACCCGGCGATCGCGAATTGGTCATTTACGAAGTCCATGTTGGCGACTTTTCGGGAGGAGAAGACGACCCCTATCCGCGCGGTCGATACAAGCACGTTGTTGAAAAATTAGACTATCTCTGCAAACTGGGAATCAATGCCATTGAATTGATGCCAGTTAAAGAATATCCCGGCGATTATAGTTGGGGTTACAATCCGCGCTACTTTTTTGCAACCGAATCGAGTTATGGTACCACTGAGGAGTTAAAAGCCTTAATTGACGAGTGCCACGCTCGAGGAATTCGCGTTATTATGGACGGCATCTTCAACCACTCCGAAGCTGAAAGTCCCCTCACCCAAATCGACCACGACTACTGGTATCACCGCGAACCGCGCGATCCCGACAATAACTGGGGACCGGAGTTCAACTACGAATTTTACGACGAAAACTGCGATCGCAAACCGGCTTGGGAGTTTATTGGCGATACGGTGCGTTTCTGGATCCAAGAGTATCATATCGACGGCATTCGTTACGATGCAGCGCGCCAAATTGACAACTTCGATTTCATGCACTGGATTGTGGAAGAGGCGAAAAAAACGGCGGGTGCGAAACCTTTTTATAATATTGCCGAGTATATTCCCGACACTCCCGCTATTACCAACTCAGACGGACCGATGGACGGGTGTTGGCACGATAGTTTCTATCATACCGTCAAGCCGCTTATTTGCGGCGATACTTTCTCCCTCGAGCAACTCAAGGATGTTCTCGATGGCAAGCGCCAAGGGTTTATGGGTGCGACGAATATGGTCAACTATCTCACCAGTCACGACCACCAACGGATTATGGTGGAGTTGGCGGAACGGAAAATTTTTGATGAGGCGGCGTTTAAGCGCGTTAAGTTGGGAGTTGCTTTATTGATGACAGCCGTTGGCATTCCGATGGTGTGGATGGGTCAAGAGTTTGGCGATTATCATCCCCTAGACCCGGAACCGACAAAGATTGATTGGTCGCTACTCAGCAATGACCTCAATCGCAGTTTGTACGATTACCACCGAGGTTTGATTCATCTTCGCAAACACAACCCGGCACTTTATACCGAGAATATTGACTTTTTCCACGAGAATCGGGAGGCGAAGGTTTTGGCTTACACTCGTTGGAATGATGAAGGGTCTCGCGTGGTTGTAGTTGCTAATTTCTCCGATAACTTTTTAGCCAGTTATCAGGTTCCTCATTTTCCTGCCAATGGCACGTGGAACGAGTGGACGGGAGATTACGATATTGAGTCGGGAGATGATAATATTTTAATCGATTTGCCCGAGTATGAGGCGAAGGTTTTTGTGTGGGGATAGAACCGACGCGCGCGTTGGGCGTGTAGCAAAAGTTCTCTTCTAAGCGACGCGCATTTAAAGAGCGCAACTCGCTACTGCTGCTGAGAATTGAACATCGCAATTCTTTAAACCGAATCGCTTAATTGTATCGGTTTACGCGATCGCAATCGACTAACTTAGTGTAATCTGAAATTATCCTCTTGCTATCTCAATTTCGTTAAGCACTTGCCCAAAATAAACGATCCATGATACCCAACTCAAAATCCTACTGTGCCTCAGTGTTCATAAATCGCTGCGCGTAATTTATTTTTGCTAGGTACTTACTTTATCGGGGTGCAATACGATACCAGTTTCCTTTGTTGTTTACGAGTTTTTATATATGATGAATGCGATCGCGTCCGGGAAATTGAAAACCACCCTCGCTCAATTGAAAGTCCAAACAAACCGAGAATCGATATGCCCGCTATTGGAATTTCTAGCAATGATGGATGACAAGGCGGTTTGCGATCGCATTGCCCGGAAATTGGATACGTCGGACCGAGTTCAGTCTAATTCTCCTGCTTTAAGGGTGCGGGGATTTTAAAGTACATCGCATTTCCCTTTATACCCAGTCTAGTTTTTTGGGCTTTAAAGATAAAAGCAGAATAAGTAGGTGGGCAAAAATAAACGCATAACCTCGAAAACCGTATTCCTTGCCAGGTAAGGGTTTTAGCTGGAGATATTGTTCTTTTAATTACGCCCACCTACTTACTTAAGAAGTTTAGGCAAGCTAGTTTTACCAATTAATAATTAATAATTGATTAATTGGGTCTAAGGCCTCTTCGTAAAGGAAGAAATCGATCGTTTGTCGCCTATATAGCATTTCCGCTCCGAGACGTAAACGGAGATGAGAAATCGTCTACTTTTAATAATTCCTCGCTCCTCTCTCAAATTCTGAATTCTGAATTCTGAATTCTGTACGAAATGAGAGTTTTACATCTCAAACGGAAATGCTATATTCAAAAATTCCCGCTTGAATGCAGATTCTGTGCAATTTGTCAACCTCCCCTTTCCCTTTTCCTCATTAAGGAAAGAGTAAAGATGAGGTCAAAGTGCCTGAATTGCCGCAGACCATTGAACCGAACAATCAATAATCGACTTCCTTTACTGCATCGTTGCCAAACTGTTGGGGGTAGCAGGAACAGTTTGACCTAAGCGAATGGTATTTAATACGCTAACCGCCCTCGCGTATTGGGGGTCTCGTTGGGTCCCTTTCAACACGGAAGGAACTTCTTCCATCGAATCGAGTTGAATATTGGGTGTAATTCCTTGCGCATTAATATCCACGCCGCTGGGGGGATAATAGCGAGAAATTGTCACCGCTAAACCCGAACCGTCAGATAGGGGATGAACCGATTGAACTAATCCTTTGCCAAAGGTTCGCGTTCCCACAACCGTCGCTCGTTTATTATCCTTTAATGCACCGGCTAAAATTTCGCTGGCGCTGGCAGAATAGCCGTCTACTAAAACCACAAGGGGAAGATTAGTAATCGAAGTGCGATTGGCAGAATATTCGCGATCGCCTCCTTTACGATCCACCGTCCGCACAATAGGCCCGTTTTCAATCCACATCCGCGCAATATCAACGCTGGCAAAAAGCAAACCGCCGGGATTGCCGCGCAAATCTAACACAAACCCTTCCACATTCTCCGCCTCTAATTTCTCAACTGCCTTCTTCATTTGTTCGGCGGCATGGGAACTAAACTCATCTAAACGAAGATAGCCAATGCGCATTTGATTTTCTTGTTTGAGGCTGTAGTGGAGAACCGGAACCTCAATCTGCGCGCGAGTGAGTTGTACTTCAAACGAACCTTCCACCGCACGCGAAATCTCCAGGGTAATATCGGTGCCTTCTTCTCCTCGAATCAACTCCGAGGCTTGTTCCACCGTCATCAAAGCCGTCGATTTGCCGTCAATTGTAATCACTTTATCCCCAGAACGAATTCCCGCCGCACTTGCTGGCGAATTTTCCAAGGGTTCGACGACAGTTAACATTTGAGTCTGGGGGTTCACTTCCAAACGAATGCCGATCCCCGATAGTTCGCCGGTGGTTTGGTCGGTCAAAAATTCGTATTGTTGGGGATCGAGGAAACGAGTATAGGGATCGCCGAGTTCCTTTAACGCTTGGCGAATCGCTTCGTAAGCTTCTTCCGTTGAGGTGTATTCTCGTTCCAACAATTCGCTGCGCGTCGCCAACCAATCAGCTTGGTCGAAGGTGTAACTGATAAATTCGCGGTTGACAATTTGCCAAACTTCATCTACGACGGCCTTGGGACTACTTTCTAACGCGGCGTGTACCGAAGGACTCAACGCAGGCGTTAAGACGGAAGTGACGGCTAGGGTCGCGATCGCGCTGTTGGCGAGGAGGGTCGAGATCGAGGAAAACAGTCTGCGCGGTTGATTCATGGAAGGGTTTGCGGATTTGGATTTTTAGGGTCTACCTTGCGTTGCAATCATTGGCTGCAATTTTAAACTCTGTTGCGCTCTCGAAAAGGGCGATCGCAACGTTTATTTATTCTTTTGAAAGGGGATGTCGTCTTGTTTCTCGGTTTGATTCGAGCAGTTACTAACGCCGACTGAGGCTCCCTTTGACCATAGTCCAGCCCCCTGCGAGACATTTTGCTTGGGGTGACACTTCAACCATTGTCATCTCCGGGCTTATACTCAGACGAGGATGTCCCCTCCTAAATCGCGAGCGAGGAATTCCAAAAGAATCTTTCGATGCTTGGGACTTAACGGTCTGACTTGTCCGGCGCGATGGGAGTAAAATTCGCCCCGCTTAATATCTTGGGGAGTCAATAGTCCCATGTCCCAGCCTTCAGCAAGAACTAAGCGATCGAGGGATACCGTCAAAGGGGCGTAAAACACATGACGTGCGATTTTGGAGTCGCAGTAACAGCCCAATTTAGTTGGCTCTATTGGTAAAGTATAACCGATCTCTTCTTGAATCTCTCGCTTTACTGCTTCTAATGGGGTTTCTCCCGGTTCGATGTGACCGCCGAAAAAAGCCCAATATCCGGGATACACAATGGTGGGGATATTATCGCGCAGTTGCATTAAATACCGTCCCTGGCGATACAAAATTGCCGTAGCTACGGGAATTACCATCAAAGTCGCTCCAATTCTTTAATGTAAGTTTCTCCTAAATCCTGTTTGCCCAGGGGAATCTCTCGCTGCTGGGGCTGTCCGCGCAGCACCACGCGATCGCCTGTTTCGGGCAGAGTCGCCGCGCTGATGACCCAAATTTGTCCGGTTTCGTCGCGCAGTAAGTAGCCGCCTCCTTGCAAAAATGGGGCGCGTTGAACGACTTCGCCTTTGAGATAAACGGGCGATGGGGCTAAACTGGACGAGTAAATAATTTGGCCAATGGGAGAAGTTGGTACCTGGGGCGTATTTTCCCCTAAAGATAAACCCTGGCAATTTAAAAAAAAGGGCGACGCGATCGCCAGTAAACTCAGCCGAAAAACTTGCTTCATAATTTCCGCCAATGTGAAATAGCAGCCAAAACCCCGATTAAATAGTTGGAACTCAAGGCTTATTGTACCCCTTACACTTCTAGCAAGGGATATTTCGACTGTCGCTTTCGGCGCGCGGACGTTTTGACCGAAAATAACGAAATACAAGCCTTGCCCTTGAGGGCAACTTTTCTAAGCAAGTTTTGACCGATGAAGGCTGCACCTCTAGTCGCCGAAACTCTTAGACTACCGGTGGTTTCTTAATTTTTAATTTTTAATTTATACAACTTTAGCGAGAAATTTAACCTTACAATAGAACTTTAAGTTGGCTTAATCGATCGCATGAAGAGAGCAGAAATTCACGTTATTGGGGGCGGTTTGGCGGGAACGGAGGCAGCGTGGCAAATCGCCCGGGCTGGTGTTCCGGTGGTTTTGTCGGAAATGCGCCCTTTACGCACTTCGCCAGCCCACCATAGCGAGGAATTAGCCGAATTGGTGTGCAGCAATTCCTTTGGGGCAAAGGCAAGCGATCGCGCGGCGGGTCTCCTCCACGAAGAGTTGCGCCGTTTGGACTCGCTGATTATTGCCAAGGCTGACGAACACGCGGTTCCCGCAGGCGGCGCGCTGGCGGTGGATCGCGCCTTGTTTAGCCGCCAACTGACGGAGGCGATCGCGTCCCACCCCCTCATTGAGTTGCGACGGGAGGAAGTCCCGGAAATCCCGCCAGATACGCCTGTTGTCCTGGCTACCGGTCCCCTCACCAGTCCCGCCTTGGCTGAGGCGTTACAGCGCTTTACGGGTATGGACTATTTAAGTTTTTTCGATGCGGCGAGTCCCATTGTGGTGGGCGAGTCTATTAATCGCGACCTTGCCTTTCTCGCCTCGCGCTACGATAAGGGCGAAGCGGCTTATCTCAACTGCCCCTTTAATCGGGAGCAATATTTGATGTTTTGGGAGGAGCTGTGCAGGGCAGAACAAGCGCCCGTTAAGGAGTTTGAACGGGAGAATGCTAAGTTTTTTGAGGGGTGTCTCCCCATTGAGGAGTTGGCGCAGCGAGGGGAAGATACCATGCGTTACGGCCCCCTCAAACCCGTTGGCTTGTTGGATCCTCGCCACAAGGAACAATTGGAAGGGGACGCGATCGCGAAACCTTATGCTGTGGTTCAGTTGCGCCAGGAAGATCGCGCCGGCCAACTGTGGAATTTAGTTGGATTCCAAACTAACTTGCGTTGGGGGGAACAAAAGCGCGTTTTTCGCTTAATTCCGGGGTTGGAGGAGGCGGAGTTCGTGCGCATGGGCGTAATGCACCGCAATACGTTTATGAATTCGCCTCAATTATTGAATCCGACGCTGCAATTTCGGACGCGCGCGACGCTATTGGCGGCGGGACAGTTAATTGGAACCGAAGGATATACGGCAGCGGCAGCGGGAGGTTGGCTGGCGGGAACCAATGCGGCGCGCTTGGTTTTGGGGTTGGAACCAGTGACGCTGCCTCCCACAACGATGATGGGGGCGCTGTTTGAGTTTATTACGAGTGCGTCTCCCAAGCATTTTCAGCCGATGCCGCCTAATTTTGGCATTATACCGGCGTTGGAAAAGCGCATTCGCAGCAAACCCGAACGGTATAAGGCCTATCGCGATCGCGCTTTTGCCGATCTAGCGAGATTTTCCGACGAATGTTTAAAAACTCCCGCGCTTGTGGGGGCAAATTCGTAATTTTTTAAGGAAAAGCACGCAGACAGCAAGGTTAAAACCCCGCTGTCTGTGCGGGTAAAGGTTTAACAAAAGAAGATGAGAAACGCCAAGTAGCGCCTAGCAGCAGGCTATTGCGCTACTTTTTTTGGCGATCGCGAACAGCGAGGTGCATACCCCATGAATCAGATGGTTCTGGCTTTGATTGCCGATGGTGGCATCCTTTCGTGGGTGCATCTCAAGAGTTAGAATACACTAAATTCACTATTTGTGCAATATGTGTAGATAGTGAATACTGTTAAAGCAGTAAGCTAGATGGGGAAATGACTACAGATAGTGAAAAGCAAGTGGCGAAACCGCGAGTAACGGTGTCTCTTCCTCAAGACGTATATGACTACCTACTTAAAAGGGCAGACAAGGAGATCAGACCCATCTCCAATTTGGTCGAATTTTTAGTCGTTACAACCGTCCGAAGTCAGTCGGATTTTGAAAACAAAGATTCAACAGACGACTCGCCAAGAGAATGACGCGCTCGCGATCGCGCTTTTACCGATCTGGCGAGATTTTCTGACGAGTGTTTGGAAACTCCCGTGCTTGTGGGGGTAAATTCGTAATTTCTCTGGCATTTTTGCGCCCCTACGAGATTATATCTTGGCTGGATTCGACAGGATTGCGATCGCCTTTTTCAACCGCTACTCAAAACGAAACGCGATCGCGCCCCCGATATTCGGAAGAAGTACAATACACAACAGACTCACCCTCCGCGCGCGATCGCCCATGACTCAAATTACTATCGACATTCCCGACGACCTCGCCCAAAGACTTCAACCGGTTCAATCGGTTCTAGCACAAGTTCTAGAACTGGGTTTACGCGAATTCCAAACTCAACAGCGTCAATCGAATTTCCTCGACGAACAAGAAATTATTGCTCTGTTAGCCAGTCAGCCAACTCCAGAACAAATTCTCGCAATTCGTCCCTCACCCGAATTGCAAGCTCGCTCGAGCGAACTTCTTGCCCAAAGCAAAATTGGCGCGCTTCCTGCTAAAGGCGAAGCCGAACTAGAACGATACCTCACTCTAGAACACTTAGTCCGTCTAGCCAAAACTCACGCTTTAGCCCAACTACAACCGCAATAATGACGACCTATGTCCCAGCATCGCTGCGCCGACAGGTTAT
This sequence comes from Cyanobacteriota bacterium, assembly GCA_034189065.1. Classification (GTDB taxonomy): domain Bacteria; phylum Cyanobacteriota; class Cyanobacteriia; order Cyanobacteriales; family Spirulinaceae; genus FACHB-1406. The sequence continues at coordinate 8,330 of JAXHVQ010000116.1, forward strand.
TAAACGTGCTGGCGGTCGATGCGAATATTGCCGTTATCCGCAAAGTGTTGCTCTCCTTGCCTTCGAGATGGAGCATATTATTGCTGAAAAACACGGCGGTCAAACGTCTCTAGAAAATCTTGCTTTAGCCTGTCCCTACTGCAATCGTGCCAAAGGAACCGATCTGGGTTCCATCGACCCAGAAACCGACCGATTAACCCCTTTTTTTAATCCGCGATCGCAAGAATGGAAAGACCATTTTAAGCTAGAAGAATCTGAAATTATTCCATTAACGGCTGAAGGGAGAGTAACAGCTTTAATCCTTCAGTTTAACGAGCTGCAACGGTTACAAGAACGGCGACGGCTGCTAGCGGGGGGTCAATATTCCTAATAGTTTGGAGGGCTGGATTTTAGAAGCATAACCTTTTATTGCGATCGCGTTTACACCATAAAACGACACAAAAGTCAACCTCATCCAACAATCAGTCAGTTTCAACTGACTTGAGCTTTTAGCGGTGAACTTGAGTTCCGGGCGATGCTGCGGATGATTTTGCTTGTTGCGCGCGAGCAACACAAAACGACACAAAAGTCAAGCTCATCCAAAAATTAGTCAGTTTTAACTGACTTAAACTTTTAGCGGTGAACTTGAGTTCCGGGCGATGCTGCGGGCGACACGAATTGCGGGCGACGCGAACTGCGGGCGATTTGAATGACTCCCCCCGTCACCCCGTCAAGGAGTGTCAGCTTATTCCCCCGAACCCCCAGAATCCCCAGCAGGCTTAGGCGGCTTCGAGATTGCGGGCATGGGTGCGGGCGCTGGTGCGGGCGCTGCTGCCGGTGCGGGCGCTGGCGCTGGCGCGGGTGCGGGTGCGGGTGCCGGTGCCGAACTCCTTTGACGCGGGGGAGGCGAAGAAGACCCAGAAGAACGCGCAGGGGGGGAATAGTTTCTGCTGCCGCCGCCTGAAGATGAACGACTTCTGCTGCCGCCGCCCGAACTGCCCGAACTGCCCGAATTATAACTGCGCGATCGCCTCGTACTTCCAGACCCCCCAGAACTGCCCCCACTGCCCCCACTGGACCCAGAATAGGAACGCTGTCTGCGAGACCTGCGCCTGGAACCCGAACCCGAACTCCCACCCGAACCTGACTCGGACTTGGGTTTGGGCCGTGCCTTATAATACTGCCGCTTGGGTTTAATGGGTTTGGCTTCAATAATTGCTTTGCGTCCTTCCACCTTATCGGGACGGTCGGGGAAATCCTCTTCGGGCAACCCTTCTGTCGCGTCGGACATAAACTCTCGCCAAATCGCTGCCGCCGAAGCGCTGCTTCCCCCAGTGGGCTTGTTGTCGTCATTTCCCAACCATACGCCCGCCACTAATTGAGGAATGTAGCCCACAAACCACAGGTCGCGCGAGTCGTCTGTGGTTCCGGTTTTCCCGGCGACGGGACGGTCGAGTTGGGCGGGAGTTCCCGTACCGTTGTTGACCACGCCGCGCAGCATCCAGGTCATAATTGCCGAGGAGTCTTCGTCTAGGGCTCTAACGGGTTCGGAGGTATTTTGATAAAGAATGTTGCCTTTGCCATCGACGATACGCCGAATTCCCGTGGGTTGCCAATGAAGGCCTTCATTAGCTAAAGTCCCGTAGGCGCTTGTCAGTTCGAGCAAGTTGACCTCCGAGGAGCCCAACGCGAGGGAATAGGTTTGTTTGAGGGGAGATTCAAGGCCCATTTTTTTGGCGATCGCGATGGTTTGTCCCCAGCCAACCTGAATCAAAGTATTGACGGCGGGGATGTTGCGCGATTGAATTAAGGCATCTCTTAGGGAAATCCAGCCCCGATAGTCGTTGTCGTAGTTTTTGGGCGTGTAGCCATCGACGACAAAGGGATCGTCGCGCAGTCCTCGAAAGGGGGAAAATCCGGCCGCGATCGCCGTCGAGTAAACAAAAGTCTTAAAAGTAGACCCGGGCTGTCGTTTGGCTTGGGTGGCGCGGTTAAATTGTCCGTTTTCCTCTTCGTCGTCGTAGTCTTTGCCCCCTACCATCGCGCGAATTTCCCCACTGCGGGGGTCGATGGCAACGAGGGCGGCTTGTTTGAAGTTTTGATAGCTGCCGTATTCTTCCACTGCTTTTTCGACGGCTTGTTCGGCTGTCCTTTGCCATGCGGGGTGGAGGGTGGTTTCGACCACAATTCCGCCTGCTTTTATTTGTTCGGCGGAGAGATACTCGGGTAGCTGTTTTTGAACGTAGTCGGTAAAGTAGGGGTTTCGCCGTTTGAGGCGTTTGGGTTTTTTGGGGCTGATGCGCACAGAGGAGGCGATCGCGTCTTCGGCTTCTTGGGGCGCAATCAATCCGGCTTCTGCCATGCGATCGAGAACGACGTTTCGCCGTTCTGTTGCCTTTTCCTTATTTTCGATGGGCGAGTAAATGCTGGGCGCGGGGGCAATTCCCGCAATGGTCGCCGCCTCTGCCGTTGTTAAATCCTGCACGGATTTGCCGAAATAAATCCACGCCGCATCTGCAACGCCGTAAGCGCCCGAGCCTAAGTAGACTAAATTTAGGTAATGTTCGAGAATTTCGTCTTTGGAATATTGATTTTCTACCCGTTGAGCGAGGCGCACTTCGCGCAGTTTGCGCCAAACATGACGGTCTTGATTGAGGAAGACGATGCGTACCAACTGCTGAGTAATGGTGCTGCCTCCTTCTACCACATCGGCAGCCCGTACGTTGGCAAATAGGGCGCGTACAATTCCCCAATAGTCTACGCCGCCGTGGTCTTCAAAGCGTTGGTCTTCGATGGCGATAAAGGCATCTTTTACCACTGGGGGAATGGAGTCGATGTCCAGTTCGTGGTGAGTGACCGGACCGATTTCTTGGAGCGTCGAACCGTCGGCTGCTTTAATGGTGACAGTGTTTTCTCGGGCAAAGGTTTCTAGCGCGCCTGCGGAGTCGGGCAGGCTATTTTCGAGTCGCTGTGCCGCTGTTAATAGCGCGATCGCGCCCCCTGTTGCGCTGACTCCGAACCAGAACCAAAACCGACGCGCAATGCCCTTCTTGCCTGCGACAAAGGCCGCAGAGGACCGCAGGCGACGCGCTGCAATTTGATAGGGTTTGGGTGGGGTCTCGCCCTTTTTTTCGGCTTCGGACGAAGGGATAGCCTCGTTCGGGGGCGTTTCGAGTTCGCCTTGAGGTTGCTGGGGCGAAATTGCAGCTTCTTCAGAGGCTAAGGGAGTAGAGGGACTACTCTGACGATTGGGTTTGCCGATAAATTTTGTCACGCCGACTCCTTAGTTGAACATTAAGAATGGCCTGGTTTTTACCCCTAGACGCACCACTTGATTAGTTTGACACGAAAGTGTTCCATCGGTTGCGGGTTTTCACTCGTAGGCGATTTGAGAGAGAACTCGCCCTTGTTCTTGTTTATTGTAGGTCTTTGGTTGAGTTTCAGGGCAAGGTTAGCTTAAGTTTTTCTTTCAACCTACATTCAGTACTGCAAAATGTATTACAAGAGCGCCGACCACTGGCACTGTAGTATTCGTACTTAAGTAAAGTTACGGCAAGGGAGGCTAAAGTTCAGCCCACTCAACATCAAGCAGGTCGCCTTATTTGAGCGAAGTCAGATATAATCAAACTTAGTTACTTCTAAAAGATATGCTCCCATTTTACCAAATTGGGAGCTTTTTTTGGAAAAAGTTCCTATTATTCGGTACTTCTACTCTTAAAGCAATCATGAATACGTTAATCATCTTAGCTGAAGTCAGTATTGTCATAATTATTTTCTCTAGCTTGATTTGGCTTGTGAGTAAGTTATTCAAGCTAGCGATTCAATACCCACTATTTAATATCAGTGCTCAACGAATCAAAATCCTGCATCGGGACATCACAGGATTATTGCTACTCACAGGCTTGGTGCTGTGCCTTGGGGTTATTGGTGTTAATGGTTTCCTGATCTATCAAGGTAGAAATCTACAAAACTATACCCTATCCCTGATTAAGCTGATCCCACCCGGATTTTGGCTAAGACTTGCCGTTGGCATTGCCCAAAGTATTGGTGCAGTAATTTTAACGGCGATCGCTCTAGCCTTGCTCGAATATTGTCTCAAACTCGCTAACACTCGTGCCAAAAATATAGATAGCAGTACTAAAGATGATGAAAGTATTGATGCTTTTTTTACCGCACTTTTTAAAAGAATAAAATGGGGGAGTCGGCTGTGGATAATCGGTTGCTGTACTCTGTTTTTAAATTTACCCGCTGTAGTTTCTGAGTATCTTTTTGTTGTACTACGAATCTATTTGACCGTTGCCGTTGGATTACTTATCATTAAAGCAGCCGCCGCGATCGTGGATATCCTAGATGTGCTCAGCACTAGATACTCCAGCCCTGATAACCTATTAAGATTTTACGATCGCTTACGCCACCTCATCCCCTTTTTGAAGCGGTGTTTGGAATTGGTTCTCTACGCCTGCATCGCTACACTGATAACTCGGCAGATTGACATTATCGCCAACCTATCGGATTTTTGGCTGCGAATTATAAAAATCATTACTCTGATCTTTTTGAGCCGAGTGTTTTACGATTTGGTTTATTTCCTAACTGAAGAATTAGTTTTTAAAGAGAAAAATCTAACCGAGAGGCAAAAAGTCAGACGTTTAACGCTGATGCCACTGTTTCGCAGTATATTGCAATACTCCATTTATTTCACCGTTGGGATTTTTATTCTCTATACTCTCGATATCGATCCAACTCCTATCCTAGCGGGTGCGGGTATTATTGGTCTAGCAGTAGGGCTTGGTGCCCAAGAACTGATTAACGATATTGTTTGTGGCTTCTTTATTCTATTTGAAAACTACTATTTAGTGGGAGATTATATTGAAGCCGGGAAAGCTGAAGATAAAGTAGTCGAGGGGACTGTGGAGGCGATCGAACTGAGAACCACCCGCCTCAGACATCCCAATGGTCAATTACAGATTATTCGCAACGGCGCGATTGGTTCAGTGATGAATTACTCCAAAGAATATACTTTTGCTGTTGTAGAAGTTGGTGTACCTTATGATGCCAACTTAGCCCATATCTATCAAGTTGTTGAGGGGCTAGGAAAGAAGCTACTCGCCAATTATCCGGATGTCCTCGAACCCACACAAATAGAGGGTGTGGAAAGTCTAGGGGAGTCTAACTTGTTGCTGCGGACATTAACCAAGGTAAAGCCAGGAAAGCATCTTCAAATCCAGCGCTTACTGCGGCAGATGTTTATGGACACCTTGCGCGAAGAAGGTATTCTATTGCCTTCTCTGATTAAAAATGAAGAATAATTTATAGGCGCATCTCTCTTGCCAGAGTATTTTTCGCTCTAGGTCGCGTCGATCTTGCTTCTGAGAACTGCCTGTATGCGAGCTGAGTATTGCTTTCGAGTCTACTGTTGAGAACGCCAAGCTAACAGTTGAAAATAGACTAAAACTAGCGCGATCGCGAGCAAAATTGTGGCGGCGGCTGCTGCATAGCCGAAATCGAAAAAACCAAAGGCTTGTTGGTAGATGTAATAGACTAAAAGATTGGTTGAATTTAACGGTCCGCCGCCGGTAATAACATACACTTGCTCGAAACTGCGCAGCGTAAAAATCGCCGTTGTTATCGTCGCAAAAACCAGCGTCGGACGCAATCCCGGCAAGGTAATGTACCAAAATTGCGCCCATCCATTAGCCCCATCCAACTCTGCCGCCTCGTAGCGCGACTGGGGAATAGCTTGCAATCCAGCTAAGAATACGACCATATTAAAACCCAATTGTTTCCAGGTACTTAATAAAATCAGAACTGGCATTGCCCAAACCGGACTGCTTAGCCAAGGAATGGCATCAAATCCTACCGCTTCTAACCCAGCATTCACAGGTCCGGTTTCTTGAAAAAGCCAGCGAAACCCCAATCCCACGGCTACCATTGAGGTAATTGAAGGAATAAAATAAGCCGAGCGTAAAAGTCCTCGAAACGCAACAGATCGAGCGAGCAATACGGCTAAACCGAGAGGAATGACTAAGCTAGGAATGACAGTTGCGACAGTAAAGTAAACTGTATTGCCAATCACTTGCCAAAAGTCTGGGTCTGCGAGCAAACGACGGTAGTTGAGCAATCCACTCCAGCGGATTCCCTCTTGGGTGAAACTGCCGCTGGTAAAGCTTAAAGCGAGTAAATATAGAATGGGGAAGAATAGAAAGATTCCGAGTAATAAAAATGCGGGCGAGAGGAAAGTCCACGCTGCAATCGGGTCTCGGTCTAACCACGCTATTTGTTGTTTTTTGTTCATCATTGGCTGTTGGTTATTGGTCATTAGTCATTGGTCTTTCGTCCTTGGTCATCGATCTTAGAACCTAAAACCTAAAACCTAGTTTCAGATTCTTAACCCGTTTCAACGGGTTTGAGCTATTAGCCATGAACTTTAGTTCTTGACGGACAGTCGAACTTAAAAAGTCAGTTAACTCTAGCTTTTAGGAATATCAAGAAGTAACGGCACAAATTTAATGCAGTGAAAAATTATACCCGATCTCTCATAACCCAGCACTCATAATTCAGAACTCAAAAAACTGTAGCGACGAACATCCGGTCCCGCAGCCACAAGACCGTTAATTTTTTGAGAAGCAACTTTAATATGTTCTGTGGTTAAATGCGCTTCTAGATTCGCTTCAGATTCCCACCTTTCAACAAAGGTAAAATCCGTGGGGTCGGCTTTATTTTGGAGCAAATCATATTGAATGCAGCCCGGTTCTTGGCGCGTGGGTTCGAGAAGTTCGAGGAGGACGGCTTTCAGTTCTTCGATTTTGTCGGGATAGGCGACAATGCGGGCGACTACGTGCAGAGTTGAATGGGACATCAATAATTTTAAATGCGATCGCGGGCAAACTCATCTTATGGTAAAGTTTGACCGAGCGCGATCGCAAGTCTTGGGAAAATTATGAGTCAACTTCAAGCTTTAATATTCGATATAGATGGTACGCTAGCCGAAACAGAACGAGACGGACACCGAGTGGCGTTTAACCGCGCTTTTGCCGAGGAAGGGTTAGATTGGGAGTGGCAGGTGCCGCTATACGACGAATTGTTGTTGGTGACGGGGGGAAAAGAACGTCTGGAACACTATTTAAAGGAATATCTGCCAGATTTCGCCAAACCCGACGATTTTGACGAATTTATCGCGCGGGTACACGCTGCTAAAACGAGACATTATGCAGACTTACTCGACGAAGGGGCTATTCCCTTGCGTCCGGGGGTGAAACGGTTGTTGACTGAAGCGCGATCGCGGGGATGCCGGTTGGCGATCGCGACCACGAGCGCTTATCCTAATGTTTTGGGTTTGCTCGATAAGCATCTCGATCGAGATTGGTTTGAAGTTATTGGGGCGGGCGATATGGTTCCCGATAAGAAACCCGCCCCCGATGTTTATCAATACGTTCTCGATAAATTGGGTTTAGAAGCAAAAGATTGTGTGGCATTTGAAGATTCCGAGCAGGGTTTCGCGGCTGCTTCTCGAGTTGGTTTAAAAACGATTATTACGACCAATCAATTTACTGAAAATCAAAACTTTGAGGGCGCATTGTTAGTATTAGATTGTTTGGGCGAACCCGATGCTCCCTGTAGAGTTATCGCTGGTTCCACAACCGATATTCCTTATCTTGATTTTGATAGAGTTGTGCAATTGCATCAAGAAAACGTCGCTCGTTAATCTTAAATACGTGAATACGTGACAGTTATCGCTAGTTCTATAATAGATATTTCCTATTTCGACTTTGATAGAGTGGGTGCAACTGCATCAAGAGGCAAATGAATTAGAATGATTTAAAGATTGACGAAACTAGGAGGTCGCTTTATGCCGTCGCCCTTTCCCGGAATGGATCCCTACTTAGAACATCCCGATTTTTGGCCGGGAACTCACCATTTGCTAATCAGTCTGCTTACCGAAGCACTTGTTCCGCAAATCCGCCCCAAATATGAAGTAGCAATAGAACAGCGTATTTACACCATTAATGACGCGAATGAAGAAAACGGAAAATCTCTTTGCGTCGGCATTCCCGATGTGGGAATCCAGCGCCAACCCAACTCTCCCAATATCCCAACGGGTTCTTTGGCAACGGCGACCTTAACCACGCCAACAACCGTGACAATTCCCATGCCGCGAAAAATAAAACAGGCGTATTTAGAAGTGCGTGAAATGGTCAACAAAGAAGTCGTGGCGGCAATTGAAATTCTTTCTCCCGTTAATAAGCGAAACGGCGAGGGACGCGAAACTTATTTAAAAAAGCGCGCTCGAGTTTTAGGCAGCTTAACCCATTTAATCGAAATCGACCTCCTTCGAGGCTGGGAAGCGATGCCGATTTTAAATAATCCTATTCAAAGCCATTATCGCGTTTTAGTCAGTCGCAGCGATCGCCGTCCGCGTGCCGAGTTGTATGCAGTTAATTTAGACGATACTTTGCCTGTATTTCCGCTGCCGTTGCGAGAGGAAGATGTGGAACCTCAGATTAATTTGCAACAATTGTTAGGGGAAGTTTACGATCGCGCGGGTTATGATTATCGTATCAATTATAAGCTCGACCCTATGCCCGCGCTGTCAGAGGCAGAGGCAAGTTGGGCAAAGGAACAGTTGCGATCGCTCAACTTATAAAACTGTAACATCAAATGACAGAAACCGACCGACCAGAGATGCGCATAGAAACCGACAGCATGGGACAAATTGAAGTGCCTTGCGATCGCTATTGGGGGGCGCAAACGCAACGTTCGCTGAAGTATTTCTCCATCGGCGAGGATCGCATTCCCATTGAGGTGGTGCGGGCCTTTGGCATCATTAAGAAGGCGGCCGCGATCGCCAACCGAGAGGCAGGAAAATTGCCCCCAGATAAGGCAGATTTAATCGTCCGGGCGGCAGAAGAGGTCATTGAGGGAAAATTGGACGAACATTTCCCCTTGCGCGTGTGGATGACGGGAAGCGGGACTCAGGCTAATATGAATGCCAACGAGGTGATTGCCAATCGCGCGATCGCTTTATTTGGCGGCGAGTTGGGTAGCAAAACGCCCATCCATCCCAACGACCATGTTAATCTGTCTCAGTCGTCTAACGATACCTTTCCTACAGCGATGCACGTCGCCGCCGTTTTGTCAATACAAAAGCGCCTAATTCCCAACGTGCAGAAAATGCGAGAGGCGCTGCAAGCCAAAGTCGCAGCCTTTGCCGACATTGCAAAAATCGGACGCACCCACTTGCAAGATGCCGTTCCCCTAACACTGGGACAGGAATTTTCGGGTTACGCGGCGCAGTTAGACGCAGATATGCAGCGAATTGAAGGAATTTTGCCCGATTTATACGAACTGGCCATTGGAGGGACGGCAGTCGGGACGGGATTAAATGCGCCCCCCGAATTTGCCCAAAGGACAGCACAATTAATTGGGGAAATGACGGAATATCCCTTTGTTTCCGCGCCCAACAAATTTGCCGCCCTTGCCGCCCACGATGGGATAGTGATGGCAAGCGGTGCGTTGAAAACCCTGGCTTGTTCGCTAATGAAAATTGCTAATGATATTCGCTGGCTGGGGTGCGGCCCCCGATGCGGTTTTGGCGAATTGTTGCTGCCGGAAAACGAACCCGGTTCCTCGATTATGCCGGGAAAAGTGAACCCGACACAGTGCGAGGCGATGACAATGGTGGCTGCGCAAGTGATGGGATACGATACCGCGATCGCGATCGCGGGTTCTCAGGGAAATTTTGAGTTAAATACGTTCAAACCGATGATGATTTTCAATCTTTTACAATCGGTTAAAATTCTGGGAGATAGTTGTAATAATTTTACCGATTTTCTGCTCGATGGATTGGAAGTCAATCAAAAGAAAATTAATTATTATCTCGAACAATCGTTAATGTTAGTGACAGCGCTCAGCCCAGTAATTGGTTACGATAAAGCGGCTAAAGTTGCCCACCTCGCCTCGGAGAAAGATTTAACCTTAAAACAAGCTTGTTTGGAGTTAGAATACGTGAGTTCGGAAGAATTCGATCGCATCGTCGATCCTCACAAAATGACTCATTCAGCGTGAGAGAATTAGCGATGTAGCGTTTTTAAACGAAACGCAAACAACTAAATGGTCCAGAATTTAAATCCACCGCGCGTTTTGTAGGGACGTTCAATTGAACGTCCCTACTCTGTTTCGTTCTCAACTTTTTCAGCTTATTTTTAGCGAAATAACTAAGAGTTTTGGCAACTCCCGAAACGCGAAACGAGAAAAATATACGACCGAGCAATTTATTCCGAGTTTTGCGATGCAACTCCATTAATTCAGTGTGAGATAAATTGAATAAGTCGGTCAACGAAACCGCCAAAACCGTGCATCCGTGGTTGCGATCGCTAAATTTAAAATCATACACATTACTCAGTTCGCGAACCCACTGAGATTGTTGAATATCGTCCTCGCATTTAGCCGGGTAAAAATAAAAAATTGGTGTATTATTTGCCTTTATAAAATCGACGATGTTATAATACTGATTAACGGCTGGATCGGCTTCGTATTTCACTAAAACAGGGTTTAATGCCCGCTTATGTTCTAGGGGATACCAAAGAGAAAATTGACCAGAAAAATTAAAAACTATGGCTCTCCTAGAGTAGCTATGACAAAATAGTAGAAAAAGAAGGCGTAACTGTCAAAAATATAAAAGAGTCTTAATACCTGAAACTCTTGACTTGAAATAAATACAGAGGTTATTATAGAGT
>JAXHVQ010000117.1:0-19022 GCA_034189065.1 Cyanobacteriota bacterium
CGATTTTTACCACAAACTCAAGAATATGTCAAGCGATCGTTAGTCATTAGTCATTAGTCATTAGTCATTAGTCATTAGTCATTAGTCATTAGTCATTAGTTACTCGCGGTTCCTCCTCTCCAACTCTCTCCCCCTCTCCCCATCCCCCCCTCTCCCCATCCCCCCCTCTCCCCATCCCCCCCTCTCCCCCTCTCCCCGTCCCCTCGAGCAGATAAAATCAAAAAGGCAAGCTTGACACTTCCAATTTTCACGGCGATCGCGTTTATGAAATGTCCTAAATGTATTACAGTAGAACTGGTCGATGGCGTTTTAGGGGGCAATCTCGCTGTCAAAGATTGCGCCAAGTGTGAAGGAACGTGGATTCCAGCACAAACGTATCAACAATGGCAGACTCAAAATCTTTCTTCCAACTCGCCAGAATTATTAAACCCACACCCGAGTGGCAAAAGATTTAATCCATCTCCGTTAGATGCCAAAGCTGCTTTGTGTCCCCAATGTCGGCGCTATTTGTCTCGAGCGAAAGTTAAAATCGAGACCCCCTTTTTCGTCGAACGCTGTCAGCAGTGCGAAGGAATTTGGTGCGATCGCGGCGAGTGGGATATCCTAACAGAATTGGGACTCAGCGCGAACATCCAGCAGCTTTTTGACCAATCGTGGCAAACCCAAGTCCAACAGCAAAAGTCCCTCAGCAACGAACGCCAGGGACTCATTGACAAAATGGGACCTCAGTTAGCTGAAGAGATTTTTCAAATGGTCGAAAACTTATCAAACCATCCCCACGCCAATTTCGCCCTCGCTTATCTCACGCGCAAGGTGGTTTATCCTCAAGAGAAATAGGCGGTCTATCATTAGATTCATACAAGCGACAAGTCGCACAAGGACCTTCGGGATTCACCGCACAGCGCAAAATTTCCGATTTGGCATTAAAACGACAACTTGCATCGCCAACAACCCAGCGTCCTTCCACCAGACTGCGTTCGGTGGGTCTTTGGGCGGTTTTAACATGGAGCGAAATTTTTTGCAAACAATAGCCGCCAATTTTATACTGATAGTGATGGTGACGTTCTAAAACTGCGTAGGTTTTCCCTTCCACATCCAGATAGTTCCCCGGTTGAGGCATCCAATCGAGATTGATTTTGCCAAGAGACCGACGGGTTTCGGTCAAAATAAGCTCTGTGGGTAGTGAATCTGACTCCATCGCTTTATGTAAAGAAGTGTTGCGCGCTACAAGTATTGGAACTATAGTAGCGCGATCGCACCCCCTGGCTCTATCGATTGCGATCGCGACATCTAAACCGCACATTATACCATACAATTGGCATAAGCGCTACCGATGGGCAACCCATTTCCCATTCTTGCGACTCAAATTTTTAATTTTTAATTTTTAATTTTTAATTTCACTCGGGTTGTCGAAATCGATACACATCTTGCAACACCTGCACCCATCCTTCTACCATTGCAGCGAGGAGGCGATCGCCTTTTTCTTGGGTCGCGATGGTAGCATCGCCTAAAACGCCGCTTTGGGTCAACTCCTTCGTCACCCAAGCAAAGGGCAACTGTCCTTCCATACTCAACACACTTTGTTGGGGCAAATTTCGAGGAAACTCGCAAACTGCCTTTTCCATTTTAACCTGTTCGGGCAACAACGAAAGCATCAAACTGGTTTCGATTCCTCCTGCATGAATGCCGTACTCCATTTCCTTTTGATCGAATAATGCTTCCACCGCAGCAGCAACTTGAGGAACCTTCCAAACAAAGAGGGGAAACACTGAAAAATCGCCATACTGCTGATGAATATCTCGTGCCGCGATCGCTAAAACTTCCGGTTGTCCTCCGTGGGCGTTTGCCAGCACTAATTTGCGAAACCCCGCGCGATATAAATTATCTGCTACCTCCAACAATATTGATATTAACGTTTGAGCCGAAAGAGAAATTGTTCCGGGGAAATGCCAATGTTCGTTAGATTTTCCGTAATATAAATTCGGCAAAGCATAGGCCGGAATTTCTGAATCTAACTGGTCTAAAGCGCGACCTAAAACACCCGACGCGATAGCAGAATCCACCGCGATCGGCAAATGGGGGCCGTGCTGTTCGATGGAGCCAACGGGTTGAACAATAACAGTGTTTTCTTTATCTCCCATTGCTTGAATGTCAGTCCAAGTCAAATAGGGGAAATAGCGTTTTGGGGAAATAAAACCGTGCATCATAGACAGTGACCAGTAAACAGTAATCAGTAATCAGTAATCAGTAATTAGCGATAAGCAAGCCGTAATGGTTTCAAAAATAATTATTGAAAAACTTCCCAATCCCCCTGAGAAACTGCCGGTTCAAAGGGTTCGTCGTAGCGAAGTAATGCTCCCTTGAGGTGAGTTAGCTTTTGTTGGGACGGCTGCTGTGTTAAGTCTCGCTCTCGTTCTTTAAACTTCTCCAAAATAATAATTTCAACGGCTTCTCCGGCGCGAAAAGGCAATCCACGCAGGGTTAATGTTCCGTCCTGATGTAAAATAGTCTCAATTTTGTACGCATTCATCATTAAAATCGGTCTCTCCAATTCGGAAATTGACGTTTCCCTGCCCAAATTTCAACTCACTCTCTAATTCCTGTTCCTTCGCCAGTCTCTCAGGTAAAATGCGATCGCGCAAACTTCTTTGTCGCAATGGCCTTCGTTGCATCGCGATCGCGATATTTTCATGCCCGCTCCTAGCTAGTATATTAGTATATTTAACGATCGCTCGACCGGCGGCACCTTTAAGCACAATAATCGCTCGAGCTTTGACGCTTAATCTACATAACGCCGCATCGGGTACACCTTGACAAATGTCCGACGCACAACGTCTGCGGCCCGATTCAAGGTAAAATGCGATCGCTTAACTTCTTTGTCGCAATCGCATTTATTGCATCATGATTCACGATATTTTCATGCCCGCTCTCAGCTCCACGATGACCGAAGGTAAAATTGTGTCCTGGGCTAAGTCGCCGGGGGACAAAGTGGAAAAAGGGGAAACCGTTGTCGTGGTTGAGTCGGACAAGGCCGATATGGATGTAGAATCCTTTAATGAAGGCTATCTTGCCACGATTCTGGTGGGAGAGGGAGAAGAGGCCCCGGTGGGTTCCGCGATCGCGTTATTGGCCGAAACGGAGGGGGAAATTGACGCGGCGAAGGAAAAGGGCGCATCAATGCAAAGCGGCGCATCTTCCGCTCCCAGCGCGGCACCCGAGCCTAAAGCTGCCCAGACCGAGCCCCAGCCCGAACCCGCTCCCGCCGCCGCCCAAACCAGCCGTAACGGACGCATCGTTGCCTCCCCCAGAGCGCGCAAGTTAGCTAAGCAGTTAAAGGTCGATTTGTCAACCCTCCAAGGTAGCGGCCCCTACGGGCGTATTGTTGCCGCCGACGTGGAAGCTGCCACCGGTAAGACGGCAAGCGTTGCCACCGCCGCACCCCCTCAACCCCCAACCCCCCCACAACCCGCGCCTGCGGTTGCCACTTCCCCTCAACCGACTGCGCCTGCTGCTGCTGCCATCGCCGCTGGGGATGCAGCGGCGATGAATACCCTGCAAAAAGCAGTGGTTCGCAATATGATGGCGAGTTTGGAAGTGCCAACCTATCGAGTGGGATATACGATCGCCACCGATGAATTGGACCGACTTTATGGCAAAATTAAGTCAAAGGGCGTAACCATGACCGCACTCTTGGCGAAGGCCGTCGCGATCGCGCTCTCCAAGCATCCCCTCCTCAACGCTGCCTACACCAACGACGCAATTCAATATCGCAATAGTATCAACGTTTCCGTTGCCGTCGCCATGCCCGATGGCGGTTTGATTACCCCCGTATTGCAAAATGCCGACGCGATCGATATTTACTCCCTTTCCCGCAACTGGAAGAGTCTCGTCGAGCGCGCGCGCGCCAAACAACTGCAACCCGACGAGTACAATAGCGGCACGTTTACCCTTTCTAACTTGGGGATGTTTGGCGTAGACCGCTTCGATGCTATTTTACCTCCCGGACAAGGCGGAATTCTCGCGATCGGCGCATCGCGTCCTCAAGTCGTAGCGACTCCCGAAGGCATGATGCGCGTTCAACGGCAGATGCAGGTGAATTTGACCTGCGACCATCGTATTATTTATGGGGCAGATGCGGCGGCATTCCTCCAAGATTTGGCAAAGTTAATTGAAACCGATGCGCATTCCCTAACGCTGTAATTTTGTCATCGATCGTGTAGCAGTCTGCACTTCGGCAAGACGATAACTTTTTTTCAGAGGGCATACTGATACCCAATCCAGTTTACCAAGATCGACCCAATTCGCTTTGAGATTGAATGATTGAGGATTTCTAGAAATTGTGTTATCAAAGCGGATTGGGTATAAAAACTGAAAGCTGAATGCTGTTAACTAGGGTTTGCTGCACAAAGCTAAAACCCCATTAATCAATGCGGTGTATTAGGTTTGCTCAAATCTTCAGGGGCGGCGGGAAACTTCATTTCTGTTCTTGCATTGCGATCGCCCCAAATGTACTAGCTCCCCCTGCTCCCCTGCTCCCCCTGCTCCCCTGCTCCCCCTGCTCCCCCTGCTCCCCCTGCTCCCCCTGCTCCCCCTACTCGCCACAACACTTATTCAGCAATCATAACTACGTTACCCTTGCGCCCGCCGCACGTCCTCAATTGGCAAACTCAGCGCCTCGGCAACTTGCTCCGCTGTCAAACCCAAACCGAGGAGTCGGGAAATGGCTTCTCGCTGGGACTGTTCGACCCTCTCAGCGCGCTGGCGTTCGGCTTCGGCGCGCTGACGTTCGGTTTCGGCGCGCTGACGTTCGGTTTCGGCGCGCTGACGTTCGGTTTCGGCACGCTGGCGTTCCACCTCAGCCCGTTCGTTTCCGGTTAACAACAGATTGCCTTCAGAGTCCCACCAGCGCAACCAACGCTGCATCTGATTTTGATAGCTGCCCTGCCACAGGCCCAACTCTACCCCCATCGGCTCGATGAGATAATGACCTCGCGCGTTGGGCTCTTGTCGCCGATAACTCCCATCAATGAGTCGATACACCTCCAACTGTTCGTCATGGATTTGGTAGATGCCGTAGTAGGAAATGCGCATAATTTGCTCGTACACCCAGAATTTCCCCGGTCGGGTTTTCTCCCCTTCTCCTGAAAACAGCGACGTTTTATCCCGTTCGGGGGTACCGTCTCCCGAGGCAAATTCCAAGGCGATGGTTGGAGCAATGAATTCTCGCCACAGGACGTAGGAACGCCTGATTTCACCGTTGACCTTGGGCGGGACTCCCGGAACGTAAAACCAGTCAGGTGCTTCGGCACCGCGTTCGGGGGGGTCGGTTTCTCGCCAGTAAATGCCGCAGTCTTGACCGATCGCGTACTGTCCGTCGGGATGCAACGCCTCCAAAACTGAACCGAGGGAGTCGGTGAGAAAGATGCTTTGGGGATGCTCTTGAAAGTTCTTCACGAATTCGCCGTTTTCCTCGGGCAGTTGGGTGTGGTCGGGAAAGGGAGGGGGGAGAAGAATCTCAGTTGAAGGGGTAGTCATAACAATTTATCCTTCGTCCTTCGTTGTTTGCTAGTGACCATTTGTGACAGGTAGGGACTACAAATTGAACGTCCCTACGGTTTGATAAAACGTCCGTACAATTGAAAGCGCCGCTCCGCCTACGACTCGCTAGTCCGATTTTATCTAAATTTCCAACCCGTTTTAACAGGTTTTAGCTTTTAGCCATGAAATTGATTTCACGGCGGACGGTCAAATCCGAAGAGCGAGCTAGGTCTAGCCCTATCTTGTCACCAATGGCTAACGATCGACGACCCATAACCGATCGCGATCGCTAAACCTAAAACTTTATATGATAAATGGCATAAGACCAACCACCGATAACTGTAAGATTAACTTCAGACTTATTGCTATTTTCAGAGGAATTTAAAAAATGACTGTCGCTACCGCAATGCCCGCATTTTGTCAAGGGATCCAACACTTCGCCGAAGAAAAGCCAGAATTTAAAGAATATGGAAAAGAACCAATAATTCAAAAAGGCCAAACCGCAATTCCCTCCTCCACCGACAAAACCGCCGTCTATCAAACCCTCCTCGCCGCCGACGCACTGCGCTACCTCACCCTACAAACCACCGCCACCAAATCCTCCGGGCATCCCGGCGGCTTCGCCAGTATCGCCGACACCATCGCCGCCCTCGTCATGCTCGGCCACAAAAACATTATCACCGAAGTCGGCCACCACGCCCCCGGATTTTACAGCAATATGTTCCTCGATCGCTCCCTCGAAGACATGGGCATCAAAACCGTCCGAGAAATGGGCGAACGCTTCCGAGAAATGCACGGACTCCTCGGCCACCTCTCCGGCCAAATCCCCGGACTCCTCAACCCCGCTGGACCCCTCGGCCAAGGCCAACACTTCGCAATGGCTGGGGCAAAACTACACCCCGACATCCTCTTCCCCGTCACCATCGGCGACGGCGGCATCGGCGAACCCTACATCATGAGTAGCTTCGGCCACTTCAACACCGCCTTCCCCAACGTCACCAACTTCCTTCCCATCCTTGTTTGGAACGGCTACTCCCAAGAACATCACAGCATGGTGTCCACCAAACCCAACGCAGAGATGATTGAATACTGGGAAGGCAACGGCTTCAAAGAAATCATCCTCGTCAACGCCAAAGACTACGACGATGCCAACCAAGAAGGAGAATACGTCGATAGCACCAACTTCTCCTTTGAAAAGCGCCTCGAATTTACCCAAGCCATCCTCGAAGCTGCCGACAAAGCCGCCAAATCCGCCCTGGGAGGCACGCTTACCGTTCTCATCGTCAAACAACTCAAAGGCGCGGGAGTCCACAAACGCGGCGCGCAATCCCACAACCTCTATCCCGGCGATACCGTAGAAAAAGATTACATCGTCAGCGCCCTCAAAACCCGCGCCCTTTCCCCCGCCGCATGGCAACTGGTTCGCACCAACTTTGAACGCGCCGCTGGCGGACCGGCATCCCACCAAGTCGTTACCGAAAAAGAACTCCCTCTCCCCGAACTGGGAGAACTTCCCTTAAGCGAATTTCCCATTGAGGAGAAGAAAGTCGCCACCACAGCAATGGGAGAACTCATCGTCCACGTCGGCAAAAAAGACCCCAACTTTGTCCTCGCCAACGCCGACGGCAACGCAGCGTCGGGTATTAAAAACGTCAACATCGGCTTGAAAATTATTCATCCCACCGTTGACGACATCTACTTCCAAGGACCCCAAGGACAGGTTTACGAACCCCTTAGCGAAGATGCTTGCGCCGGTTTAGCCGCCAGTTTAGCCTTATTTGGCGCGCGCACTCTGTGGTGTTCCTACGAGTCCTTTGCCATCAACGGACTCCCCATTTGGCAAACTTGCACCCAAGCAATGGCAGAGTTGCGCCGTACTACCCCCTCTACCCTCACCCTATTTACCGCAGGCGCATTGGAACAGGGACGCAACGGTTGGACCCACCAACGTCCCGAAATTGAGAATTATTTTGCGGGGATGATGCGCAATGGGAATATTTTCCCTCTCTTTCCCTGCGATGCCAATAGCATTCAAGCTTGTTATGAGTGGGCCTTGGGAACGAAGAATAAGGGAATTACGATTACGGCGAGTAAGTCTCCTCTCTCCATTCGTACAACCTTCGCCCAAACTCGTCAGGCGTTGCAAGATGGCGGCGTTGTATTGCACGAGAGCGAAGGGAAAAAGAAAGTGGTTTTTGCGGTGATTGGCGATATGACGTTAATTCCGGTTTTCGATGCTGCCTCGCATTTGGAAAAGGAAGGAATTGGCGTTCGCATTGTTTCTGTTATCAGTCCTCGCCGCTTGTATCGTCCCAACGATGTGGCTTGGAACACTTGCACCGAAGCCGACGGCCATTTCCTCGATGATGAGGGATTTGAACGGTTGTTTGGCGGCGATGGGTTAATTGGCGTGACGGGCGGGACGAGTGCGATGTTGGAACCGGTGATGTTGCGCAGCAATTGCAAGCGCGATACCTTTGCTTGGAAGCGCGGCGAGACGGCTTCGAGTGCGGGACAAGTGATGGAATTCAACGGTTTGACGGCGGAGGCGTTGGCCAAGCGCGCTGTTGAGTTAGCGGGTTAATTGTTGTTGTGGACTGTTTCGCTTTAAAGTTAGGCAATGGATTTTGGGTAAAATGATAAATTAGTACAATCTCAATTTCTTAAAGCGCTAAATTAGTAGGAACAGTCCACTTTTTCTATAGCATTTTCGCCAAAGACTACTAAAATATGACGACGGAGTTAGATAACAGATAGAGTGGATGCGCGCGCTAAGGCTTATGATAATATCTCACAAATACAAATTTATCTTCATAAAGGTACCGAAGACTGCTGGGACAAGTATTGAAGTGTTTCTATCTCAATGCTGCGGAGATAAGGACGTAGTGACACCAATATGGCCGCATGTTGAACCACATTGTGCCAGGAATTATCAAGGCATCTGGAATCCATTTCCAGAGATCGTACAGAATAGGGCGCGTAGTATTGGGGGGACAGTCAACGAGTTGTTAAAAAAGAATAGGTTTTACAATCATATCCCTGCATCATTAGCAAAGCAAAGAATGTCAAGAAAGAGGTGGAATTCTTATTTTAAGTTTTGTGTCGAGAGGAACCCTTGGGATAAGACACTATCGTATTACCATATGGTGAACGATCGCGCAGGTGGAGGTACATCATTCGATGAATATATTAGAACAGGGATTTTTTGTAATACCTTCTCTATGTATACGGATTCTAATGGTTTTCTATTAGTAGATAAAGTCGTTAAGTATGAGTCGCTGATAGAGGGGCTAGGGACGGTTTTCCAAGAATTGGGCGTACCATTTGACGGTTCACTTGGTGTGAGAGCAAAGTCTGAACACCGAAAAGATCGTAGAGCGTATCAGGATATATTTTCTGACAAGCAAAGAGATATTATTGAGAGGGAATTTGCCGAAGAAATTGAAATGCATGGCTATACATTTTGAGTTCAGCGCCTCGTTATGCGCTTAACCGGGCGGCAATTTCGCTACACTTCATTGCCGCCAGTGAGCTTAAGCGTTAGCAGCGGTCGCGTCTCTCAAAACCTAACTCTTACTTCCTAGAGTTGCCATAATAACTCCTCAAAGTCTCTTGATAGAGAACCGCTATAGTTCCGTGTCTTATGCCCCCTATTCCCCAAGGGTAAGGATTTCAACGCCTTCTTGGGTGACGGCGATGGTATGCTCGAATTGAGCGGAACGTTTTCGGTCTTTAGCGATCGCGGTCCACCCGTCTTTCAACAATAGCAGATGTCTTGCCCCTTCGTTAATCATTGGTTCGATGGTGAAAACCATGCCGGGACGTAGTTTCAACCCTTTCCCTCGTTGGCCGTAGTGGGGAATGTCGGGCGCAGTATGAAATTCTCGACCTACGCCGTGGCCGACCATTTCTCTGACGACGGAGAATCCATTGGCTTCTGCATATTCCTGAATAGCTGCGCCAATATTGCCAACTCTCGCCCCCGGTTTGACTTCGGCAATCCCTCGCATCATGCACTCTCGCGTCACTTCAACCAGTTTGCGGGCAACTGGCGATGGATTTCCCACTAAAAAGGTGCGGGAGGTGTCGCCGTGGTAGCCGTCGAGAATGGGCGTGACATCGATGTTAATAATATCCCCATCTTGGAGGATTTGGTTGGGATTGGGGATGCCGTGACAAATGACTTCGTTGACGCTGGTACAAATGGAACCGGGGAAGGGGGTATGTCCGGGAGGTGCGTAACCAAGGGGTGCGGAAATTGCGCCGTGCAACTGGACCCATCGTTCGGCTTCGTCGTTTAAGCTTTGGGTGCTGACTCCGGGCTTAACCATCGGTTCGAGATGGTCGAGAAGTGCCGCCGCTAAGCGTCCCGCGTGCCGCATTTTCTCTAGTTCTCGCGCCGAAAGGAGGACAATTCCTTGACGCTTTGGCGGGGAGGAAGGGGTTGGGGCGACAGAGAGTAGGTTTTGATGTTTCACTTGGAATCGGTGGGAATTCAGGTTACATTATGCTAGCACAGCATAGCATAGCATAACCCAAGTCAGTTAATTGTTTGTATGCTGGGAGAAGGTCAAACATAGTGCAAGCAAGGACAGACATGGGTGGAAAGACAGATTTAGATCGCGTTGTCGCTTACGTTCCTTCAGAGTGGAAAAAAGAATTGGAAGAGTGGGCGGAAGAGGACGAACGTTCGGTTTCTTGGGTCGTTTCAAAATTGATCGATCGCGCATTACAAGAACGTCGGAAACAGCAAACCGCCTCGAAAGTTTCGCCTCCTAAACTCACGCCTTCAAATTTGTAATTTTAGCGAGGGTTTATATTTGAGTTGTGAAGGCTTTCTACTCAAGCCGATAAAATTTGGTTTAAAGTCAAATTAAGGTTGGGAAAAGTGGGAGAAACAATGGGATCGTCTCTTTGAAACCCGGTGGATCGATAGACCCCATTTCCGTCGAGACAATAAACAAAAAGAGTTGGGATTTTAGGATTTCCTAAATAGGTTCGACTGCCGATCGCGAGATAGTCCACTATCCAATATTCGGCAACTCCCAAACGTTGATATTCGTCCAATTTATCGATGTAATCGTCTTCCCAGTTCGTCGATACAACTTCAACAGCAAGTTGAATGGGTTGTGAAAGTGCAGCATAGGCAAAGCGGTTAGACTCCCATAGGACGCGACCGACAATGCTGACATCGGGACGGCGACCCTGTTGCTGACCAGTGGCTGAATGCGTTGCTAGCACTAACCTCCCCGTCACGCGATAATTGAGACGCGACCGTTCGACTTCGCGATCGAATTGTCGGATGAGAAAATCAGCAATGTCATCGTGCCATCGAATTGCGCGCATTTCAACAATTTCTCCATTAACCAGTTCGGTTCTGCCTCCGTCATCGGATTCGCGTTCGAGAAACTGCGCTAGCGTCAGTTTTTGGATTGGTGCGATCGCCATAACTCTTTCTATAATGGAATCAATTCAAATTGTAGTGGATGCGGGGGAAGTGAGGCGATCGCGCAAAATTATTGTGCGCTCTGTGGCAAAATACTTTTAGATGAAGACTTACGCTGCGCTTCGGTCGTTCCGATACGCGCTACGCGATCGCGCTTTCCCCTTCACCCTGAAATTTAAGTAGAGAAGTCAACGATGAAACTCGAAGATTATTTTGATTTTTTAGCTGCCGATGACATTCGCCTCAAAGGAACAAGAGTGGGAATCGAAACAATTCTATATGAATATATTTATCGACATCGCTCGCCAGAAGCTATTTTTGAGACCTACAATCATTTGACATTAGAACACATTTATGCAACGGTTTTGTATTTTTTGCACAACTCAGAAGATGTAACTCAATATATGCTAAATTGGTTAAACTACTGCAAAAATTCAGAAAGAGAGCAAAATGAAAATCCTCCTGATTATATTGTTAAGCTTCGGGAGCTGAAAGCAAAACAAGAGCCAGTTTATTTGCAATGAATAATGAATAATGAATAATGAATAATGAATAATGCACATTCCTTTATAAAAAATAGGTTTTTGCAATATAAAATAGTTTATAATAAAATCTTACAAGTCTTGTAAATTAGGACTTTCTGCACTTAATGCTCTCCATTAGAAATCTCAAAAAAACATACGGAAAACGACAGGTTTTACAAGGATTAAATCTGCACATTCGGTTAGGGGAAATTTATGGACTGCTCGGGGCTAACGGTGCGGGGAAAACCACGACAATTAATATTCTCTGCAATTTACTCAAAGCCGATAGCGGACAAATTACAATTAATGGCTTGCCGGTTTCTGAAAAAACTAAGTCTTTAATTGGTGTCGCTCCCCAAGAGAATTTACTCTATAAAAGTCTATCTTGTGAAGAAAATCTCCAGTTTTTTGGAAGAATTTACGGGCTAAAACGAAAGGAATTACGACATCAAATGGCAGAATGTTTGGAGGCGGTGAATTTAAGCGATCGCCGTCGCAGCGTTGTGGAAACCCTCAGCGGCGGGATGCAACGACGATTAAATATTGCGATCGCATTAGTCCATAGTCCCAAACTCATCATTCTCGACGAACCGACAACAGGATTGGATATCGAAGCGCGTTATGAGATTTGGGACTTAATTCGGCGTTTGAAGAAACAAGGCATCACCGTTTTATTAACGACTCACTTATTAGACGAAGCCGAACGTCTCTGTCAGCGCATTGGAATTTTGAAAAACGGCAGAATTTTAGCTGAAGGTAGTTTAGAAAAATTGCGCAGTTGTATCAAAGCCAAAGAAATTATCTCAATTCAAACCCAAGATTGCAATGCAGCCATCGATCGCGGCAGAAAGTTGGGTTTTACTCACCGATACTACAGCGACGAGTTGGCATTTTGGCTGCCCAAACATTTAGAATTAAGAGAAATTATTGCCTGTTTCGAGGGCATTCCCATTGATTCAATTTCGCGCCAACCCGTCCGTTTGGAACATATTTATATCGAAATGACGCGGGAGTAATCACAATTCACAATTCAATAAAAGCCAATTAGAATTTATCCTAACTCCGGACTTTCAGCATCCCATTTTAGAAAAACTCGCCCACTTACCTCTCAGTTTAACGCGCCTTGGGAAGACAAAAGAAGAACCGTTCGTAGTAGGGACTTCAGTCCCACAGCGTTAAGAATTAATGTTTCGCGCTCAAGCGACGATACACCGTTGCTAACCCCCGTGCATCTCCCACATTGCCAGGAAATAAGACCGTTGGCAACTTAGGAAAACGCGAATGGTCTTCCGACGTAATCACCATCGAACATCCCGCCAAAATTTGACCCAGAAGTCGGGCCGAGCGCAAGTCTAAACCGGTGCTAAGAACGTCATTGGAGGTAATTCCCCCCTTGCTAATTAAAAAACTAATTTCTGAGGGGAGTCCTCGTACAATTTCCATCAACAAACCCGAAACCGCCGCCCCAAAATCGAGGCGCTGCTGTACGTCTTCAAAGGTCAATTCTTGGCGACTGGTATAAATAACGGGCGTTTTACCGGCTGCAAAACCCACATGAGCGCGCTGCAAAATCTCCTCGCGCAACGTTTCGCTAGACGCTGTACCGTCCCGCAAGCGAACGACTTCCACCTCAATCGGTGCGAGATTGGGCTCTTGCAATAACTGCTCCAATTGTTGCGTCGTCTTTTTGACGTGAGACCCGACGAGAACAACGCCCGGTTGGTCGGTGCGTTCGTACTGCGCCATATTTTCCGAGGCGACGGGTTGCGGGCCTAATTGGGCGAGGGAGGTTAATAAGCTGGCAGCGCTGCGGAATAAGAAGCGTTTCCCCCTTGCGGCGGCTTCCAAAATATCCTGTGCAAAGCGATCGAGATCGTCTTGAGTTTCGGCATCCACTGCACAACAGGTGTTATTTGTCAAGCTCATCAAACGCTTTTGACTACCTTGACGCACATCGGCGAGTAAAAATCGTTCGACAGTATGGGCAGGAATTTTCCCCTCAGTCTTTTCCTCAACGTAATCGGGGAGATAGCTAGTACTGTAGCCGAAAACCGAATCGCGCGCAAATTCAGTTTCGTGGACGGGGGTTTCCTTGCCTTCAACGAAGAGGTAGTGAATGCTATCGCGAGTGATGCGTCCGCCTTCAAAAAAAGCGGGGGTGAGGAAGTGTGCGTCGAAGGGGCCTAATTCTTCGGCAATAACGTCAGTTTCTACAGGATAGTGACCTCGCAGCGTCGAGTCAGAACGGCTGACGACGAGAAATTCCTCAATGTTTGCGATCGCGATCGCCTTCTTCAAATTCCGACAAACTTCCCGCGTCGTCTCTGCTGCTTTTTCGGGGGTTAAGGCGCGGGTATTGGTCAAAATGAAGAAAATTGGCGCTTCGTCGGCGAGTCCGAGGCGCAGGGTTTCCACATCCCAACGCATTAGCAGCAGGCAACTGTGGACGGTTTGAGAACCGGTGGGGTCGTCGTCGAGAACAATGATTTTGGGTCGGTCGGACATGGCGTGCTGATTAAATTTTAGCTCTAGTAGCTGCTTTTTGATATTTTTAATTTTAAGGGAGAGCGGTCATTGTCGTTAATCGCCTTTAATTATTCAATTTATCGGGAGAGCCAATTTGCTAAGGTCATTACTCGGGTCGCATCCTTGCCGAGTTGCGGCATGAAGTCCAAAATTTACTATAGATTTGCAGGATTTCGTATTAGGTGCACCTGCGCTGCGCTAACACACCCTACAATTCTTTATATTTTTGTAGTTTTTGGTAAAATTCGTATACTTCTGGTTCAAAACACGCGAAAATAACTTGTTTCAAATCACTCTGAGTGTCTAAAAACTGTCGAACTTCCCTAACTGCAATTTGAGCTGCTTTTTCTAAGGGAAAGCCATAAACTCCCGTACTAATAGAGGGGAAAGCTATGGTTTTAATTCCGTAGGAGAGAGCTAAAGTAAGACAACTTTGATAACACCGAGCTAAAGTTTGCGCTTCCCCGTAACTTCCTCCTTCCCAAACCGGTCCCACTGTGTGAATAACCCACTGTGCGGGAAGACGATAACCTTTCGTGATTTTAGCTTCGCCTTCGCGACAAATTCCCAGAGTCGAGCATTCTTCTTCTAGTCCGAATCCAGCCGCTTTGTGAATGGCTCCATTCACTCCACTTCCGGGAAGCAGCGATTCATTGGCTGAATTGACGATCGCATCGACTGTTTGTTGAGTAATATCTCCTTCGACTGCGACAATTTTGTTTTGCACGATCTTAGTTTTTTTTAGAAAACAACAGTTTAACACTTGAAAAACTTTTTCTAAATGACAAGGTTAAAGCAATTCTATTTTCAAAAACAACCAAGGCTTGATTTTTTAAATGTTCAATCCAAGATTTTTCAATCCAAGATTTATCAGCCAAGACGCATCTAAATGATACGAAATCCCTCAAAAAATGCCACAGATATTTCCCCCCATCTCCCCAGTCTCCCCATCTCCCCATCCCCCCCTCTCCCCATCTCCCCCTCTCCCGTCAGACCCAACAGCGCTTCGCGAGGAGACAGTTTGTAAAGCTGCACTCCCGACGAGGTACGACACGCAATCGGTGACTCCATACGCTAAGCTAGGGCTTTAGCCCATTATCACCAATTATGCGGGTTCTCCTCCTTTATCCCCAGTTTCCCAAAACCTTTTGGTCCTTCGAGAAAATTTTGGAACTGGTCGATCGCCAAGTCCTCCTCCCTCCATTAGGCTTAATTACCGTTGCGGCTATTTTGCCCCAAGAGTGGGAATTTAAACTCGTAGACCGCAATATCCGAGAAGTTACCGAAGCAGAATGGGACTGGGCCGAATTAGTTGTCCTATCAGCGATGATCGTACAAAAGCGGGATTTACTCGCCCTAATTCGCGAAGGGAAGGAACGCGGCAAGCGAGTTGCTGTGGGCGGTCCCTATCCCACCTCCATTCCCGAAGATGCCCTCGATGCCGGTGCGGATTTCCTGATTCTCGACGAAGGGGAAATTACCCTACCGATGTTTATCGATGCCATTCAAGCGGGCGAAACTCAAGGGATATTGCGCTCCAATGGCGAGAAACCCGACGTGACGGAAACGCCGATTCCGCGCTTCGATTTGCTGGAGTTTGATGCCTACGACTCCATGTCGGTACAATTTTCTCGCGGCTGTCCCTTTCAGTGCGAATTTTGCGACATTATTGTACTATACGGGCGGAAACCGCGCACCAAAACTCCCCAACAGTTATTGGCAGAACTTCAACGTCTCTACGAATTGGGCTGGCGGCGAGCAATTTTCATGGTCGATGATAACTTTATCGGCAATAAACGCAATGTCAAACTCTTATTGCGGGAATTGAAGGGATGGATGGCCGAACATCAGTATCCGTTTACCTTTAATACCGAAGCGTCGGTGGATTTAGCCGAAGATGCAGAGTTAATGCAGTTGATGCTGGAATGTAATTTTAATGCGGTATTCTTAGGTATTGAAACACCCGATGCCGAGAGTTTGCAATTGACGAAAAAGTTTCAAAATGCGCGCCATTCTTTGGTAGATGCAGTTTGGGCGATTAATGAGGCTGGACTGCGAGTGATGGCAGGCTTTATCATCGGGTTTGATGGGGAAAAAACCGGGGCAGGCGATCGCATTATTGAATTTGTGGAAAAAACGGCAATCCCGACGGCGCTATTTGGCATTTTACAAGCGCTGCCCAATACCGCCCTCTGGCATCGTCTCGAAGGGGAAGGACGACTGTTGGGCAATATGGGGGACGGCGATCAGATGGCACTGATGAATTTTATCCCCACGCGATCGGTTGAGGAAATTGCCAAGGAATACATTCATGCCTTTTGCACGCTATACGAACCCAAGCGGTTTCTCGATCGCGTCTATCGTCATTTCTTACACCTTAAACCTTCGCCGTGCAATCCTCCGGCTCAATTGCCAAGTTGGATCGATCTCAGGGCGCTGGCAACGATTATTTGGCGGCAGGGGTTCAAGCGGGAGACGCGCTTACAGTTCTGGCGCAACTTATTGGGAATTGTACGACACAACCCCGGCGTTTGGACCCATTATTTGACGGTTTGCGCCCATGCCGAACATTTTATTGAATTCCGGCAGTTAGTGCGCGACCAAATTGAGGCGCAGTTGGTTAAGTTTTATGTTGAAGAAGCGAAGCGCGAACAAAAGGGCGCGATCGCGAATGAACGAGCAATGAGTTTGGCTGAAAAATAAACGGTTCGGGATTTAAATTGGGCGCTTGAGTTCTTGCAAAGGAACTTATAGCGTTTTCATTTGAGTTGTAAAATCACACGCGGAAGAATTAAGAATGGAAGAATACGAAGAATTCAAGAGACTTTGAGGAGTTATTAAAACTATGTAATATTCTTCTACTGTTTATATTTCATTGGTCAACGCTATATAGAATTTTGGAATACCAAATTTGTACCCAAGTCAATGCACGTTGGCTGATGAATTGCGCGATCGCTTCTTCTAGGGGATCGGTTATCCTTCGGAAGGTGCGAGAATCGCCATCGATAACCAACACGCCAGAAAAAATAATAATCCAAGTAATAAACAAGCGCGCATCAAAAAGAGCGATCGCGTTATTTCTTCGAGAGAGATCGCGCGATCGCTTTCCCCCAAACGCGGCTTTTCCTTGACAATGCCGTTGTAGGTATTGGTTCCCCCCAGTTGAACGCCTAACGCCGCAGCATAGGCGCACTCACTCCATCCCGAATTGGGACTGGGATCTTGGGGTGCGTCCCGACAACACAATTGCCATACGCGCCGGGGTTTGCCCGAAAAAAGCGCGATCGCCAACACGGTTAAGCGACAAGGCAACCATGTTAGGCGATCTTCCAATTGCGCGCTAAACCAACCCAATTCTGCCAATGGTTTTGTGCGATATCCCACCATCGAATCGAGGGTACTGGCAGCTTTGTAGGCGAGGGCAAAAGGAACGCTCCCCACTCCCGGAATTAACGCGCCAACAATAGCGTAAAATAAGGGAGCCGTTGCGCCATCGGTCGTATTTTCGGCAATGGTTTCGAGAAGGGCGCGCAAAATTTCCGACTCGGATAAGTTGTGGGTATCGCGTCCGACGTAGTAACTGAGTTTCGTTCTTGCCGTTGCGAGATCGCCTTGGCGCAAGGGGACTAAAACGTCTTCGGTGGCGGCGCGCAAACTGCGTCCGGCGAAACAACTGGCTAGCATAATGGCGGCGATAAGGGTACCGAAAAGGGGATGAATCCAAGTTGCACTTTCTACGAGGAACCAACCGACGAAGGCGCTGCTACCGATTAAACCCAACCCTAAGAAGATGCCAGCAATGCGGCGCTGTCTTTTATCGGGAAGGTGGTGCTTGACAAAATTGGTATAATGCGCGATCGCCCAACCCATGACTCGAACGGGATGGGGCCATCCCCAAGGGTCGCCAATGAGATAATCTAGGAATGCAGCCAGTAGGAGCGCGATCGCGGCATCCCATTCTACGGCAAACATTAACATGGCGTTTTCTATCTGTCCGCGAGCGTGAGATGATAACTGTAGGGCGGGTAAGGGGAACGCGATTTGTTAATTTTAGTCCTACGGGCAATTATACGCCTTGTCCGCTACAACCTAATAATGCCAACGATTTTGTCTGGCAACTTAGCTATTTTTTGTCATTGTTTAACCCTTAGTCATTGAATGAATTTGCTTAGCTTAAAAGAGAGATTTAGTCAAGTCTTGAACCGTTTATTTTTACAACGTTTGCTGTCGTGCGGTTTCTGCATAATTTTAGCGATCGCCGTCAGTTTGTCGTGTTGGGTTCCGTCGGCGATCGCCGCTTTAGACGACGATCGATACGATGGGAATATTTACATGATTTACGCTGGAAATGGTTCCCTCGTTCCATCAAAAGTTACGTTAGCTGATTCCTTGAAGCTACACAGACCCGCTATTGTCGTATTTTATGCCGATGACAGCCGAGATAGTAAAGAATATGCTATTATTGTTTCTCGGTTGCAAGAATTTTACGGTCGGGCAGCAAGTATTATTCCCGTCGCCATCGATTCTTTAGGGCTTGAAACCGAGTATAAATCCAACGAAGCGGGTCATTATTATAGCGGTGTCGTCCCGCAAACGGTCATTTTTGACGATGAGGGAAAGGTTGTTTTCAATGAAAAAGGCCAAGTCCCTTATGAAAAGATGGACGACGTTTTGCGCGAAGTCTTTGACTTATTGCCGCGATCGGAATCGAAGGAATTGAGACGACGAATTGTCAATGAGTTTAATGTAGAATTGAGAGAGTAGACGCAAGTTTCAGGGAGATTCGAGTTCCTCTAAGCAGGAAAGGTTCGATTAATTCGATTCCCCATTCGTTGCCACGCACCCCAATCTAAGTTGATAACTAATTCCCAATTCCCAATTCCCAATAAACAACCGTGCCGCTCTTTATCCACAAAAGCGCGCCCTTTATCCGTTGGCGCGCATCCACCCAGTAATCCGTTGAATATCCGTTGGCGGCACACGACAAA
>JAXHVQ010000118.1:0-18927 GCA_034189065.1 Cyanobacteriota bacterium
GTTGGGAAACTGTCCAAAAAATCATGAAAATCAATCCCGGAAAACTGCCCAATTATTTGAGAGGGATAAGGGCTATGGAGCTGATCGTATCTACGTTTTAGCTTTCATGTCGCCCCCCCAGCAGCTATGTACCTATAATAAAGTATATTGAACGGACATCTTTGAAGATAAAGTAAACGAACTTCTCTTTCAGTAATGGCATTTATCGAGTAACAAGAATAACGGGTTCTCAAGATAATTTTTTAGCCGCACGCTTGTCAGATCGTAAGTGTACTCCGAAGATTATACAGCGCCTTGGACTGTATCATAGTACAATCGATTAAGTAGGTGGGCATAAATAAACATTACAACCCAGAATCCAAAACTTAAGCTGAAAGCCAGCTACAAAGAGGGTTCCACGATTTTGAATTGAATCGCTATTTTACGAATAATTGCGCCCGCCTACTTAGCCAGTTAATGGTGGGCATTGCCAAGGGTGAGAGAATTTGTCGAATCCAGCTTTTGAGCGGCAATTCCCACCCTACACAATACTGAATAAAGAAGCAGTACTTGGTGTCAGAAATACAATTTGTCTCTTCCGACGCGAATGTGCCTGGTATATATAGTTTTTTAATCTGCGAATTGATTAGGCGTATGGATTCTGGCGGCGAATTAATGTAGGGACGTTCAATTGAACGTCCCTACATTAATTCGCGATCGCGCTTCGTCGGTACGACTACTTCATTTCCTGCTTTTTCTCCTTCTTAAGATCGCGCGTCCCGGCAGCGGCTAACTCCGCGTCGAGGAGGGTTCGTCCGGTAGCGGCGAGGTAAACATCGTCCAAACTCGGACGAGATTGAGCCATGCTAAAAATAGGCAGTCCCAGATCTTGCAGCGTTCGTTCGAGTTGGGTTAGGGGGTTGCTTTGAGAGGCGACAATGAGGTTGAGAGAGTTGCCTTGGGCGGAGTTAACGATCGCCTCTTCGACAAAGGGCAATGCGAGTAATTTTTCTTTGACGGTTTCGGCTTCGGTGGGGGGCGTAAATTCGCGCACGCGCAAGGTGACGCGATCGCCTCCTACTCTATCCTTCAGTTGCGAGGGCGTTCCTTCGGCAATAATCACCCCCTTATCGATAATGGCGAGGCGATCGGCAAGGGCATCGATTTCTTCGAGGTAATGACTGGTTATCAATACCGTCGTTCCTGCTTCGCGCAACTGACGCAAAAAGTCCCACACGACGACGCGACTTTCGATATCGAGTCCGACGGTGGGTTCGTCTAAAACCAGAACGTCGGGTTGGTGCAGCAAACCGGCGGCTAAGTCCAAGCGCTTGCGCAATCCGCCGGAATAGGTGCCGGTTTTTTGGTTGGCGTACTCTTGAAGGCCCAACATTTCCAACAATTGGGCAATTCGCTCCTTGGCTGCGGCTCCGGGGAGGTGGTACAGTGCAGCTTGGAGTTGGAGCAATTCGCGTCCGGTGAGGACTTTATCGAGGGCGACTTCTTGGGCAATGTAACCGAGTCTGCGCCGCGCAATTTTGGGGCGCGCGATCGCGTCGATGCCGCAAACTTCGATTTTTCCGCTATCGGGCTTGGCGAGGGTACACAAGCAGCGAATGGTGGTCGTTTTCCCCGCACCATTGGGTCCGAGAAGTCCGAAGATTTCGCCCCGTTCGATTTGGAAGGAAATATCTTCTACTGCTGGTATCGAACCGTAGCTCTTTTTTAAGTTTTTAATTTCAACTGCCGCAGCCATACAACTAAGGACGAAGGACTAATGATATTTTAGGTTTTAGAACAATGACCAATTCCCAATTAAATCCGAACTTTTTGTAAATGAGCGCGCGGATTGTAGCTTCGGATACTGCGCAATTTCTCATAATACTCCCGTTCGGTTTTACTCAGATTGGACGGGGGCGCGATCGCGATTTTCACCAATTGGTCGCTGCGCTGTCCCTTGGGAGAGGGCCACCCTTTCCCTCGCAGTCGCAGAGATTGACCGGAACGAATTCCTGGTGGGACTTTCATCGTCACCATCCCATCTAAGGTTGGCACTTCAATAGACGCACCTAACGCTGCCTCATCGGGCGCAATCGGCACTTCGCAGGTCAGGTTATCCCCCTCGAATTGGAAAAAGGGATGGGGATCCAGTTCCACATTTAAGTATAAATCGCCGCGCTTGCGGGTGTAGGGGTTGAGATTCCCTTTTTCGCGCACGCGAATGCGAACCCCCGGTTTCGCGCCGGGAGGAATGCGCACGTCCACGATTTCGCTGCCCAAATTCAGCCGTTTCTTGGCACCGCGATAGGCTTCTGCCAGGGTGAGGCGGATGGTGGATTCTGTATCGGCTTGGGCGGTGCGTCCGTTGTAGCCAAACCCAAAGTCCTCGGCGCTGCTGTATCCCGTTTGCCCCGTTGAGGTTGAGGTGCGATAGGTATAGCCGCCGTTGGGTCTGCCGCCTGTCCCCCCAGCGCCGCCGATACCGCCCAGGAGGTCGTTAATAAATTCTTCAAAACTGCCGTAGCGACCGAAGTCAAACCCGCCAAAGTCTACGCCAGTACCTCGAGGCGCGCCACTTTGACCGGCTTGTTGCCAATATTGCCCGAAGTTATCGTACTTCTTGCGTTTTTCGGAGTCGGAGAGGACTTCATAGGCTTCGCTAATTTCTTTGAAGCGCGCCTCTGCTGCTTTGTCTCCCGGGTTGCGATCGGGATGGTATTTCAGGGCGAGTTTGCGAAATGTTTTTTTGATATCTTCTGCGCTGGCGGTTTTTTTGACCCCCAGGATGGCATAGTAGTCTTTGAAGTCCGTTGAAGGCATTAACAGCAGTCTCCTTTAATCGCCTACTTAATAATAATTCATATTCTCTTAAGGTGTTTTTATGATAACAGAGCGAACTGAAGGGGAGAGGTTCGGTTTTTCGCGGTCTGGCGATCGCGATCGCCGAACCTCTGAGGCGGGCGATTAACTGGACGCGCGCCCTTATTCCCTAAATAACAGTCCCATCGGGAATCACAGCCCCCTTAAGCACCACGACGATGCCGCTGCGGATATAGAATCCTTCATCTTCGCGATCGGCTTCCTGCACCCGTTCTTTATTGAGAATCAAGACTTTACTGCCAATGCGAGCATTCTTATCGACAATGGCCCGACGAATCACCGTTTCCTGACCGATGCCGATGGGAATTTGACCCTCGAGTTTGCCCGAAGTCCGTTCGGCAAATGGTTCGTAATAATCCGAACCCATTAGGAGCGAATCTTCAATTTTACACCCCGATTCAACGCGAGAGCGAATCCCCAATACCGAGCGACTAATTTGGCAGTTTTTCAGAATACATCCTTCCCCAATCATCGACTCAATAACTTGACAGTCTAAGAATTTGCTGGGGGGAAGATAGCGCGCGCGAGTATAAATGGGAGCGCCTTCATCGTAGAAACTAAACTGGGGCGAAGGCTGCTGTGTCAGGGCTAAATTTGACTCGTAGAATGCTTCAATGGTCCCAATATCTTCCCAGTAACCCTGAAATAGATAGGCTTGGACGTTGTAGTCGCTACCCGCACTCGGAATAATCTCCTTCCCAAAATCGGTCTTGTCGGGGTAGTCTTCTAGGAGTTTTTCGAGAACCTCTTTCTTAAAGACATAGATTCCCATTGAAGCAATATAGGGACTTTTTTTCGCCGCGTCTGACGAAAGACCGAGAACGCTGGTATCCACCTGCATTTTTTTAAGCGCCTCGCCTTTGGGCTTTTCGCTAAAGTCGATCACTCGTCCCGTGTCGTCAATTTTCATCAAACCGAAGGACGATGCGCGCTTTTCATCAATGGGAACCACCGATAGGGTAATATCAGCGCCCGTTTCCCGATGTCGCCGCACAAAGTCGCAGTAGTCCATGCGATAGAGATGGTCGCCCGATAAAATCAGATACTCATCCGCGCCCCACTCCCCGAACATCCACATATACTGTCGCACCGCATCAGCCGTTCCTTGGAACCAACTGGGGTTTTCGGCGGTTTGCTGGGCGGCGAGAACCTCGACAAACCCTTCGCTAAAACCCGAAAAGCTATAGGTGCGGCTAAGATGGCGATTGAGAGAAGCGGAGTTGAATTGAGTGAGGACGTAGATTTTATTAATATCTGAGTTTATGCAATTGCTGACGGGAATATCGATGAGGCGATATTTACCCGCCAGGGGAACAGCGGGTTTGGCCCGCATCTTGGTTAAGGGATAGAGACGGGTTCCCGCACCGCCTCCTAAAATGATTCCTAATACGTTTTTCACAACAAACCTCGCGACTGCCGCTGCTTGAGTTCACACTATTCACACTGTTTAGTTTAAGCTGGTACGGGCGATCCGGTAAGGGGAAAACGGAAATTAACGTTTGATTGCGAGATTTTCGTTACTTGTTCGGGGTTGCGTCGGCGATCGGCACCTTAGTCTTAAAACCCTTCTTTCTACCTTCTGCCCTCTGCCTTGTGGAGTCACGTCCCTACGCTATTCACCTTTCTACGTGCGTTGTAAAACTTCGCTGGCTCGTTGGTATTGCTCTCGGTTGCCTCGGACGACGAGGAGGTATTGTTTTTCAGCGAGGGGAAAGCCGGAACTCGAAGGGGATTTTTTAGGTGCGGCAGCCCCCGACAACCCTCCCATTAGACCGATCGCGATCGCGCCGACAATTCCCCCGACACCCCCCAGTCCGAGAAACCACAAGGCAATATCGCTATTGCGAACGAGTTGGACGGCTGAAAATTTAACAGCGGTTAGGGCAAATAACAAGCCGGCAACTCCTCCCAATAAGCCACCCCCGAGCGCGCCTCCTTTAAATCCCGAGCCAGCTTTAGTCCCTTCAATGGGGTTATCGCTGCCGATGGGTCGGGTCTCAAGATAAACTTGTTCGGCGCTGAAATCGGCGGCTAGAAGCCTTTGACGAGCATCTCGCGCTGCTGCCTCGCTGGTAAATATGCTAACGGTCTGCGGCTGGGGGGCTCCGAGTTGCGAACCAGTCATTTCGTTTTTCCTTTGGGAATTGGACTTGTTTTTATTCAAAGGAGACTCGATAAAAATTTCCTCTCCCCGGTGGAGGAAAAAGGCAGTTCCGTTCCGTTTGTAGTCGGCACTTTAGTGCCGAATAGCTCATATTTCTACGTAATTTATTGAACTCTCACTAGCGATCGCTACCCCCTGTTAGGAGGCTGATAGCGATGAGAAGGATAGGCGGCTTCCAGTTGGGCGGCGAGGGACAGAATGGTGGCTTCGGCGGCGGGTTTTCCCACTAACTGAATGCCCGAGGGCAAACCCCCATCGTCAAAACCGGCAGGTAACGCGATCGCGGGAAGTCCAGAGGCGTTAAAGGGCGGACAAGGGGCGACCCAATGGATGACCTTCTCCAACGTCTCTTCAGGGGTTAAATCTGCCCACTCGCCCACTCGAATGGTGGGATGCAAGTATACGGGCAGCAGCAATACATCAAACTTATCAAAAAAGGCGACAATTCGGCGCGCGATCGCCTGCATTTGCCCCACTGCTTGTAAATATTCTCCCGCCGTCCCCGCCTGTTGCCCAATCCAAGCGTTCATCGGACTCAACACTTCCGGTGGAAAACCCGCCGCTACGCCTGCCTGCCAAATTCTCGCAAAGGGTTCGACCAGGCCGCTACAATCGGGACAGTCTTCTTCCAAGATATGACCCAATTGTTCCAAACGCTGCGCCGTTTCCCTGACCGATCGCGTCGTTTCAACAGCCGCTTCGCCAAGGGGTAAAATTTGCGTGGAAAAGGCGATACGCAGTTGACTTGGGGGGCAACGGGTGGCTTCTAGGAAAGGAATTTCTGGGTCGGGCAACCAATAAGGATCGCCGGTAATATAGCCGGACATTACATCCAACAACGCTGCCGCATCTGCCACCGTTCGCGCGAGGGGACCGTTGGTGGCAATACCGCTTTGATGGTCTCCTGCCGGGGCGTAGGAAATGCGACCTCGCGCCGGTTTGAGGCCCACAATGCCGCAACAAGCAGCCGGTCCGCGAATGGACCCGCCGCCGTCGGAACCTTGGGCAAGGGAACACAACCCGGCGGCAACGGCTGCGGCCGAACCGCCACTGGAACCGCCGGGAGTGTAGTCTAGATTCCAGGGGTTGCGCGCTGGGGGGAAGCCGGGGGGTTCGGAGTAGGGGAGGGAACCGGCTTCGGAAACGGCGGTTTTGCCTAAAATAATAAATCCCGCTTGTTCGATACGCGCGATGATGCCGTCGTTGTAGGATGCGATCGCATCTTTTTGGCAGGCGAGACCGTAACTGAGGGGCATCCCCGCGACGGCGTTGAGGTCTTTGATAGCGATGGGAACGCCGAAGAAGGGGGGCAGTTGGGAGGTGTCGCTGGTTTTAGCCAGTTGTTCGGTTTGGGCTTTGGCGGTTTGGAGAGCTCGGTCGGCGGCGATGTGGTAAAAACTGCCCAGTTGGGGGTTGAGTTGGGCGATGCGATCGAGGTAGAGTTGGGCGAGATCTAGGGGGGAGATTTCGCGATCGCGGATCGGTTGGGCTTGGTCGAGGGCGGAGGTAAACGCAAGGTCGGTTGGGTTCATGGCAACTTTGGGCTAAACGGTTCGACTTCACTTTACTGCTTACCGCAATTTGCCTATTCCAGTTAGCTCTCTTTTTTCGAGCGTTAACGCGCCAGTGAAGATGAGGATTTTACAAATTATGTAGCAAAGTGATACAGTCAAAATCTTGGTTAAACGATATATGTATCAGCAAATCTCTAGAACAACGGTCTAATATAGAGAATATAGCAGACATCTGAGTGAAATGTTATGCTCGATGCTCAAAGGAATTTCCACCAGAAAGCATAACGAAAATGTAACTTTGGACTAAAGTGCGGTTGGAGCGCAGGTTAAAGCTAATGAACAAGCTAACGAGCTATCTGTATGCAAGACCTTCGCTGCTCGAAGGAATTGCTAGATTATTGGATATAGGTGGTACCTTGTCTGAGTACAACACATCCGAACAAGCGGATGCTTTAGCGATTTACTCGGACTGGTTAGTTGTCGGTGACGATCTTAGAAAAGTTCTACGGTCGTATCCAGAGTTAGAAGATGGAGTAGAATTTGAGCTGACAGAAGAAGATAAAATTCTCTTGTCGCTTATCGGTCAATAATAAAAAACTAAAAGTTATCGATGGTTCCTGAGAACGAAGATTCAGAATTAGAGGGTGAAGTCAAGTCTGACGAAATAGTTTCCTCGCTGGATGAGGTCTCTTTACAACCTGAGTCAAAACCTGAATCTATCTCAATAAGTACGAGGAGGCTTGAAGCAATAGTTTCAAGCCAATTTTAAGGCCCTTTACCACCTCCTAGTATTCTTAGGGATTATGAAGGTATTTTGCCTGGATCTGCGGATAGGCTATTCTCCATAGCAGAACGCCAAGGCGAACATCGTATGTACTTGGAAAAAGCCGTAATTGAAAGCGATATAAAACGTGCGAATTTGGGTTTGTTGTTAGCCTTTGTGCTTTCTATGACTTGTATTGTCGCAAGCGCTTACAGTGCTGCCACAGGGCATGAAGCTACTGCTGCGGTACTAGGCGGCGGTAGTCTTGCAAGCTTAGCAGGAACATTCATTTATGGTAGTACGACTCGTCAAGAGGAACGTGCAGAGAAGCGTAAAATGTTACTCGATACCCGCTCTCAAGGGGATGACGAAAAACTAGAAAAATAAGAGAAGAATTGTTTTAACTCAATTGTTTTGAATTTTTAATCTCCCGTTCTACTCGCTATTACCAACGTCACGGGGTTTAAAGGAGAAAAGCGCGTCAGAGAAGCAACGGGAACGGAACGAGATAGGTTGATTTGCAACAGGCGATAGGACCAAACGCGATGTCGTCCCTCGATCGCTGCCTTGACGCGCAATTCCTCCAAACACAGGTTAAGATGTTCGAGAGTGGCAAAGGCAGCAACGACAATACCTTCGGGTGCCAGTCTTTGTTCGCAGACTTGGAGAACGGCGCGTAAATTTCCCCCACTACCGCCGATAAAAACGCGATCGGGAGCGGGCAATTGAGTTAAACTTTGGGGGGCAGTTCCGCGAACAATTGTCACGTTGTTAACCCCGAAGCGATCGCAATTCTTTTCGATAGCATTTTGTCCCATTGCTGTTTTTTCAATAGCATAAATCTGCGCATTTGGCAAGAGACGAGCAATTTCAATCGAAACCGAACCCGTTCCCGCGCCGATATCCCACACAACTTGGTTAGGTTGCAGTGCCAGTTCGCCCAAAATAACGATGCGAACTTCGCGTTTGGTCATCAATCCGGGGCGATCGCGGAAACTATAAAATAGAGAGTCGGGAAGTCCGAAAATTGGCAGTTGGGAGGGAACGAAAGATTGTTCTGTTTTCAGTAAAACGACAATATTGAGAGGTGCAAAGCTTTCCCCAAGGATGCGATCGCCTGAAAAACAGCGAACGTTTTCCGTTGTACCGCCCAAATTTTCGCAAACCCAGAAATCATAGGCAACGGGTAAATCGAGAGAGAGATAGAGGCGCGCGATCGCATTTGGCGTATTTGTATTGTCGGTGAGAACAGCAACTTTATCCTTTCCCTGCTGCAATGCTTGGGTTAACGCTTCGAGAGAACGTCCGTGAGCGCTAATCCAACAGGCATCTTGCCAAGGCACCTTCAGGCGATTAAAAGCGAGTTGAACGCAGTTGAGATGGGGCGAAAAGTGTAGCGAGTCTGGGGGAAATTCCTCCAGCAATAAGCGGCCCAACCCAAAAAAAAGGGGATCGCCGGTGACTAATATAACAACGGTTTCTCCTTGTTTCCACAGCGTTTTAATAGTTTGAAGTCCCTCGGTAAAATCCGACAAAACAATGCGTTTTCCGCTGTGGCGAGGGAAAAAATTAAGATGGCGATCGCTTCCTGCCAAAACCGTTGCCGCCTCAATAATAGCGCGGGTTGTTTCGTTGAGTCCTGCGGCACCCTCTAAACCAATACCGATAACGTGGAGAAGAATAGGCATGAGTTATGAGTTATGAGTTATTTATTCATTATTCATTATTCATTACATTCTACCCATTGAAAATCGACGCATTCAGAATCGGCTAAAATAGAGGACATCAACCGCGATCGCTCGTTCTCCCAACTTTCCTCTCACGCTATGCAGTATCGGCGCTTCGGACGCACAGAACTTCAAATCCCTGTCTTCTCTTGCGGCGGGATGCGCTATCAGTATAAATGGAAAGACGTTCCCCCGTCAGACATTCCCGCCCAAAATCAGCGCAATCTCGAAGCCACAATTCGCCGTTCCCTCGATCTCGGCATCCATCATATCGAAACGGCAAGGGGGTACGGCACCTCAGAAATGCAACTCGGGCGCGTTCTCCCGCAGTTTCCGCGCGAAAAACTCGTCATCCAAACTAAAATTTCTCCCAAACCCGATCCTCTGGAATTTCGTCGCAAATTCAATCAATCTCTCGAGTTTTTGCAACTGGATTATATCGATCTTCTCGGAATTCACGGCATTAATACTGACGAATTACTGGAGCGAACCCTTCAACCGGGCGGGTGTTTGGAGGAGGCAAGGAAGCTACAAAAAGAAGGTCGGGTGAAATTTATCGGTTTTTCCACTCACGGACCTACGGAAACTATTGTTAAAACCATTGAAACTGGCGAGTTTGACTACGTAAATTTGCACTGGTATTACATTTATCAGGTTAATTGGCCCGCCATTGAAGCCGCCAACCGCCACGATATGGGGGTTTTCATCATCAGTCCCTCGGATAAAGGGGGACACCTCTACAACCCGCCGCCCAAATTAGTTGAGTTGTGTCAGCCCTTGAGTCCGATGGCTTTCAACGATCTCTTTTGTCTGTCCCATCCCCAAGTTCACACCCTCTCATTGGGCGCTGCCAAGCCCTCTGACTTCGACGAACACCTAAAAATCCTTTCTTTGTTAGATCGGGCAGAGGAGGTGTTAGAACCGATTTTAGAGCGCTTAGAGCAGGCCGCGATCGCCGCCTTGGGACAAGAGTGGTACTCGACATGGCACGAAGGGTTGCCCTCCTACCAACAAACGCCGGGAGAAATTAATATTCCCGTTATCCTTTGGTTGCGCAATCTGGCGATCGCTTACGATATGATTGACTATGGAAAGTCGCGCTATAATCTGCTGGGAAATGGCGGTCATTGGTTCCCTGGGAATAAGGCAGATAAACTCAAACAAGTACAGCTCAAATTGAGTTGGAAGCAGTGTTTTGAAGAAAGTCCTCACGCCGACAAGATTCCTGGTTTCTTAGCCGAAGCCCATCGCTTATTGGGAGGGGGTAAAGTTAAGCGACTGTCCCAAAGTTAAGTCGTTTTGCATTAGCGCGATCGAGAGATTGAACTTGGGTTCTCAACTGAAGCAGTTACTTGACTTAAAAAAGAGCGAAAATGAAAACGGAGAGACGTTTAATTGAACGTCCCTCCTTTAATTATTAGCAGATCGTTAAATCCGATCGTGCGATCGCGCTCTAGCTCTCAAAAAGCAGCTCGGACGCGATCGCGTAATACTCTATTTGTAGTAGTCCGACACGACTAAAATGTTTCTTGAGAAAAGGGATGAAATCCAGATTTTTCAAAACTTTTATCCAGAATCTATTGCACTATTTTAGCTGTGTCAGGCTAGTAGGGTGTGCTCTTCGCAGCGCAGGTGCATCTTTGTCTAACAAACAACGCCTCCTCAAGTCTCGTAGACGCGAGCTTCCCGCGCATCGGGATTCTCCTCGCAATACTCCTCAAAATAAGTTTTCACCAACTTCTCTGCCCGTCGATGGGCAGCTTCAGCTTGCAATTCTTCCACAATATCCCAAGCCGCCGCACAGTCAGGAGAAGTCGATCCTTTTTCGGCGCAAATACTCCGAGCATTTTCTCGCGCTTTTTGAATCTCATCTTCAAGCACGATCGCTTTCGGTTTTTCCACAAAATCGCCTTTACGCAAAATATCGCTTACCGAAACAATCCCTAAAAGCTCGTCCCGAATCACTGGCGCGCGACGAATTCCCGTATTGGCAAACAAACGTGCTACGTACTCCACCTCCAAATCCGGGTTCACGATAATACAAGGTTTCGTCATAATTTCGTAGACGCGCGTGGTTTTAGGGTCAGTGCCGTAGGCTGTAACCTTATAAATCACATCGGTTTCCGTTACAATCGCGTAGGCATCTTCCCGGGAACGCCGCTGCACGATTAAAGCCCGAAGGTTGTTTTCTTTCATCAATTTAACCGCTTCTGCCACCGTCGCCGAACCGCGAATCGTGATGACATCGGTTGTCATAATATCTGAAGCTTTCATAAAAATCTCAGTTTCTCGAAAAATTGGAGTTTTGACTTCATCTTTTGAATATTGTTCAGGAAAATGCCTCAAAGAACAACTCTTGACAGAATGACCCTAACTCTTCTCTGGCTCAAATTCACCTTCCTCTCCTTGAGGGGCAGTGGCAATTTGAGAAGATGTATTAATCGCTTGTAAGAGAAAATAGTTCAGAACGGTGCGAATGGCGATAATAGCAACCAAGCGAGCGATATCGTCCCAGGTGGGCGCAATAGTCGTTCTCAGGATACTCCCGCCGACGAGAATGCTCAACCCCAAGGAGAAAGCATAGCCCATTTCCAGGCGACTCTGTTGAAAGGCGAAACCCGAGGAAAAACTGAACAGGGCATATTTGACGTAAATCCACAGCGCCTTAATAATGCCAGTAGAAATAACAAACAATGCCAGCAGTTGGCAAATGTTGACAGCAAGGGTGTTGATGGTTTTAACGGTCAAATCCATGTTTATCTCAGCCTGCTGCCAGTTTCAGCATAGAACAAGAATGCGATCGCGCAAGTCCCTATCAATTCTACGCTCTGGGATGCTTGAACTACCACATCTCCAGCATTGCCGCTTTCAATCAAAATGCCCGCACCAATTCGTCCGCCATTGAGGACTCGAATTCGTTCGGCATCAATGATAATGTCGCCGCTATTTCCGCTCGGATTCACCACTAAATTGGCAATAAAACTTGAA
Organism: Cyanobacteriota bacterium; assembly: GCA_034189065.1. Taxonomy (GTDB): domain Bacteria; phylum Cyanobacteriota; class Cyanobacteriia; order Cyanobacteriales; family Spirulinaceae; genus FACHB-1406. The sequence goes on from JAXHVQ010000118.1 coordinate 12,016, forward strand.
AAGAACGGCTCGAAGGGAAGTCCACCATCAACCGTGACATCGGCTGCGCGGATAATAATATCTCCACAGTTAGCTGAAGCCGAACGCCAACAAGCCGATGAATTAGCCGCATTCCTCGATCGCGATCGAGTGCAATTTGGAGACTTGCCTTCCGATTGAGCGATCGCGTTTTCTTGGGTTATCGATCGCACTCCAATTCGAGCTTGAAACAACCCATTGCATCGGTAGTATATCGGAACTATGTTCCCGCACTCAGAATCGTAGACTCTATACCTTCTCTATCAAACAGAACTTACGATACGCTTTTTCTAAGTGTACCATTCTTTTTCGGATATAATTTAATGATAGCGCGATCGCTACTTCGGTTCAAGAGCTTAACATGGGTACACTTATTTGGACACCGACCGCTGTATGCTAGGTCAGACAAGGCTTTGAAGCGCATTTTAGTACATTTTAACGGGGGAAGTTCCAGGAAAAGCGTGAATGATGAAAGCGATCGCCACTTCTTTTCCCCCAAGACATTCAAGACAATCGCTACAATAACTGTGCCGCCCTTTATCCGTTGGCGGCACAACAACCAAAATCCGTTGAAAAATGACCAATGGCAAATGACCAACTAACAACTTTCTGGAAACACCTCTGGCGAAAACATATCTGCAAAAGCTTTAAGATAAGGTTTAAAGATCTTCATGCGCTGGGGACCGAGATTTCGTTGAATTTCTATGCCCAACATACTAATTAATTGTTGTACCAATTCCCAATTCACCTTCAACGGCGGATAAAGCATCGCACAGAGCGGAAATAATTCTTGTTTCACGCTGCTAAAGTTTTGCTCTAAAGCGCATAAACAGAGATAAACTTGAAACATTTCGGCATCTCTAATGCTCGAAACGCGCACTCTTGAATCAGTTAAAGCTGCGGTATAGCACTGATAGTCGGGATAAAGTTCGACGATATCTTGATAAATCTTGCGAGCAATGGTGCTAATGACGGGTAAAAGTCGCCGAACGGCATCGAGAATGAGGGAGTGATAATCGTATTCTCCCGCTGCACTGTATGCTCGCTGTAAGGGCATATATAAGTGGTCGTCGATGACTTTAAAATACTCGCTGATAATTGTTTGTTCTTCTTGAAGCAAGGGTTCGAGTAAGATTTGTCCGGTATAGTGGAACTGCATACTGACGAAACCAATGGTTCGCGGATCGACGGCTGTATATTTATGACGAATTTCGCCTAAATCTGTGGAAATGGCAACGGAAAGGCGACGGGGAATGGTACGTTTGGCGTAGGCAGCAAGGGCTTTTTCGTAAATACAATGTACGTCTTGGGCGATTTGCCAGGGGTTAATGAGTTGGGGATCGAGATTGTGGCGCTGAATTTCTCTACCCAAAACGGCTTCGGTGTGCGTCCAGGCTTTGGCACTGGTGTGGCGCAAAGATTCGTTGAGTTTGGTTGCGATCGCGTCCCGTCCCATTGAGGCTTGGTTTTCCCACACCGCCTCGGGATCGACTAAATTTTGAACATATTTTTTCGCCCACAGTTGGGGCAATGATTCTACAGCAGCGCATTCAGAAGGATTTGTTAAAATTGGTTTGATGCTCATCTTAAAAAAATGATAAATCGAGCCAGTGGCTCTTTAAAGAGGTATTTCTATAGTTTATAGTAAACTTAACTATAAACTTACATGAATTCAAAAAAAGTAAGAATTATTCTCAAGTACGCTAAAGCTCAAAAATCAGAATTTTTAATAACTAAGGAGGTTGCATCATTTTCATCGAACATCCAACGCCAGTCCCCACTGAAAACGCAGAGAAATTGCCGCTACTGTGCCGATCTGCCGACGAACTCGCCGACTGGGTTGTCAGCCAAGGACAACCCGCCTATCGCGGCAAACAGTTGCACCAGTGGTTGTATGAAAAAGGTGCGCGATCGCTATCGGAAATTTCAGTATTCCCGAAAAAATGGCGAGAAACCATTGCAGATATCCCCATCGGCCGTTCCACCCTCGACTACAAAAGTGTCGCCCCCGACGGCACGCGCAAATACCTCCTGCGCCTTGCTGATGGATTGAAGATTGAAACCGTCGGCATTCCCACCTCAAAACGCCTGACGGTGTGCGTTTCCTCCCAAATCGGCTGTCCGATGGCTTGCGATTTTTGCGCCACAGGAAAAGGCGGGTTTGCACGCAATTTGCAGCCTCACGAAATTGTCGATCAAGTGCTGACGGTACAAGAAGATTTCGGGCGGCGAGTCAGCAATGTAGTGTTTATGGGCATGGGAGAACCGTTGTTAAATCTTGAGGTGGTAGTGGCAGCCCTTCAGTGTTTAAATATAGATGTGGGAATCGGCAAGCGATCGCTCGTCATTTCCACCGTCGGACTGCCGGGACGCATCCGCCAACTCGCCCAGTACAAGCTACAATCGACCCTAGCTGTGAGTTTGCACGCCTCCAACCAACGCCTGCGCCAACAACTCATCCCCAGCGCCCAACACTACCCCCTCGAGCGCTTGTTCGCCGACTGTCGCGAATATGTAGAACTTACCGGCCGCAGGATTTCCTTTGAATATATCCTCCTCGCCGGCGTTAGCGATTTTCCCCAGTGCGCCGTCGAACTCGCCCAACACCTGCGCGGCTTTCAATCTCACGTGAATCTGATCCCCTACAATCCCATTTCCGACGCAGATTATCAACGTCCCAACCCGCAGCGCATCCAAGAGTTTCAAGACCGACTCGTCGAGGAAAACATTGCTGTTAGCGTCCGGGCTTCGCGCGGTCTCGCGGCGGATGCGGCTTGCGGACAATTGCGCGTAACGGCTCGCACTTAAGTAAATTCACTTCTATATTTGGGTCAAATTCTCAATATCCGGGGATTTGACCCTTTTGTTACGGAGGTCGATGAATCTTCCTCTATAATTAACTTAACATTACAATACTTAACAAAAATATAGATTGCCGTTGCTTGCGGTTCAGCGGTTTGCCAGCATCATGACTTCAAATTCAACTCAATCGAACCCTTTTATTGCTCCTCTGCTCCTCATCTCGCCCTTTTTCCTGTGGGGAACAGCGATGGTGGCGATGAAGGGCGTTATTCCACATACCACGCCGCTATTCATGGCTGGCGTGCGTTTAGTGCCTGCGGGAGTCCTCATTTTAATCGCCACGGCCCTCTACAAGCGTCCTCAACCCAAAACCTTGAAAGCGTGGCTGTGGATCGGTGTTTTTGCCCTTTTAGACGGTTTAATGTTTCAGGGATTTCTCGCAGAAGGTCTGGTGCGGACGGGGGCGGGGTTGGGGTCAGTGACCATCGACTCGCAACCGATCGCGATCGCGCTGCTGTCGAGTCTCCTATTTGGCGAAACCATCGGACTGTGGGGTGGATTGGGACTGGGGATTGGCGTGTTAGGCATTAGCCTGGTGGGATTGCCCGACGACTGGATTCTCAGCGCCTTCAGTGGATCTGCGGTTGATTTTTCCTTCAGTTGGCACGCCCTATTTAACAACGGTCAATGGTTGATGTTGCTCGCCGCACTATCGATGGCAACCGGCACCGTTTGTATCCGCTACGTTAGCCGCCATTGCGATCCCGTGGTTGCGACGGGCTGGCATATGATTATAGGCGGGATTCCCCTGTGGGTGGGGTCGGCATTTTGGGAATCAAATCAGTGGAATAACTTAGGTTTTCCAGATTGGATGGCGTTAGGATATGCCACAATTTTCGGCAGCGCGATCGCCTATGGCGTATTCTTCTACATCGCCTCAAGCGGCAACCTCACCAGTTTCACCGCCCTCACCTTTCTCACCCCCGTCTTCGCCCTATTATTTAGCAATCTGTTGCTCTCGGAAGTTCTCAGTTCCCTACAGTGGATCGGTGTTTTCCTCACGCTCATCAGTATTTACCTCATCAATCAACGGGAAAAAATTGCAACCCTTTGGCAAAGCGCGATCGCCTCAAAAATGGGTTAGAATTTTTCCCTTGGACAGAAACCAAAAAACTGTTTTAATCGAGGGGGAAGTTTTTCTCTTAAAAATCCTAAAGTAGTGCGAGTCCCCGTTCTGCGATCGAAACCCCAACCTTGGCGAGTTTCTCATCAGAGCGTCCCTCAATGCCCATTTAGAGAGAATCTGCCTATGATGTGGTTAAGCTCCCCAAAAGCTATTCTCACTCATCATCTGCCGAGACTCCCTAGCGTCCCGTCCTTTGAAACCAACTGAAAAGATGAGCGATCGCTTTTCCATTCTTGTGGCTATCTATCTAACCTGTCTGGGGTTAACCTCGGGCAGCAATGTGAAGCCTAGCCTCGCATTGAACCCTCCGCCAACCCTCGCCCAAGCTCAAAGCGATACTCCCGCCACCAACCCTCCTGTTCCTTGGATAGAACCGGGCAGCGAGGGCAAGGAAGTTCGAGTTCTCCAAGATCATCTCAAAGGCTTAGGATATTTTGAAGGTTCCCTCGATGGCGAATACGGTACTGCCACTCAAACAGCCGTTTCTGAATTTCAAACCAGTCAGGGGTTAGAAGCGACTGGCGTACTAGATGGCGAAACTTGGACGCAGATCAAAGCCGCCTACCAAGCACAGCAAAATCCCGAAGGAGACGCAGAAGCCGCCGATGAAAAGGAAAAACCCGCTAAAAAGAAACCGCGTTTTACTCGAGAGCGATTAATTTTACTCATCGGTGGTTTAGTAACGCTGGCTATTGGCGGAGGCGGGTTGTTTATGCTGCTCAGCGCTTTCAGCAAAGCCATGCCCGCGCCCCCACCTAAATTCGTTGACGAGGAAGAAGAGGAAGAAGAAGAAGATTTAGAGATGCCGCAAACCGCGATCGCCTCCTCAAATTCCGAGCCAATTTTCGACCTTCCAGAACTCGAACTTCTCGACCAACTTCCCCCAGAGGAAGATGGCAACCACAGCAAACCCGAAGTTAAATTTCTCCCCCCCCAAGCAGAACCCAAACTCGAAAAACCAGCCTCGAAAAAAAAGAAAGAACCGAAAACTCGCAACGGCAAAAAACGCGATAAAACTGCTTCAAATTATCAAAAACCCCTTGCCGTCAAACCTTCTCCCAGCCTTCCCAAACTCGATCTCGTTGAAGAATTAATTCAAGACTTACAAAAACCCCAACCCGAAACGCGACGCAAGGCAATTTGGGAACTCGCCCAACGCGCCGACTCTCGAGCCGTTCAACCCCTCATCGGCCTTTTAATTGACTCCGACTCCCAACAGCGCGGCTTAATTCTAGAAGCATTGGCACAAATTGGGACGCGCACCCTCAAACCCATGAACCGCGCCCTTACCATCGCCCTTCAAGACGAAAATGCTCAGGTTCGTAAAAACGCCATTCGCGATTTAACCCAAGTGTACGAAAACATTGCTAAACTGAGCAGACTCCTTTATTTAGCCGAAGACGATCCCGATCCTGAAGTTCAAGAAACGGCCCGTTGGGCCCTCGATCGACTCAATCGCCTTCAGTTGAATAGTAACCCCGAAGAACCGCCCGAGGGAAATTAAAAATTAAAAGTTAAAAATTAAAAATTAGGATTTGCGCTTAATGTAAAATAAATACCGAAACCGCGATTTTCCGTTAAAATCCAAATCTCCTCTGCCTTCTGCCCCCTGCCTTCTGCCTTATTTTTTATTTCCGATATCGTGAAATTACTCTTTCTATCGACTCCAGTCGCTCCCCTCGGTTCGGGAATTGGAGGAGGCGTTGAATTAACTTTAAAAAATCTTGCCCAAGAACTCTTACAGCGCGGACATCAAATTCTCGTCATTGCGCCGAAAGGTTCGGTTTTAAAAGATATTCCCCTGCTAGAAGTTGAGGGGAATTTACAAATTGCTGCCCAAACTCAAGGGCGAGATACGCCGATTTGGATGCCCGATAATTCGGTTTTAGGGCAAATGTGGGAGTGCGCGCGATCGCGACAAGGGGATTGGGATTTAATTGTTAACTTTGCCTTTGATTGGTTGCCGTTTTATTTAACGCCTTTTTTTGAACGTCCCATTGCCCATTTTATCAGTATGGGCTCCATGAGCGATGCTCTCGATCGCGTCATGAATTCCGTCGCCCAACGTTTTCCTAAAACCCTTGGCGTTTATACCAGAACTCAAGGAGAAACGTTTCCATTTGTCGAGCAATGTCGCGTTTTGGGAAGTGGGATCGATTTATCGTTATACGAGTTTTGCGATCGCCCCGAAAATACGTTAGCTTGGTTGGGCAGAATTGCGCCGGAAAAAGCCCTCGAAGATGCGGTAAAAGCAGCGCAAATGACGGGAATTCCTTTGAAGATTTTTGGGAAAATCCAAGATGAGGAGTATTGGCAGCAAATTTGTCAAGATTATCCTCGAGCGCCGATGGAATATTTGGGCTTTTTGGGAACGGTTGAACTGCAAGCTCAATTGCGCAATTGTCGCGCGCTTTTAATGACTCCTCGTTGGGTGGAAGCCTTTGGAAATGTGGCGATTGAGGCACTCGCTTGTGGCGTTCCCGTTATCGCCTATCGTCGCGGTGGACCTAGTTCAATCGTGCGCGAGGGAAAAACTGGCATTTTGGTCGAGCCGGATAGCGTGGAGGGGCTGGTAGCGGCAATTGGACGCATCGACGAGCTGGATCGCGTTGCCTGTCGCCAGCAAGCAGAGGAGGAGTACGGTTTGGGAGTATGGTGCGATCGCTTTGAGGATTGGTTTAGATCGATAAATAATGGGGAATAGAGAATAGGGAATAGGGAATAGGGAATTGGGCTTGCTGCACAAAGCTGAAACCCTATTAATCAATGCGCGAAGCGGTGTATTAGGGTTGCTTAAATCTTCAGGATTAAAAATTAAAAATTAAAAATTAAAAATTAAATACAATTCCCCCCTGCTCCCCCTGCTCCCCCTGCTCCCCCTGCTCCCCCTGCTCCCCCTGCTTCCC
>JAXHVQ010000119.1:0-18713 GCA_034189065.1 Cyanobacteriota bacterium
ACCAATGACCAATGACCAATGACCAATGACCAATGACCAATGACCAATGACCAATGACCAATGACCAATGACCAATGACCAATGACCAATGACCAATGACCAATGACCAATGACCAATGACCAATGACAAACGACCAATGACAAATAGCAATACCGGCGAACCCGAAGCGAGTGAAAGCCTCAAAGAAGTCGCTCGAGAATTAGAAACCCTCAAAAGTACGGTCATTTCCCAACTGTCTCGAGAAATCGAGCAACTGCAAGCGAAAAAAGCGCGCCTCCTCTATGAAACCGAACAATTAGAATTACAGCGCGTTCAACAACTCCAATGGCAGCAACAACTCGCCGCACAAATTGCCCCGGCTATTGCCGACCAATTACAAGAATTGCTGCAACAAAAGCTGAGCGCCATTTCGAGGTCAGAAGAAAACGCGCAATTGCCGCCCCAACTCGATGACTACAATGATAATGCCGAGCGCGCGATCGCATCCCTCGACTCTACCCTCAGAACCACCTTCAGAACCTTACAGCAGGACATGAGCAGCTATCAAAGCGCCCTGTCCCAACAACTCGGGCAAATGCACAGCCTCGAGCAACAAGGAACCGCTATTCTCGAAACTCTCGTCGAACGCCTGCGCCAAGAGTTAGAAGCGAAAATGAATGCAGCGGCAAAACCCAACAAAAATGGGGCAACTCAACAGCCGCTTCCCTCGCGTTTGCGTCCCTCGCCGCCGCCTCAAGTCGGTCCCATTTCCGCCCCCTCGCGTCCAATTCCCCCGCCGTCGCGTCCGGTTGTCCCATCGCCGCCGCCCCCCCAAACCCCTTATACAAGGGGGCAAGGGGGTGGGCAAGCTGCCTCCAAACCGAAAGTTGTCGCCGCTGGTAAAGCGCGATTGGGGTTGATTTTAATTCTGATTTATTCCTTGGCGCTCTCGCTGCAAAATGTCGTCACTCGCGTCATTGTTAAATCCGAACCTTCCGATATTTTTGGAGGAATATTTCGCCTGGGTTCCTATATTTCTCCAAGTTTGGGCAATTCAGTCTTGTTGCTGTTGCTGCGGATGATTTTTGTCGTTCCGGGAATGCTAATTTTAGCTGAAATTCTTTATCCTCGAACGCGTTCGGAGATTAATTCCTTTATGCGATCGCGCGATCGCAATCTTTGGCTGCAAGTTATTGGCAGCGGTTTTTTCCTATTTTTATCTCAAGTTCTCATCTATATTGCCTTCGGAAACCTGTCGGCTGGCGTAGCGCTGACGGTCTTCTTTATCTTTCCGATTATTACGGTTTTACTGTCGTGGATTTTACTGGGCGATCGTCCCAGTTTTATACGTAGTATGGCTACCGCTGCTGTATTTATTGGAGTTGCTTTAATTGCCTTTGCAGCAGATAGTGGAGCGACGACAATTTCTCCTATTGGTCTAGTTACATCAGCCGGAGCGGGAATTACGTTTGCGTTCTATGTTTTGCTCATTCAAACCAGTGCAAAACGCATTCATCCCATTCCGTTAAGCGCGATTAATTTTCTGACTATTCTAATTTTCTCTATCTTAAGTTTTATGCTGCCATTTATTAACAGTAGCGTTGAATTCGACCCCCAAATGAGAAGTACAATTCTGATTTGCGGTTTTATTTTAGGGGGACTGAGTTTGCTAAGCTATTTGGTTAATAATATCGGAATTAGCTTAATTGGAGCGGCTCGTGCGTCGATTTTCGGGGCAACGGGACCCGCTTTCACAGCAATTTTAGCCCTTTTAATTATTGGAGAGGGCTTAAACTTTCAGGAGATTTTTGGAATGTTGGTTGTAACGGCAGGCGTTGCAGCAGTAAGCGCCGAACGATTGATGGTTAAACCAAAATCTCCTAAATCGAGTTAAAATTTCAAATTCAAAATTAGTATAAGAAACGAATGGTTCAAACCATCCAAGCAAAAAACGTTACTCTGCGCGAACTCCATACTAAATTCGGTCTTCAGTTTGTGGAGGATGAGAATTTTTTTCGAGAGTGGCAAGATGATTTGCCAGAAATAATAGAAGTGGAGAAACAGAGACTAGACCGGGTAAAGACGAGTTACTCTAATTTACTAGAGTATCCTCCCTTACTAGAAAATACCGTAAAAATGGTAATTTTATCTCCTCTATTAGACTTAGCAGGTTTGTACTTACCTCCTTTTCACATCAAATCGGAAAAGTCTGTAGAAATTGCTGAGGAGGACGAAGGAATTTTACTAAGGGGACAAATTGATGTTTTAGGAGTATTCGAGCGTTTTTGGTTAGTGGCAATTGAATCTAAAAAAGCAGCTTTTTCCTTAGAAGTAGGGAAACCGCAAATCCTAGCCTATATGTTAGCGAACCCAGAGCGCGAAAAGCCTGTTTACGGATTAATTACGAATGGGAATAGTTTTATTTTTCTGAAACTAATTCAAGGAGATATACCCCAATATGCTCTATCTCGGCTGTTCTATATTCTCAATCCAGGAAACGATTTGTATGGTGTTCTGAGTATCTTGAAACGCTTGGGTCAGTTAGCAATAGAAACTTGTGCTTAATGTGAAATAAATATCGAAATAACTATAGCTTATCCTTTAAGGATATAGCGTTTTTATTTGATTTGTAAAATCTTGACTTCGGGATTCAGAATAGAAGAATTTAAGGGAGGAGCGAGGAGTTACTAAAAGTAGGGAATATTCTTATCTGTTTATATTTCATTTAGAAACGCTATAGATACGAAATATAACTTAAAGTCAAGGCTTTGTACAAAATCGTTACAACATCAGTTGGAATCAAAATTATTTCCGTCCCAACAACCAATAAGCAGTCATTTTTCCTTTCCCTTTAACCGAAATAACTCCCCGTTTTTCAAAGACATATTTGGCTTTCAGTTGCTCGTAAGTTTTGGCAGTCACTTGAATTTTCCCCGGTTGTCCCGACGCTTCCATACGCGAGGCGACGTTAACTGCATCTCCCCAGAGATCGTAAATGAATTTTTTAATGCCAATGACTCCGGCAACAACAGGGCCCGTATTAATACCAATGCGAATTTGTAACGATTCACCGATATCCGCTCGCGCTTTGCCTACCGCCTCGATCATCTCCAGGGCCATATTCGCGATCGCCTCGGTTCGATCGGCCTTGGGAACGGGTAACCCGCCGACAACCATGTAAGCATCGCCAATGGTTTTAATCTTTTCCAACCCATATTTTTCGGCGAGGCGATCGAAGGCTGAAAAAATTCGATTCAGCAAATTCACTAGCTCTATCGGTTGAAGGCGAGCTGAAAGGGGCGTGAAACCCACAATATCTGCAAACAAAATAGTCACATCCTCGAACTGTTCCGCGATCGCGTCTTGGGATTGTTTCAAGCGTTGGGCGACAATTTTTGGCAAAATGTTGAGCAACAGCGCTTCGGATTTCTCCTGTTCGCCTCGCAGCGCCTCTTCAGCTAATTTCCGCAACGTGATATCCTCGAGTACGCCCAGAACACCGACAACGCGACCTTCTGTGTCGTGAATCGGAATCTTACTCATATCCAACCAAACCGGTTTCCCGTCCTTGCCCGAGCGAACTTTTTTGGCAACGAAATGCAGTTGCGGTTGGTGAGTTTCGATAATTTGGCGATCTTGCTGGCGGAAGGTTTCGGCAATATTGCGATCGCCGATTAGATCGTAGTCCGTTTTTCCCACAACCGCTTCGGCACTATCGAGTCCTGCTGCTTTGGCCCAGTTGCGATTGCAACCGCGAAATACCAAATCCGTATCTTTCCAAAACACCTGCTGCGGAATATTATTTAAAATTAGGCGTAAATACTGTTCTTTTTCCCGAACAGCCGCCTCCACTCGCTTGCGAGCGCTGATATCCCGCGCCACCCAAATCACGCGCTCTTGGTCAATAGGGGAAATATTAGCTGCAAACCAAAACTCTTGTCCGCTCAGGGTTAAACTATACTCAATTCTAGCCGTTTGTTGGGTATCGAGAACCCTTTGTATATAGCGAACAAAACGATCGGCTCGCTCGGGCGGAAACAGATCGTGTTCGGCTTTCCCTAACAATACTTCCACAGGAGAATGCAAAAGTTCGATATCTCCCGATACAACTTTTAAATAGCGTCCTTGACGGTCTTTGATAAAAATCAACTCCGTCATTGCCTTAAACAATCCCCGCATTTCTGCTTCCGCTTCCGCCAATTGTTCCGTCCGTTCCTCCACTTGTTGTTCGAGCCGCTCGTTCATTTTTTCGAGAGCCGTAAAAGACCGGTTTAACCGATGAGCCATTTGATAGAAAGAGTCCGATAGAACTTTTAATTCATCAATATATAAAACGCGATCGCCATCGGTTTCGAGCGTATCCCTGAGTTCCCCGTTGGCGATGCGGCGACTGGCACGTCCGAGTTGAAGGATCGGTTGCGTAATCCAGTGAGAAGTCACAATACCTAAACCCGTTGTTAAAATAAAAGCGATCGCGCACAAAATTAACGTAGTTCGATTATTTTTGTGAATTTGTCCCATAAAATCGGCTTCGGGAACCACCACCACAATTGACCAATTTAAGCCAAATTCGTCTCGATACGGAGTCACCTGAACTAACTGGCGATCGCCGTCGAGTTTAAACGACAGGTGTTCGGGTTGGGAAATATCGCCGAAGCGGTTAAATGTCTCTAGCAAATGCTCGGCAGTAGAGCGAATTAAACGATCGTCAATTTTTGTCGCATTAACGCGCTCTTGTTCGCCGTTGTTATTGGTAAAAGGAGGCTGAGAAGTCGAAGTTGCGACTAATAAACCGTCGCGTTCCATAATGAAAGTTTGTCCCGTCCTCCCAATGGTCAAACCTTGCAAAAACTGACCAATATCGAGGAGAGATAAATCGACGGCAAAAACGCCTTGTAAAACGCCCGTATCGTTATAAAATGGCATAACAGCCGGTAAAGCAACGTTGGGATAAGGCGCTTCCCAAACATAAATTTCTCCCCACCTCGCTCTTCTCGCTCGCACTGCTGTCTCGTACCAGGGACGAGTTAGCATCTCGTAGTTAGGAATAGCCGATAAAAGTTGGGTACGACTTCCCTCTTCATTCGTTGCATAAGTCTCAAACTCCTTTTGAGGGGAATTTTTCGACCAGTAAGCAACGTTAAACATTCCATCCGCACCTCGTTCCGCACCGCTAAAAAATCCCGTTGCGCTACCAAAGTAGATGTAACTCGCCGAATCAAAACGCTGAATTTGTTGCCAGAAATGCTGCTCTAATGCCTGAATATTTCCTAAATCTAACTCGCCTAAATGTAAGGCATCAGCGTTTGTTTGATTGATGAGATGGGGAACCTGAAGATAGTTATCCAAACGCTCTTTAATGCGTTCGGTACTTTCTTGGCGTAACTGAGTGGCTAAATCTTCCACCGCACGCTGACCGTTACGAAAGGAAAGATAGCCAACCAGTCCCACGCCCAACACAATTTGTACGACGAAAGGGACGACTAAAATGAGGCGCAGTGGGATTTTGGAATTCAGAATGGGGTGGAACCGTTGGGTCATGGGTTTGGCACGAGAAGATGACCGACTGCTTACTCGGTCGGAAATAACGCACCCAATGCTTCAACTTTACACTTTGGTTTTCCTCTCCATCTAGTATATTCCGCCGTGACTTGATTTGGTATAAGCTATTACGGAAGTTCTAAATTAGGTTTTAGGTTTTAGGTTTTGAGTTCTAGGTTTAAAACCCCCCTAACGCCCATATCCAGATTAGGGTTCGCTGGTTCCAAATGAGGTTTTAGGTTCTAGGTTCTAGATTTTAAATCCCCAATGACTACTGCTTACTGCCTACTGCCCACTGCCCACTGCCCACTGCTTACTACCCAATACTATTGGTGAATCTTGGAGCAAACAGTAGGGACGACTGTAGGAAAGCGGGGGTTCGAGGGCGTGTTCGAGTAAAAAGTCCGGGTTGTTCATAGCGTTTTCGGTCGATCCGTCGTAGACTACTTGACCCCGGCTTAAAATGACTGTGCGCGGACACAGTTCTAGGGCTAAATCCAGGTCGTGGGTGGCGATAAGTTGGGTGAGGGGGAGGCGTTGCAGCAGATCGAGAAGTTGGCGGCGAGATCGGGGGTCGAGTTGGGCTGAGGGTTCGTCGAATACGAGGATTTGCGGTTCCATTGCCAGGACTCCGGCGATCGCGATGCGCTTTTTTTCGCCGCCGGATAGGTTTTCCGTATTGCGTTCTCCGTATAATTGGGGATCGATTTCAACGGATTTCATCGCTCGAGTCGCGCGATCGCGAACTTCGTCACTTTGCCAACCGCGATTAATAGGTCCAAAGGTGACATCCTCCCAGACTGTGGGCATAAACAGTTGATTGTCGGGGTTTTGGAAGACCACGCCCACAAAATTGCGGATTTCTCGTAGATTTTCGGGGATAACGGGCCACTCGCCCACGGTGATGCTGCCTTCTTGAGGCAAAATGAGACCGTTGAGATGGAGTTGTAGGGTGGATTTGCCCGAACCGTTTGCGCCAATGAGGGCAACTCGTTCGTTGGCGGCGATGGAAAGGTTGATGTTTTTCAACGCTGGCGTTCCATCGGGGTAGGTATAGCTTAGATTTTCAATTGCGATCGGGTTGTGGTGCATTTAAGTAGGGGCGGGGTAACCCCGCCCGTACAGGTCATTTGGTCGTTGGTAGGGGCGGGGTAACCCCGCCCGTACAGGTCATTTGGTCGTTGGTAGGGGTGGGGTAACCCCACCCGTACAGGTTATTAGTCCCACGCGATCGCGCAATTTCTTCAATTTCCAAGAGAAATGGCTTGTCCCAAAAGGAGCCAAAGAACAGTTAAAGTCAGAGCGAGGCGATCGCGTCGTCCGAGAGAAGGAACGTCTTCGACAACCGGAACGCCTTGGTATCCCCGCGATAGCATCGCTCGATAAACGCGCTCTCCTCGTTCGTAGGTGCGAATAAACAGCGTTCCCATCATGTTCCCCAGAACGAAACGCTGCCAGCGATCGCCCCCCGCTAAGTTCCGCGATGCCGCCGCGCGGCGCAGGGCATTAAATTCGCGCGCGAGAACGCTGATATAGCGATACATCGAAGCGAGAGTGGCAACGAGGAGGGGGGGGACGCGCAGGGCAATTAAGGCGTTGAGGAGGGCGGAAACAGAGGTGGTGAGGGTCAAAAGGTTGAGCGCCAACAGCGACAGCAAAACTTTGAGGGTGACGCTCCCCAGAACGGTTAACCCTTCGGTTGTAATTTTTAAAAATCCCCACGACCAGAGCGTTTCGCCGCCTTCGCGAAATAGGGTTCCTAACAGCACAACGCCGACAAAGGCAAATTCGACGGCTGCTCGTTTGAGGAGCGTGCCGAGGGTAACTCGACTGAGGACGATGAGACACAGCAGTCCGAGGGCGTAAATTCCCCAGGTTTGCCACTGTCCGTTGGGAGTTAGGGTGCTGGCAAAGACAAGCAAGAGAATGCACAATAGGCGAGTGCGGGGCGCGATCGCGTGCCAAGGCGTTTTCTTTTGGCTGTCGAGGTCGAGATGAAATACGCCTATGTGAAGCAGCATAGAGGGTTCGGGGTTCGGGGTTATGAGGTAGGGACGTTTTATAAAACGTCCGTACAGGAGTTCTGGGTTTTAGGTTTTAGGTTTTCCCGAACGCGGTTTATCGACCCCATCGAGCTGAAATGTCATACAGTCGGATTAAGGTTCGGGAGATTCGGCGTGGGGAGGAGTGTTGCCATCGCTCGAACCGCGTGCGAGGAGTTTGCCCGCTCCCCAAGCAAGTCCGAAGGTAGCCAGCGTCCCCACGAGACCTGCGAGGGGAGTCGCTAACCCTTGAGGAACGCCTTTTAGGGCATATTCGTCAAAAATTTGGGATAAGGGGCGCTGAGTGGCGTGGAGGTCTTCTTTTCTTTGATTTTCAAATTCTAGGTCTAGGGCAACGCGGTCTAAACCGTCGGGGTCGGAACTGGCGAAGGGGGAAACGAGCGTGGCAATGGCGACAGCGACTCCTAAGCCGGTCAAAATGAAAACGGAATTGCGCGATCGGTTTTGATTCATAAGTTTATACGAAGGGTAATCGGCGATCGGTAAACAGCGACTATGTAGTCAGGGAGAGGTTATCAGTAACCCGTAACCCGTCATTTGTCGAGTATTTTGTCGCAGTCGGAGAGCGCGAAAGTGCTAGCACGACCCATGCAAGTTAGAACGAGAGCGCGCGAAGCGCGTTAGCTCGCACATAGCCTTCTTTGGGTCGGCTGAGTGCCGACTGCTATGAGGTTTATACAGAGACCTGCCTTCTTTGGGGAGGGTCGAAGAGTAAGTCCGGTCGCGTCCGCCAAATAAAGTTGGCGACGACGACGGTAATGAGCGCTTCGCCAACGCCGATGAGAACGTGCCAAAAAGCCATTGCAGAAAGGGCGATGGCGATGGGGACGGTTCCCGATAAGGCGAGTTGGACCGCGCATAGCAGCGAGGCGATAAACACGCTGGACCAAGCAGCAACGGCGGTGCCAAAGACCATCCCTCGCCAGCTATTGCGCCCGAAGGCAAATCGCAGCGTTCGGTAGAGGTAGTAGCCGCAAAATGTGCCGACGAGTCCCATGTTGGCAATATTTGCGCCGAGGGCCGTAATGCCGCCGTCTTGGAAGACGACGGCTTGGACGATGAAGACGACCGACATGACGAGGGAGCCCGCCCAGGGGCCGAGTAAAATTCCGGCTAGGGTTCCCCCTAATAAGTGACCGGAGGTGCCGCCGGGAATGGGGAAATTAATCATTTGGGCCGCGAAGATAAAGGCCCCGCACACGCCCATCAAAGGGACGGCTCGTTCTTGATATTCGGCTTGCACTTTGTTGAGGGCGAGGGCAATTAACGCGATCGCGATCGCCCACGCGCTTAAACTGACGGGTAAGTTGAGAAACCCATCGGGAATATGCAGGGCCAGTTGAGGGCAGACAAGCCGCGATAGCAAATCGAAGGAGGAAGAATTATACAACGCAACTGGGTTCATCGGGTTTCTTTTAGGTTTTCTTTCGGATTCGTGCGGGTCAATTTTTCCCGTTCCAACATCGATAGACTATAGTAGTGTAACGAAAAGCCGCAATCCTACGGGGGGGCATTTTGAAATTTTTAGTTTTTTTTTATTAATACTTAAAATAGTGACGGATTATCGGTTATTATATTTGTTATTGCTTGAAATCGAATCCCACTACAGCATCTTCTTTATAAAGAAATTATGACAGCGGCCATCGGCGAAATTATTCAAAATGGGGTTATATTCGATATGAAAAACTGGGAAGCTTTCCCGCCCGATGCGGGCGACATCCCTCAACTTATCGAGCAGCTATTTTCGATCTTAGAAGAACGCAATATCGATTATTTGCTGGTTGGAGGCGTTGCATTATTAAGCTATGTTGAAGGTCGCAATACTCAAGATATTGACTTCGTTTTATCGAGAGTGGCACTGAACGCATTGCCAGAAATTGTGATTTCTGAAGAAAATCGGGATTTTGTGCGCGGTCAGTTCCAAGAGTTACAAATCGATCTTCTTTTAACTCAAAATCCTTTATTTGAGACTGTCCGAAATCAATACGCAACCCAAAGAGAATTTGGCAAGCTTCAGGTTCGTTGCGCTACGGCTGAGGGATTAGTTTTACTGAAATTATACGCTTTGCCTTCCCTGTATCGACAGGCTCAGTTTAACCGAATTGGCATTTACGAAAATGACATTCTTTTACTTTTACTTAATTATACGATCGATCTAGATTCTATTTTCGAGATTTTGACCTCTCATTTACTTCCAACAGACCTACAAGAACTTCGTAATACTATTTCAGACATTCAAAACCGAATTCAGCAGTTTCAAGCTCGGCAAAGGATTTTAGGAGACGAAGAATAAGGATAAGCAGAGAAAAAAAGTTTAAATTTAAACCATTGTCAGTTTGTTGACTTGAGCCTCGCACTGCTGGAAAATAAAATTGACAGCAGCGAAAACTTTGTCGAGTTCTTGGAGCAAGTAGCGATCCTTATTTTGAGTAAAGATATTTCCTTCTAACTTACCAAGTTCCCAAACCTTCCCGTTGGAAACAATTCCAAACACAGTCACATTAAGTTCCTCATTTAACTTTTGTGCGGCAACCATTTCAGCGAGACACTGGGCCCAACCTTCCTTGAATTTGTCTTGCTTTGCTTCAACCAATAGAAAATAAGGCTTGCCAAACACAAACTTTCCCAAGGGAGACCGCTTTGTCAAAATATATTCAGGAAATCCAGATAATTCAAGGTCGTAGGTTAGAGATTTATGACTCCAAAGGACGAAATTGCTGTAGTAGCGTTTCCAAACTTGCTTAATAACGGGGTAAATTAAGTTTTCACACACGGCAAACTCAGAGTTATCTACAACGGCTTCCCGCATCATAAATTCTAAGTCCTCCCGGAAATAATCGGGAATTTGAAACTCGCTCTCTTCAACAAAATTCGCTTCGGTGTAGGTCACTTGAAACGTTTGGAGAACTTCGCCGATATCTTTATAATTGCTTAAACCCATATTAATTCTCTTTTGAGAAATGACAGTTTTATTTTTAAACGGATAAGCACCCAGACAAAAATAAATATATAGCATTTCTGAACGGGATGTAAACCGTTTCAACGTAGGGACGTTCAATTGAACGTCCCTACGCGCGGTGAATTTGAATTCTAGGCTATTTATTGTTTACGTTTCAGAGCGAAAACGCTATAGAATGGGTAAGGTGACTCGATAATCCGTAGGGCGGGTTGGGCGCGGCGACGATTTTGAGGAAAAACCGATAACTTTTTATCCGCGTCGTAACCCACCGGCTAGAATGCTTGTCGCTAAAATCGGTCGAGTTGAAGATTGACTAACCTTGTCTGAAAGAATGAATGCTCGCTCCCCTTTCTACTTCCTAACGCCCGTATAATTGCGTCAATTCCAAAAGGCGATCGCGCAATTGTTCCGTCAGCAACTCCGAACTTTCATAGCGCCAACGCCAGTTTCCCGCATTGGTACTCGGATCGTTCATTCTCCCGCGATTGTCCAATCCTAACAAGTCTTGCAACGGAAGAATGGCTTGATTTGCTACCGAACTTAATGCCAAACGAATTAACTCCCAATTAATCTCTTTTATTTCATCAGGAGAAGCATAACCGAGATAGCGAGCGCAATGTTGCTTTTCTTCCGCCGTTGCGCGATTCCACCAACCCAGCGTCGTATCGTTATCGTGAGTTCCCGTATAAACCAAACAGTTGGAAACGTAATTGTGCGGGAGATACGTACTATTAGGGTCGCCGCCAAAGGCAAACATGAGAATGCGCATTCCCGGAAACTCAAACCCATCGCGCAGCGCCTCAACTTTAGGCGTAATAATGCCCAAATCTTCTGCTAAAACCGGCAACGTTCCCAACTTCTTCGCCAAGGTTTCAAAAAACTTGACTCCCGGCGCTTCTATCCATTCGCCATTCATCGCCGTTTCCTCGCCGCCGGGAACTTGCCAATAGGCCTCAAATCCGCGAAAATGATCGACGCGCACTAAATCGACATACAACAACGTTGCCTTAACGCGATCGACCCACCAGGAAAACTCGGCTTCTTCGAGCTTATCCCAATCGTAAACTGGATTGCCCCACAATTGACCCGTCGCGCTGAAATAGTCGGGAGGAACGCCTGCAATATAAGCCGATTCGAGGGTTTCGGGATCGAGTTTAAAAAATTCGGGGTTCGCCCACACATCGGAGCTATTATGGCAGACATAAATCGAAACGTCGCCTATAATTTGAATGCCTTTTTCGTTGGCATAGCCTCGCAATTGGGACCATTGCTCGAAAAACTTAAACTGTAAAAATTGGTGAAAGAAAACGCTATTTTTAAGTTCTTTTCGCTTTGCCTCTAATGCCGCCGGTTCGCGCCGCGCTACAGAAGGTTCCCACTGCGTCCACGTCGTCCCCGGATTCGCGTCGAGCAGCGCCATAAACAGGGTATAATCGTCTAGCCACCACGCTTGTTCGGTGCAAAATGTCTCAAATTCGGGAGTCGGCGCGCTTTGGAATTGCTCGAAGGCGCGTTGGAGGAATTGAGTTTTGTAGGGAATGACAAGATCGAAATTTACGCGATCGCCTTCCAGTTTATCCCCCGACAGCGGCACGAGAGTACCAGCATCTAACAGTCCCTCCTCTGCCAACCGCTCCAAGCTAATCATTAAAGGATTGCCCGCGAACGTGCTAAAGTTCATGATATACGGAGAATGTTCGTAACCTGTAGGTCCGAGAGGGAGAATTTGCCAAAGCTTTTGACCGCTTTGGGCAAGGAAATCGACAAATTCGTAAGCTGAGCGCCCTAAATCGCCAATTCCGAAGGAACTGGGCAAAGAGGTAGGATGCAATAAAATTCCGCTCGCGCGTTCAAAAGGCATAGAAGATTGGGTAAAGTAGCGATCGACATCTTTTAAGATTATCTAACGATCCGCGATCGCCAACGATTAAATAAACCTAAAAAGGGAAATTGAAAATTGAAAATTGAAAATTCAGGAACCAGCGCCAAGCTAGGGGTTTGCTGCGTTTAGATGGGTTGTCCTTCAGCTCGATCGAGAGGGCTGAGTATTTTCCCTATTAATGGCGGATCGGGAGGGGATGGGTTCAGTCGCCGAAAAACGCTACCCTCGAACATAGGTTCAACTCTCGCGAAGTCAAGTCATCTTGTATTTTGCGTTTTTTTTGCAAATCGCCTAGCACAACCGGACGAAAACTTCAAGCCCATAAACCCATAACAGAAATGCAACACTCGCTCCTCAAAAACGATCCCCTTTGGTTCAAGGATGCCGTAATCTACGAAGCACCCGTTAAGGCCTTTGCCGACAGCAACGGGGACGGCATTGGCGACTTCAAAGGCATGACGCAAAAGCTGGACTACTTACAAGAATTAGGCGTGACAGCAGTTTGGATTTTGCCCTTTTTCCCCTCACCCCTGCGCGACGATGGCTACGATATCGCCGACTATACGAGCATCAACGGTATTTACGGAAACTTAGACGATTTTCAGGAATTTCTCGAAGCCGCCCACGATCGCGGCCTGCGCGTTATCATCGAGCTTATTGTCAATCATACCTCCGACCAACATCCCTGGTTCCAACGCGCGCGCAAAGCACCAGTTGGAAGTCCCGAACGGGATTTTTACGTTTGGAGCGAAACCCCCGATAAATACCCCGACGTACGGATTATCTTCCAAGACTACGAAAACTCAAACTGGGCCTGGGATCCCGTCGCCAAAGCTTACTACTGGCATCGATTTTACTCCCACCAACCCGACCTCAACTACGAAAATCCCAAAGTCCAAGAGGCGGTGTTAGAAATTGTTGACTTTTGGCTGGCGCTAGGAGTGGATGGGATGCGACTCGACGCGGTTCCCTATCTCTGCGTTGCCGAGGGAACCAGTTGCGAAAATTTACCCGGAACTCACGCCTTTCTCAAACGTTTGCGAGCCCACATTGACACCCAATTTCCCAACCGGATGCTCCTAGCAGAAGCCAATCAATGGCCCGAAGATGCGGCGGAGTATTATGGCGAGGGGGACGAGTGCCATATGAACTTCCATTTCCCCCTGATGCCGCGCTTATTTATGGCGCTGCGCATGGAAGATAGTTTCCCCATTGCCGATATTTTAAAACAAACGCCGCCGATTCCCAATAACTGTCAGTGGGCGCTCTTTTTGCGCAATCACGACGAGTTGACCTTAGAAATGGTTAGCGACGAAGACCGAGATTATATGTACCGCGTGTACGCCCAAGATGCCGACGCGCGCCTGAATTTGGGCATTCGCCGCCGTTTGGCTCCTTTGTTGGGCAACGATCGCCGTCAAATCGAATTGATGAACGCGCTATTGCTGTCGTTACCGGGAACGCCAGTATTATACTACGGCGACGAACTGGGAATGGGGGATAATATTTATTTAGGCGATCGCAACGGCGTGCGGACTCCCATGCAGTGGAGTGCGGACCGCAACGCCGGTTTCAGCCAAGCGAACCCCCATCGCCTCTTTTTGCCGGTGATTCTCGAGTCGGAATATCACTACGAAGCGGTAAATGTGGAAGCGCAACGCGCCAATACCAACTCGCTGTGGTGGTGGATGAAGCGGTTGTTGAATATGCGATCGCGTTTCCAAGCCTTCGGACGGGGAACCTTTGAGTTATTGTACCCCGACAACCGCAAAGTCCTTGCCTTCGTGCGCACCTATAACGGCGAACATATCCTTGTTGTCGCCAATTTATCTCGCTTTCCCCAAACCGTGGAATTAGACCTGTCAGCATTTCAAGGGATGGTTCCGGTAGAAATGTTCGGACGGGTCAAGTTTCCAGCCGTGGGAGAATCGTCTTATTTCCTCAGCATCGGTCCCCATGCCTTTTATTGGTTCGTTCTTCAGTACCAAGGAAGCTTGCTCGACTCTCCCCAACGTCCCCACACCTTGCCAACGCTGAAAGTAAAGGAAAAGTGGCAAAATGCGTTCGTGCAAAAAGATGCTGTAGCGCGATTAGAATCGAGTTTAGCGGAGTATTTATACGGTTGTCGCTGGTTTGGGGGTAAAGATAAAAACATTCGTTCCCTTCATCTTTTCGACGCAATTCCCCTACCCTATGGAAAGAGCGAAGCCATGCTCGCGCTGGTTCAGGTCGAGTATACCGAAGGATTGCCGGAAATGTACGTCTTACCCATGACGTATCTGAGCGAGGCGACAGAAAATGGGATTGTCAACGTTCAAATCGGCGAAGAAGAAGGCGTTTTAGTCGATGCAATGGGAGAAAAAGACTTTTTGAGCGTTCCTTTGGCAGCCATTTCGCGCATGAGTCGCTATGCAAGTCTCCACGGCGCGCTCGTCGGCACTCAAACCCCCGCGTTCAAGAGTTTATCCCAAGAAGTGACGGGAAGTCTCGAACCGTCGCGATTCCGAGGAGAACAGGACAATAGCTCGATTATTTACGGCAACGACTTCATTTTGAAATTGTACCGTCACGTCGAAGCGGGAATCAATCCCGATTGGGAAGTGGGTTCATTTTTGACCGAACGCCAAACCGGAAATCACCTCGTTCCCGTTGCTGGGGCGCTGGAGTATCGCCGTTCTGGAATCGAACCGATCGCGATCGCCATCCTCCAAGGGTATATTCCCGACACGCGCCTCGCCTGGTCTTATACCCTCGACACCCTGCGAGATTACTTCGAGCAAATGATGGTCAAACAGTTAGATGTCGCCGAAGTCGAACTCCCACCCAACGCCATTGGAGATATTGTAACCCTAGAAATTCCCGAATCCGCCTACGAAATCGTCGGTTCTTATCTCGGCTCGGCACAACTGTTGGGACAGCGCACGGCGGAATTACACTTAACCCTTGCCTCGGATCCCGACAATCGCCATTTTGCGCCGGAACCGTTTACCTCATTTTATCAACGTTCGATTTATCAATACAGCCGCAACTTAGCCGGGAAAGTGCTTCTAGCCCTCGCCCAACACCTCGAACGATTGCCCGAATCGACCCAAACTCTCGCTAAAATGGTTCTCAATCGCCAAGACCAGATTTTAGAGCGGTTCCGCCTTTTGTTGGAGCAGAAGATTTCTGCGATGCGAACGCGCTGTCACGGAAAATATCATCTCGGTCAAGTTTTATACACCGGGAAGGATTTTATCATCATCGATTTTAAAGGGGAAACCGATCGCCCCTTGAGCGAGCGCCGGATGAAGCGATCGCCTCTGCGCGATGTCGCCGGAATGCTACAATCCTTTGGCTACGCGGCGAATGTTGCTTTCCGCCAAGAAGTCGAAAATGGCACCATTCGCGATGACAATCTACCCGTGATGGAGCAATGGACCCAGTTTTGGCAGCAGTGGACGAGTGCGGCGTTTCTCAATGCCTATGCCACAACTTCTGCCGATTCCGCATTTCTACCCAAAGGCGATCAGGAATTGCAGGTTTTATTGGAAGCGTATTTATTTGAAAAAGCGCTTCAGGAGTTAAACCGGCAATTGACAAAGGGATCGAATTGGTTAGAGATTTCTTTAGAGCGAATTCTTCAATTGTTAGGCGAGCGGTAGAGAGCGATCGCGATTTTGGGCGGCTCGTCTTGTTGCCGCCCGGAAAGCTCACGGTCTTGAGGATACAGCGCTCTGCGCTGCTATGAGGTACAGTAACAACAATGAGCCAATTTCTCGGTGAATCGGTCCAAATTCACTATTGTGTAGGGTGGGAATTGCCGCTCAAAAGCGAGATTTAACACATTCTCTCACCCTTGGCAATGCCCACCATTAACTCGCTCGCGGTGGTGGGCAAGAGATTTTTCCGATTTCTTCTTCAAGCTGGATTAATAACCTTCCACTAACTTAAGCGTTTGATTTGACAATTTTCAGCCTAAACCGGCTTCTCCCTGGCTTTCAACTTTTGCTTACGTTACTCATTCAGCCGAACGGTTAACCAAAACAGTCCAATTATCAGTCCTAATAACCCCAAAGGGATAGATATAAATCCAGACCAGCTAGCAACAGCCATCACGGTTAAGAGGTAACCTAAATCAAATTGACCCATTTACAAGGATCGACCAAAGTTTCGTCTAAAGTGCAACCGCCAATGTTAGCAATAGTGGAGGCTAACAATAGTGATATAAATGGCAAGAAGCCAAAGATTAGACTAAAAAGGATAAATAAGAGTGGACTCCTATATTTTTTCATGACTCTGTTCATTCCTTTTTACTTACGCTAATAATTGCGCAGAACAAAGGCTTCTGCTTCGGCGCGATCGCAAACCACCCCATCTATCGTTGCCATTAACAAATCGTCGAGAATTTCCTTAAACTGCGGTCCGGGTTGATAGCCCAACGCTTTAAGATCGTTCCCATTTAACGGCGGGCGAATTTGCGATCCGCGAGCGAGGTATTGCCAAATTTGCCGCCGCACCGAAACTGGCATTCTCAACACTAACAAAATAAGCATCGGCAAGTCGTACTGACGCAAAAACATCACAACTTCGCTCTGACGCAATCTAGAATTCGCAATTTGAAATTGGGTTTCTCCCCAAGCGAGTTTTTCCATTACCTCCTTTTCTACCCGTTCCAAACTATCTAGGCGCTCGATACTATCGCCACTTAATTGCAAATTTGCCGCGACGGGAGCGCGTTCTGAGGGCGGAAGATGGGCGAGTAACACCTCTAACCGCATTTGCCAGGGGACGAGTCGCTGTTGGGAATTGAAGCGCCTTAAACCGCGTTGGAGGAGGCGCAGTTGCCACATTAAACGTTCGCTTAACTGGAGCTGGGGATGCAAACAGCGTAAAGCCCCCAAGGAAGACAGTTTGTGTAGCGCTGCTTTCCAATAATGGGCTTGGAGGATATATTTTAACTCTCCTTTCAAGCGCGTTGTCAGGGCGGGGGCGCGGCGACGGGTGAGGCGCAGGCGTTCGTAGACACCGCTTTCAATGGCGTAACGAATGTACTGTTCCGTTTGTCCTTCGATTTCAAACCCCAGGCGCACGGCAAAGCGCACGGCGCGATAAATGCGGGTGGGATCTTCGATGAAACTGTTGGCGTGGAGGACGCGAATTAAACGCGATCGCAAATCTAACATTCCCCCGAAAAAGTCGAGCAATTCTCCAGGGCGAGGCGCGCTTAATCTCACCGCTAAAGCATTAATGGTAAAGTCGCGTCGATATAAATCTTGACGAATGGAACTCGCCTCCACTTCGGGATTCGCCGCTGGATAGGGATAAAACTCCGTGCGCGCTGTGGCAATATCCACCGCCAGCGAATCAAAGGTTGCATCCTTGTGCCAGAGTAAGGCTGCCGTTTGAAATGCGCCGTGAACTTCCAGACGCGCGGCGGGGTAAGCCTTTTGCAATGCCTTCGCCAATTCTACCCCCGCCCCCGCCTCAGCCGCGCGATGAAAGCCATCGACAACGAGATCGATATCCTGGAGAAAAGTATCCCCGCACGCGGTTATTCCCTCCTCTACCAGCAACAAATCTCGCACTCCTCCGCCCACTAAGTATAAATGCCAGCCTCGCTCCTGCGCTTCTCCTGCCGCCCGTTGCAAAAATTGCCAAATTGGATCGGGGATCGCCGTTTTTAAGCTTGCCAAAAAATCTATTTTCCTCCCCTGCTCCCCCGCTCCCCTGCTCCCCCGCTCCCCCTCTCCCCCGCTCCCCCGCTCCCCATTGCCCTCCGACTGCCGCTGTCGCAAAATATCGGTGCGAGTGACGATGCCCACAAGGTGTTCTCCTTCGATGACGGGCAAGCGTCCAATATCGTATGTCACCATTAACGATTCGATTTGGGGTAAAGGGGTTTCGGGGGAGATGGTTTTTAAGTTTTTGCTCGTATACCCTTTGACTGGGGCGCGATCGAAACCGTGATGGAGGGCAATATCGATATCTCTGCGAGAAATCACCCCGACTAATTTATCGTTTTCATTGACGACACAGAGGCCCGAATGTCCGTAGCGCAGGAGGATGCGTTGGGCTTCGCCGATCGCGGTGTCGGGACGAATTGTGCGTGCGGGGGACGACATTAAGTCTCGCGCTGTTAGGGGTGGGGGAATTTGGGCGGCGAATTGGTCGAGCCATTGGGCGATCGCATTCTCTGTTTTTACATCGCGCAATGTAGCAGAAGCGGCTTGGGAATGTCCGCCGCCACCGAGGGGTTGAAAGATTTCGTTTAAATTGGTTCCGGGAATGCGCGATCGCCCGATGAGC
>JAXHVQ010000012.1:0-64510 GCA_034189065.1 Cyanobacteriota bacterium
TGAGGACGGGATAATCATCTTGGGGCAGATGACTCAGGTGTTTTTTGACAATTTCTGGGAAGTTCGATACAATCATAGTTAGTTATTTTTGAAATTCACGCTCCCAGCTTACCAGATTGGGAGCATTTTTCTGCAAAAGATTTCTATCATTCAACACTTCTGGGGTCAAAGATGTGATTTTCAAAGAAGATAGGTCAAGATTTAAAAATGAGTCAGCAGCAGCCAATTTCTCACTTTTAGTAACTCTCGTAATGAATCTTTACCGAATTTTTGGCTTTCTTTCAATAACTCAGGGAAAAGAATGGGAGCGAAAATCGCTGGGAGCAGTTGTTGGTAATTGAGAATATGAACGGGGCTTAAAAACATTAAGTCTTTTTGTTTTAAAGAATCAAAATCGGTAGCCGGATGGCTGTTATTCTTACCAAATCAGCGACCGGGTAAGTTTTAGCATTAAAAAACACGGAAATGACGTAGACTTAAAAGTTGCATCTGCGCTCTAATTTTAAAAGTGAAAAAAGGAGAATTTTTTTAAAAAGTTTCCCCCTTTTCTTTGGGAGTAAAATTTGAAAATGAAAACGCCCTGCTTATTAAGCGGTTCCCCCTTTTTCAAGGGGGGGTTAGGGAAGATCGATTGGTTTCAAACTGACGGCTGACGGCCGACCGCCAAAAATTCACCTTTGCCTTTAACCTTGAGCGTTTTGTTGGGCGTACTCCAAATTCGTCTGATACTCCACCGCCTTCTCCTGGGCGACGGCATAATTCGGATCCCCTTCAGGAACCGCCTGCATCAGCCCAATAGCCGTTTGCCACTCAGTAGCTACCGCTTGCCACTCTTCCGGCGTTTGGGCAGTTTGCGTCAATTGGGCGGCGCTGGTGGCGCTATTCACCGCATCCCTAAACGGCGTAACCGACTCGGGAATCGCCGCTTGGGGTGCTTCGGCAGCAGGGTCGGCAGCGGCAGGGTCGGCAGCAGCAGGGTCGGCGGCAGCAGGGTCGGCGGGAACGGGTTCCACTACAGGTTCCTCTTCTCCACCACCGCCCGTAAACGAGTTAATCAAATTGCAGCCCGCAGTCGGAGAAAGCAATACCCCAGCGAGGAGAACAGTCAAGAAACGAGAATTTAACATAGGTTTTGCACCATTTAAAAAAAATGTTACTTAAAATCCTAGATCGGCTTTGGCCTTTTGAGCCGCCGCGAAGACCTCTTCGTCGGATTTTTCTTCCCAAGCGATCGCGCCAATTTCCTCGTAATATCGACTATCATAAGGTCGAGTGCGCACTACCACGGGCATGGGGACGGCGTGACCGAGAATTAACGCCTGCTGTTTGGAGTCGAGTTTAGCCAAAACCGATCGCAAGTTTTGTCCCCCCGACACGCCAGTAAAAATCGCATCGATATCTTTTTCGTCGTTTAACAAACAAGTGATGCGCGTCCCCACCTGCGACATAACCTCATTATCGATGCCCGACGGACGTTGATCGACAATCAGCAGCGTTACGAAGTATTTTCGCATCTCCCGCGCGATCGTTCCAAAAATGGTTTGGTGGACAATGCTAGAGTCGAGAAAGCGGTGCGCTTCTTCAATGGTAATCACCAGCGGCTGCGGGCGGTCTTGGGGATTTTTAGTCCGCAAAAACTCATCGGCCTTTTTCACATAACTTTTGTGAATGCGGCGCGTCATCATGTTCGTCGCCAGCATATAGGACAGCATATTAGATTGAGACCCAAATTCCACCACCACGTGCTTGCCCGCATCCAAAGATTGTAAAATTCGCTCGATGTAGTTGTGGGGACACGCACTGCGCATATACTTAAGACTATCGAGGCGCATTAATTTGCGCTGCAAGGCCATAATTGCGCCAGTATGACCTTGTTTTTCCTCGCAAAACATTCGGATTTCTTCGTTCCCCATATTCAACAGTTGAACGATCCAAGATTTGCCGAATTCTGAGGCAAGAATGTTGGCATTATCAATACTCGCTTCGGACAAATTGAGTTCGTGTCCGACGAGGCGCAAATCTTCAATTTCGATTTGATCGTAACTGAGATAAAGTTCTTGGGCATCTCGAACCCCTCGCCGTTTGGTCGATTCGGGGTCGAGGGTATAAATTTCAACTTGTCCGGGGAACAATTGGCGCAGTCCTTTAACCGTACTCACGTCCTTGCCTTCGCGCATGGCTTCCCACCCGTATTCCGAGTGCATATCGAACATCAGATTGACGGCAGCTTGTTTGCGAATGATGCCCGAAATCAGGAGGCGCGTGAGGAAAGATTTTCCCGTTCCCGATTTGCCAAAAATGCCGTTACTGCGTTCGATAAAGCGATCGAGGTTAATGCACACGGCAACGTCCATGTCAAGGGGTTGACCGATGGCGAAATTATTGCGCGTAGGGTCGTCTTCCCAACCAAAGACGGCGCGAAAATCGCCTTCGCTAGCATCGTACACTTGGCTAAAATGACTGGGAATGGTTTTAACGGGAAGGAGTTCGAGATCGGCGCTGCTTTGGACTTCCATCGACCCCAGGGAGGTATCGCCGTTGGTTTGGGGCCCATTCCCGTTAAACGTTTCGCTCGTGGGGGTAAACATTAACATGGGGGAGATGTTAATTGTACCAAAGGTTCCATTTCCCGCCAAAACTTCCCGTAAAAAATCGTCGCCCGGTTCGGGAGGGTTAGTGAGAATGCGGTTGCTCGCCGTTCCCAGGGTAACATCGGTAAGGAGACAGAAAAACCGCGATCGCGTTCCTTGAACCACCATAAATTTGCCAACGCGCATATCTTCAACAGAAACATCGGCGTGCAAGCGCACTTCTAACCCTTGAGAAAGAGAACCTTGGGTGACTGAACCGAGGGGAATATTGTCATCGATCATTCGTTTAATTTCCGTTCCATCTGTAGGTAAGCTACTCTGCCGCCAGTTGCCAATTGTCAGATGAGTGAATAGACTTATTAATGCGAAGTTAGTTTTGAGGCAATCTTGCTCGTAGGCTCATAGGTTTATTTTAAAGGGTACGGCTTTATAAGGCATGACTGAAATTCGCCAGACTGAAACCTATTCCCGATGGTTTGACTCCCTGCGCGATCGCCAAGCAAAGGCACGGATTGACATTCGCCTTCGTCGCCTGTCGATGGGCAACCCTGGCGACGTGAAATCCGTGGGAAAAGGTGTTTCAGAACTGCGTATTAACTATGGTCCGGGCTATCGAGTGTATTTTCTACAACGTGGGGATACTTTGATTATCTTACTTGCAGGAGGGGACAAACGTACCCAAAATCGGGATATCTCCACAGCATTGAATTTAGCACAAGAATTTTAGGAGAGTTTCATGAGCAACATTCAAACCTATCCCTGGGATGCAGCCGAGCATCTGGAAACCAAAGAAGATATGGCTGCTTATCTCGAAGCAGCACTTGAAGATGGCGATCCGGCGCTAGTGGTAGCTGCATTAAGAGATATTGCTCGCTCGCCCGGAATGACGCACATTACCCATGAAACCGGGCTTGGGCGCGACAGTCTTTATAAAGCGTTATCGAGCGAAGGAAATCTAGAATTGACTGCGGTTTTCAGAGTCGTGCAAGCACTGGGTCTGCGTTTGCGGGCTACTCCAAGATAACATCTTTTGTTAACTTCGTACCCACTCCCGAAAGGCTTTCATCGTTTTATTTCTCCCTTCCCGTTTGCATTGTTCCAGATATCGAGGAATTGCCTCTTTCAAAGGAAAGCCAGGAAAATTTGGACTTGTTTCTGCTTCAACATACTCGGTATTTTGTAACACATTAATTTGCAACTCCCCCCCTTCAAAACGCCACAACTCCGGCACCTTCAAAGTTTGATAAATATCGGGGTGGGTTCGAGAAGTAACATCGATCTCTAAAGCGAGGTCTGGGGGCGGATCGACCGTCAAATCGATTCTATCTTTCCCTCTGATTAACGCTTCATTGTTGATATAGAAACAGTTGTCTGGTTCGATTCCTTTAAACATTTCTGGATTCTTAAACGTCGTCGAACCCAAACACCAAAAATCGATCTCCAGCTCTTCTAAAAGCGCTTCAAGGAAATTGCTAACAAGAACTTTGCTCGTTTCGTGTTTGGGTAGAGGAACCACAATTTCTAAAACTCCCTTATTGTAAGCAACTCTCGAAGCCCGATGTTCTCCCAACTCTTCTAAAATCTTTTCAAACTCCGACCAACTGACATCGTACAATAAAACCCGTTCTCCGGGCGGAATCTTAATTTGTTTGAGTTCCAATAACATCGCATTTAACTCCTAAGTTTGGCGGCGATCGATAGGCGCGATCGCGTCTTTATTTCTCCCCGTTCTTTTCTCTCTCCCTCACCCACTCCCGAAAAGCTTTCATCGTTTTGTTTCTTCCTTCTCGCTCGCATTTTTCGAGATACTGAGGAATCGCTTCTTTTAAAGGAAAGTTGGGGAAGATAACACTTCTTCCCACTTCAACGTACTCGTTATTTTGCAACACATTGATTTGTAATTTTCCTCTATCAAAACGCCATAGTTCCGGCACTCCTAATGCTTGATAAATATCGGTATGCGTTCGGGAAGTAACATCAATTTCCAAAGCGAGGTCGGGCGGCGGATCGACGGTTAAATCGATCCTCTTTTTTCCTCGAATTAATGCCTCATTTTTGATATAAAAGCAGTTGTCCGGTTCGATTCCTTGAAAGGCTTCTGAATTTTTAAACGTCGTCGAGCCCAAACACCAAAAATCAACTTCTATTTCTTCTAAAAGCGCCTTGACAAAATCGCTTATTTGTTCCTTGTCTCTCTCGTACTTAAGTAAAGGAACCGCAATTTCCAAAATTTCTCCATCGCAAGCAATTCGAGAAGACCGATGTTCTCCCAACTCTTCTAAAATATTTTCAAACTCCGACCAACTGACATCGTACAATAAAACCCGTTCTCCTGGCGGTACTTCGATTTGCTTAAGTTCTAATAACATTACCTCTTACTCCTAAGTGCTTTTAATCTTATTCAATTCAGCCGTAAAAAGAAATATTTGAACAAAGGAAAAAGATAAAAAAACAGGGGGAGAGGCAACCGTAAAACAAGTCATCTTACTTCCTCCTCCCCCGTCAAAAATATCTCATCAAAAGTCGAACCGCTTACTCAATTTCAATGTTCGTTGGCGCGCTAGCCGTTCCTCCTCCCACGATTAGCGGCTTGCGGAAGGCGGTATAAACGCGATCGCGCCACTCAAAGAACGGTTCATACGTGCTACTATCCGCCAAGCCGGGAATTCCTTTCCCCTTTAATCCTTCAGGAATATCCAAATACGGCCCATCGGGAAACTTGAGGATAATACTTAAAGCCGCCACCGTTAAATCGGCTAAAGTCGGCGTATCCCCCACCAAATAAGGACTCTCCTGCAAAATCAAACACAGCGCATCCAAATCCTGTCGGAGGGCGGTAATTGCCTGTTTCACCGCATCGCCGCCGAAACCGACTCCCGAGCCCAAAACATCGAGAACGTCGCCAGGAATAGCCCCAACAATGGTTTTAAAGAAGTCCGGCGTACCGTTGGGCAACAGGGAAGTACGGAAGTTTTGATTTTTGTTAAACGCGCCGATAAACGCCTTGCGTCCCTTCCCCCCAATCGACTCGTCAGCCCACTCCTCCATCATCAAGCACAAACCCCGCTGTTTGGGATCCGTGGGAATTATAGGTCTTTCTGGATATTTCCGCTCCAAATAAAGGGCAATTTCGGTAGAATCTCCGATAAAGACACCCCCATCCTTCAGCACCGGAACTTGCCGCTGTCCCGCTTGGCGCATTAACTCAACCTGTCCCACGCCGGGGGTAACTTCGACTTTGCGATAGTCCAATCCCTTGTAGTCCAGGATCAGTCGTACTTTTTCCGAATACTGCGATAGTTCAAATTGATAAAGCTCTAGCATTCCCATTTCCTATGCAACACCTGCCATTATGAAGGATATAGCAATGAAGTGGGAAGGGGGAACGTTAGGAGAGAACTAACTGCCCAACTGTGTTGTTTGCTAAATGAAGTATACCAGAAGACCGATGATTCAGTCTAAAACTCGCCAAGAGCAAAAGCTCGAACAACTGCGATCGATGAGCTATCTTCTCGATAGCGCGATTCCCATTCCCGGCACCCGCTACAGGATCGGTTTGGATCCGATTTTGGGCTTACTTCCAGCCGTCGGAGATTATCTGGGAGCCATTTTTTCGGGATATATTGTCGTAAAAGCGGCGCGGATGGGAGCGTCGAAAGAAGTTTTGTCGCGAATGACAGGCAATATTATTTTAGAAGCTTTCGTGGGAACAATTCCCCTAGTGGGCGATCTTTTCGATGCCGGGTGGAAAGCCAATGTCAAAAATATTGAGTTACTCGAAACCCATTTGGACTTACAACCGCCCCAAAGCCGTCAGCGGACTGAGTGGGTATTTCTCGGGTTACTTTTAGGCGGCTTAACTTTAGCTGTCCTTCTCTTTGCCGCGTTGAGCATTTCGATTTTAACCGCATTGTTTCGACTCTTGGGATTTCAGTAACTATATAGCGTTTTTAAACGAAACGTAAACAATAAATGGCCCAGAATTCAAATCCACCGCGCGCTCTCTCCGGGACGTTCAATTTGTAGGGACGTTCAATTAACGTCCCTACGTTGAAACGGTTTACATCCCGTTCAGAAATGCTATAGTATTTTGATTTAGGTTGTAAAACTCTGGCTTCGGAAGAATAGAAGAATGGAAGAATAGAAGAATTTACCAATTTGAGGGACGGGCAAGGAATGACTCAAAGTTTGGGAATCTGAAATCCCGAAGATTAAGGAAGCGATCGCGAAACCACCAGTTTACCTCGAACGCTTCCTTGTTCGAGCATTGCGTGGGCTTGACGAAACGATTCTTCTGAAAAAGAACCAATTTCAGTTGTCGCGATCGCTTGAATTTGCCCGGTTTCTATCAATTGCATCAAATCCTCCAGTTGTTGGCGGTAAATCACCCAATCTTTAGACTCGCCGAATAAAGCCTTTGCCGCCAAAAATTCAAAGTGAAACGTTGCCGATCGCGCAAACATAGGACTTTCTCGACCGTTAAACAAATCGAGCTTAAAATCGTCAGGTTCTTCCACAATTGAAACCACCCGTCCGCCAAACCCAATGACGCGACAACACAGTTGTTTCATCTCGCCTCCGACAAAATCGAAAGCAACATTGATAGGTTGGTTGTCGTTACAACTTTGAACTTGGGTTTGTAACTGCGATCGCGATCGCCCCCGATAGCGGATAATACACTCGGGCGAAACCCCCAATTCTTCCACCAAATAGTTTACTCCGCCATCGCTCCCCGCCGTCGTAATAATCGGTTCTGCCCCAAGATAGCGACACAATTGAATCGCCATCGAGCCCGCTCCTCCCGTCCCTCCAGCAATAAAAACAGCCTCGCCAGCGCGAACATTTGCCTTCCCAACAACCGACTCGTAAGCCGTCAAACCAACCAGCGGAATAGCCGCCCCTTGGATAAAAGAAAGGCGCGACGGTTTGCGACAGATAAAACTAACGGGAACGCAAACATATTCCGCATAAGCGCCGTTACTTTTAGAACCGCCGAGATAAGCACAAACTTCATCTCCAACATGGAAATCGTTTACTCCCTCTCCAATTTTATCCACAACTCCAGCTAAATCCTGACCCAGTACCATCGGTAAATCTCCCCCAAATCGACCTTGCCGCACTTTATAGTCAACAGGATTAATAGCAGCCGCATCGACCCGAATCCGAACTTCGCCGACCTTGGGATTGGGAGTTTCCCATTCAGACACTTTAAGGGTTTCAATGTCTCCAAATTTATCGATTTGGATAACTTTCATCATCATTCAAATGAGCTTCTGGATTATTTTAAATTTAAGCAAAAAGGCTCGAATCAATTCTCAATTAAAAAGCGTGTTAGTTTAATAAAGATGAAACGCCCGACATTTTCCCTCGCCGTATTCCGCTATAGTCCGCGCGCCCTCACCTTAGTTTGGCGCACCAGTCGCCTTCTCACCCTGGTTCTCGCCATTCTAAGCCTAGCAGGAGGGTTGTTACCGGCCGCGATCGCCTACATGGGCAAACTCATCATAGATGCCGTCGTCGCCGCCAGTCAATCGGGAGCAGGACGCACCCTAGCGCTAACCTATGTCACCGTCGAAGCCATCCTCGTCATCCTCCTCGCCGCCGTACAGCGCGGTTTAACCGTCTCCCAGTCCCTCCTGCGCGTCCTCCTCGGCCAAAAAGTCCACATCCTCATCCTCGAAAAAGCCCTCTCCCTCGACTTAACCCACTTTGAAGACTCAGAATTTTACGACAAACTCACCCGCGCCAGACGAGAAGCCTCCCATCGTCCCCTTTCCTTCATCACCCGCACCTTTCAACTGGCACAAGATAGCCTCGCCGTCATTTCCTACAGCGCCCTACTCCTCAAATTCTCCATCTTAGCCGCCATTGCCCTCGCCGTCGCCGCCGTCCCCCCCTTCATCGCCGAAACGCGCTATGCCGGACAAGCCTTTCGCCTCTTTCGCTGGCGTTCCCCAGAAACCCGACAGCAAAGCTATCTCGAAATTCTCATGGCGCGAGAGGATTTTGCCAAGGAAGTCAAACTCTACCAACTCGGTTCCTTATTTCTCTCGCGCTATCGCAATATTTTCCGCCGCTTCTATCGCGAAGATCGCAATCTTACCCTCCGTCGCGGCTTTTGGGGATATCTACTCAGTTTGCTAGGGACGGCAACTTTTTATCTCGCCTATATTTGGATTGCCATTGAAGCCATCGAAGGACGAATTTCTCTCGGAGATATGACTTTATATTTGATGGTTTTTCGTCAAGGACAGTCCACTTTTTCTAGTTTGTTAGCCAATATCGGCGGGATGTATGAAGATAATTTATATATGTCTAATTTGTACGAATATTTAGAACAAGAAATTGTCGAATCGGAAGGAGGGGCAACACAAGGATTGAGTCCCGGCGATGGACTGCGTTTTGAAAACGTTTCTTTTGCCTATCCCGGCAGCAATAATTTAGCTCTCAACTGCGTCTCGTTTCACCTCAAACCGGGGGGAAAACTAGCCCTTGTTGGGAAAAACGGTTCGGGAAAAACCACTTTAATTAAACTCGTCAGTCGCCTTTACGAACCCGCTCGGGGACGCATTCTCCTCGATGGATTAGACTTGCAAAAATGGGATATTCAAGTGTTACATCAGCGCCTCAGCGTTATTTTCCAAGATTTCGTGCGCTATCAATTTACCGTGGGGGAAAATATTGGCGTTGGCGATGTGGTTCGCCTCGAAGATGGGGCGCGGTGGGAAACGGCAGCGAGGAAGGGAATGGCGAAACCGTTTATTGATACAATGCCTGAAGGTTTTTCGACGCAGTTGGGACGTTGGTTTAAGTCGGGGGTGGAATTGTCGGGGGGACAGTGGCAAAAAGTTGCCCTTTCGCGCGCGTTTATGCGCGAAGATGCGGATATTTTGGTGTTAGACGAACCGACAGCGGCGATGGATGCAGAGGCGGAAGCGGAGATTTTTTCGCGTTTATCTCAGTTGACAGAACGGCAAATGGTGTTTTTGATTTCCCATCGCTTTTCTACGGTGCGCATGGCGGATTGGATTATTGTGTTGGAGGGGGGAGAGATTCTCGAACAGGGAACTCATGAGGAATTGTTGCGACATAAAGGGCGCTATCAGCAGTTGTTTTCGTTACAGGCGGCGGGGTATCGGTAACAATTAAAAATTGAAAATTAAAAATGTTTTTTGTCCTTTGTCCTTCGTCCTTTGTCCTTTGTATAAGCGAGTGGTATAGCTAACGACCAATGACCAATGACTAATGACTAACGACCAATGACCAATGACTAACGACAAATCAAATCGCCTCTTCGCTGCGGTAGGTATAGAATTGTTGTAGGATGCCCAAGGTTTCAAATTCGTAGGGGGGAAGGGGACCGACGGCGAGGCGAGTGCGATAGACGCTGAAGAGGATGAAGTTGCTGCGTTGGGTTTCGTTGCCAATTAGCTGTTGCAGTTGAGGCCGTCCGGTATCGACGACGGTTCCTCCCACCGCTTGACACCACTGTTGGCCGAGTCCGCCGAGTTCGGGGGGAAGTTTTTTACAGGCGTTTTCTTTAAGGTATTGGGTTAGATATTCAACGGCGAAACTTTCGTAGTCGTCGGGACTCGGGTTGGTGAGTGCCATTGCTGCTGCAACTGCGGCGAGGGTACCTCCTCCCAACGCGATCGCAATTTGAGAAGCTTTCATCTTCTTTTTGGTTTTAGTATATCAATTTATAGCTCCAACGCCTTCCCCCAAACACAATGGGGTGATATAATGATATACTGCAAGGTGAATATGGCGAGCGTAGCCAAGAGGTTAAGGCAGTGGATTGTGGTTCCACCATTCGTGGGTTCGAGTCCCATCGTTCGCCCTGGAAAATCGTTTTGAGATAAGGTTGAAATGAGGCGATCGCCCACCGCTAGCGATTGGTCAATGGAGTCAGTATCCCATGTCAAGAGCGCGAATTTAGTCTAGCCAAAGCAAAACGAGAGTTAGGCTTGACAATTCTCAAAAAACGCGATATTTTCGCGACTGTTCCCGAACGACCGGCGAGTCCCGTACTTGCAGACGCGATCGATTATAACCTACCGATCGCATTAGGCAGCAACAGCGAAAAAGCGCGTTCCGAACTGATCGTTGCTCCCATTCTCATTGATTTACGCCGACAGTTTCAAGAAAAAATTAGTTTATTTTCTGGCGTTGAGTTTAATGTAGACTCGAGTAGGGGATTGAACGGGATTTGCGATTTTTTAATTACCGAATCTTCTGAAGTTTTAACGATCGCTGCCCCTATCATTATCATTGTAGAGGCAAAAAAAGAAAATATTAATGCGGGTTTGGGTCAGTGTGCGGCAGAAATGGTTGCCGCCCAAATCTTTAACGAATTGGAGACAACAAATAAGCCAAAATTAATTTATGGTGCGGTGACAACGGGCAGCGTTTGGCAGTTTCTTAAATTAGAAGACAGCGTTTTAAGTGTGGAGCTGAACGAGTATTATCTTAAAGATGTCAATAAGATTTTGGGTATTTTGGCTAGTGGAATTTCTCGATAAGTTGAATCTATAGTATTTCCGCTCCCAAATGCAAACAGCGGTCGAATACTACCAACTTTTAGTAATTCCTGGCTTGTCCTTCAAAGGAGTAAATTCTTCCTGTCTTAGTTCGCTAACCGGTTTGTAGAAGCGCTGATGCGGGTTCTCTATCTCTTTTGTCTGACGCACCGGGAGTACTTCTTCCATTCTTCCAAAGCTAAAAGTTTTACAACCTAAATAAAAATTCTACACCATGAAACTATTTTACTATAAACGTCCCGACGGAGTTGAAAATTTTGGCGATCGCCTCAATACTTGGTTGTGGCCGCAACTCCTTCCCAATTACTTCGACGACGATGAAACAACTCGCTTTATCGGTTTTGGAACGCTATTAAATAATGCACTTCCCCGCCGCATTCCCAAGGCAAAAAAGGCGATTGTTTTTAGTACGGGAGTGGGTTACGAAAAGCCTTTAACGGTAATTCCCGGCTCCTGGAAAATTCATTGCGTTCGAGGACCGCTTTCAGCTCAAATGCTGGGACTTCCACAAGAATTAGCTGTCGCGGATGGAGCAATTTTAGCGAGACGATTATTTCAGCCAACAGCAAAAAAATCTACTTCCTTTTCCTTTATGCCCCACATTGAGCGCGCTATTCAAGCAGGAGAAACTTGGCAAAAAATTTGCGAAGAAATTGGTTTTTCGTATATCGATCCCCGTTGGTCGGTAGAACGAGTTTTATCGGCAATTGACCAAACTGAAGTTTTGCTAGCTGAAGCAATGCACGGTGCAATTGTTGCCGACACTTTGAGAGTTCCGTGGATTCCTATTGTCACCAGTCCCAAAATTTTAGAATTTAAATGGCGCGATTGGTGTTATTCTGTAAAATTGAAATATCGCCCAAATTATCTTGCATCGCGCCTTGATTCTTATCCTCGCTATGCACGAGGAGTTCGTTCTTCATTGCGTTCGTTTCGACACTGGGGAAATTCCTTACAACAAAATGGACTTCAAAGTTTAAATGTATTCCAAAGCGCACCCTCTCAAAGTTTGGCTGGGCAATTGCTTCGAGTTGCCAAAACAGCGCGCCCTCAGTTGAGCTCGGAGGAGAGAATCGAGCAATTGACAGTGGAGTTGGAGTCTCGATTAAGCACAATCGCGCAGTCCTGTCATCAGTAATATTGCGCATTTACTCAATAAAAATACTTAATTGTCTCTAGTCAAGGTTTAAAATCCGCGATATGCTGACAATGGAGACAAAAATGCCGCTAAAAATACTGAAAACAGAAAAAGCGGCTTTCAACGGCGATCGCCTTGCTTTGACTCGGTAGTACGGACATTATAATGCAATGACCCTACATTTCAACGCAAGTTTTACGAAGCGCTGTCTTTGTCTTCGCTGTTTTAATGCTGTGACGCAAGTTGCACAATTCCCGCTTACTTATGCCTTTACAAGCTTTTTCCCCTTTACCTGGAGCCGTTTTAGTTGCTCGCAGAGCGATCGAGGTACGACAGCGCGGGCTTGACTATTTTAGCACTTTTCTCAGCTCTTTACATCTTTTCCAACTGAGCAAAGAACTCGACCAACCCCTGTCGTCCATCGCTAGTTTAGAAGACTTACAACAAAAAATCGATCGCACCCTTCAAGCTTTGGAAAATGCCTTTGAAAAAGCAAGTGGGTGCTGTAGCCATTGGACGATTGGCGGTTTGTTTGGTGCCGGTCCGATTGCTTCTTCTCTAGAGCAATTATTACACAAAACGCCAGCAAAATTTCACCCTCAATTGGCAAAAAAATATGAAAATAGCTCTAACCTACATCGATTTGGCAAGAGCTTTGCAGCAGAACTTGCGGTTGGAATAGGTCTGAATTCAATCGCTTTAATGCACAGCTTTACGCCCGCTCTTGCTTTACTGAGTCTCATTTCCAGTTCTTTCTTGGAAACGCTCATTCAGCATTTAATCGACACAATTTCTCTACAATCTTTCTGCGTTTTTACAAAACTTATCCGAGAAAGACTGGTCGAATATACTGAATTCAGACTATTTGTTCCCGAATACAGAGTATACGACAAGTTTTTCAACGAACATCGGCATCAACTGAGTCCAAAATGGCAGGCGAGCGAACCGGCGGATAACTCTAAGATTTTTAAAACCATTTATCTTTTTGGAACTGCTGAAAGTCGCCGCGCGTTATTGCGAAAGATTCTGAAGGTTTTGAAGAGAGATGAGATATTTCGATCTCGACTTCAAAAAAGATTGCCTAAATTAGGCTTTGTTTTCTTAAAAACCCTGGAAGTGCTATAAGCCAAGCATTGCAAAGAAATCGTCTTCGAGTTCGTATCCTAATGTTTGCGCGATCGCCTTCAGTTTTGTCGGCGTTGAAACTCCCTGTTGCTTTAACCAATTTCCCAGGACAAACATTTTATTCATAACAAAAATTTCGAGGGCCTCTGGATTGTACTGAATGCCCTCGGAACGGCTAAATTGGTGGGGAACGAGCATAGCGATATAACGATAGGATTCCCCCGACTTCCCATCGAGTAAATAGAGAAACCAAGGATAACAAGCGTCGAGGCGTATAAACCACAAACGGACTTCTGAAATTTCCGAAAGTTCGCGCGGATCGTTCTCTTCTCTGGGATATTCGATATTGAAACTAATTTGCTGTTCGTAGTCGGTAAGATTCCCGTCAACTTGCCATTTTTCTAGCTTCTCTGTAACGGGAGAAAGTTCTAAGTTATGGAGGCACTCTGAGTTGAGTAAAATTTTAACGCTCATTAATGTTATCCTTCTTGCAAAACTTCGACAACTTCCCCTTCTATTATCTCGTATTCCCAGTTGGGATGTTTTTGGGCGAGGTGTTGGGCTGCGTCGTATTCTCCTAAGTCGCATAGGTGCAGGAGTTGTTCGTATCCTCGTTCTCGTTCTAGTTGTTTGTGGCGTTGGCTCAATTTTTTCCGTTTGGCTTCTTTGAGGGGAGGACGTTCTTTTCCTAATGCGTCTATTTGTCCGAGTTGTTGCATTTTTTATAAGGAGAGGGGGTTGAAAAATTAGAGAATTTGGGTCTTGCTTTTGGCGGTCGCTTTGTGATAGTCTATATGATAATGGGAATAGTTTTGTTAATTTTGAAACAGTCACTATTCCCATTATTTAATATAGTGCCTCAAAAGGTTGGAAAAAATCAAGCCCCAAATTTAAAAAAATCTCCCAACCACCCCATCAAAACGGAAACAAATCGACAACGCGCCCCTCAACAATAGCGTAACCCCATTCTGGATGTTGGGCGATTTGAGCTTCTGCCAAAGTGCGGCTGAGAGGGCTATTATAGAGAGTTTGCATCGATTCTAACGAGGGAATCTCGCCCGGTAAATCGGAGCTTTCTTCTTCTGAAGAAGAGTCGGGAGATTTGGGTACTTCTGCTGAGGAATTCAAGGCAGGTCGTGTGGTAACTGCCGCCAATTTCCGCGCCACTTCTTCCTTAGAAACAAGGGGTTTTGCGGTAAAAGAAGGGGGGAGATAAGGGGAAGCTACGCCCAACTCTTTAGCTTTCAATGCTTGGTCGGCGAGGCGATCGCAACGCCGCAAAAACCCATCCCACAAATCCTGGCCGACAACCGGATTCCTTAAATCGGTCCGCGCCCTCGCCACTGCTGCTTCTAAGGGTTCGCCTTTGTGAACGTAATACTGAATGCGTTCCTCCTCAAAAGCGGGGTAGGGAACGCCCGGTTCGACTTCCCAATCGCGCTTGGGTTTTTGAGTGGAACCCAAGGGACGTTGTTGGAGAAACTCTTCCCAATAGAGAGATTTTAACCCCTTCGAGAGGCGGTCGATTTGATTAAAAACCCATCCTCCAGGATACTGAAACCCTTGGGCGATCGCGTAATCGAATAAAACCGTTTGAAACCCCTCTAATTGTTCCTCCGATTGCCACGGACCTTCAAAGCGATAATTGGGAATGACTCGAGTCGCAATGAGGGAACGAGTGACGGGAAAATGCGGATCCGTCTCGGTCGATTTGGCGGGAGTTTGCGATGCTTCTGGCGGCGACTTGGAGGTTGCAGAAAACACCAGTCGTCCAAACACTTCTAACTTTTTCTGGAAAGAATCTCGGTCTAAGGCAAATTCGAGGGTAGAATCATTA
The DNA here is from genome assembly GCA_034189065.1 of Cyanobacteriota bacterium. Taxonomy (GTDB): domain Bacteria; phylum Cyanobacteriota; class Cyanobacteriia; order Cyanobacteriales; family Spirulinaceae; genus FACHB-1406. The sequence goes on from JAXHVQ010000012.1 coordinate 15,232, forward strand.
GCAGGGGTCAACCGTTCTTGGAGGAGACCGCGATCGCGTAATTGCTTGCGGGCTAACTCCTGTTCGCGCGCGGAAAGCCCCGTCGCCGCTTCAATATCGCGAACCGTCGCCCCAACCCACTCTTGAGGTGCATCGGTCTGCTGCGCGTATAAATAGCCCCAAAAAATCGCCGCGATCGCGCCCCCAAACAGTTTCGCCAGCTTCGGATAATACGTAAAAGGTTCGCCCAAATATTGCGACCAATCTTCAACTTGCACGAGCATTACATACAACCAATGACAAAGGACTAATGACTAATGACTAATGACTAATGACTAATAACCAATGGCAAATTCAGCAATTCCAAGCTAAAGTGGTAATGATTATGTATTAGCCCTTGCATTTTGGTTCGACCCATGCAACACAAAGAAATCGCGCCCAAGCCCATTCGTTCCCTAGAAGATGCCCTCGATCGGTGTCAAACGTTAGGAATGCGAGTCAGTCGGCAGCGCCGCTACATTCTAGAGTTGCTGTGGCAAGCGCAAGACCACTTGTCGGCGCGAGAGATTTACGATCGCCTCAACCAGCAAGGCAAGGACATCGGTCATACCTCAGTGTACCAGAATCTAGAAGCCCTATCGGGTCAAGGAATTATCGAATGTGTCGAACGCTGTGACGGTCGGCTGTATGGCAATATCAGCGACGCACACAGCCATGTTAACTGTCTCGACACCAATCAAATCATTGATGTTAACGTAGAATTGCCCGCCGAGTTAATTGCCAAGATAGAAGCGCAAACCGGGGTTAAGATTGCAGAATACCGAATTGACTTCTACGGCTATCGGCAACCTCCTCAATCGGGTAAGTAGTCTGGGTTGAGTGCATCTTCGAGGGTGAAGGGAAATAGAAATTGACCCTGTTTTTTGTAAACTGAAAGTCGTGTATTTTAGAAACACTTCCCAATTAATTCAGAGAGATTGCGATGTATAAGCCAAAAACTCTCGAATCCAAAATCGAGCGCCGAGTCTTGTGCAGTCAGGACTCAGTTTTTATGCGTAGAGACTTCAAAGATTTGGCAAATTATGCTCGTGTCGGTCGGAGTCTGCGCCGATTGGTCGAAAAAGGAACAATCGTCAAAATTGGCTACGGTCTTTATGCCAAAGCCGCCATATCGCCATTGTCAAATCGAATCGTACCCCGCAAAGGGTTACGCGAGCTAGCAACCGAAGCTCTCAGAAAACTTCAGGTAGAAGTGGTTCCTTCCAGTTACGATCGCACCTACAACGAAGGTAAGACAACCCAAATTCCAACCGGACGAGTCATAGGAGTCAAAGGACGCATTTCTCGCAAGATTGGTTACGACGGAAAATATATCAACTTTGAACGCATTTCTTGACCTAGATTTAGTTCAACTCATTGCTGCCGATCTCGGTGTCGATGCTTCCTTCGTTGAGAAAGACTGGTATGCTATGCGAATTATTGCCGCACTCATAACCGTCGATCCTCTCCCTGTTCGGCTTGCATTTTGTGGCGGAACCAGTTTATCCAAAGGCTTCAATGCGATCGAGCGCTTCTCGGAAGACCTCGACTTTAAGGTCATTCTACCACCAACGGGAGTTAACCGAAATCAACGCAGAAGCTACCGCACGCAATGGGTTGATGCAGTCCGCACGGGGAGTTCTGAATGGTCGATCGATGATGCTAATATTCATAGCCATAACCAAGGACGCTTTTTCGACTGTCAAATTATTTATCAACAAAACTTCGAGCCTGCAACATCACTGCGTCATCATATTAAGCTAGAGGTCACATTTAAATCCCCTGCTTTGCCAGTTGAGGAGAGGTCATTGCAATCTTTCATTGCCAAAGCGAATAAACATCCCCCTGAAGTTCCCCTAATTGCCTGTGTCTCTCCTATCGAAACCGCCGCCGATAAACTCAGCGCTTTGACTTGGCGAGTGCTATCTCGACAGCGCGGTCAGGAAGGGGACGACCCAACGCTTATTCGTCACTTATACGACCTAACCGCTTTGGAAGATGAGATTGTGGCATCTGAAAACTTTACACCCCTAGTTGTTAAGCTTCTCGACGAAGACGCGAAGCGAGGTCTCGATCTTTCAAAAATCTTACCGACAGAGCGTTTGCAACGAATGCTGCAATGCTTGGAAGACGATTCAGTTTATGAGGATGAATACGATCGCTTCGTGACCGGTATGTCTTACGCTGCTGAAAATTCGCGCCCCTCATTCGCTCGAGCTGTAACAGCGTTGCGTCGGCTTGTTAAGGGAATTTCCAATAACTGATGGACAGACCATCTTTAACAAGAAGACAGCCACCGGCGAGAAAACCGTACCCGTCGCTGACACTTCTAAAACTGTCACCCTTCGATACACATCCCTCCAGACACCCGCAATAATAAAGTTGTGTGTGAGGAATAGTGAGCCAGAAAGCTCTTGGGGTCGAAACGCGGCAAGACTCCCAAGAGCTTTTTGATTCCTTCCTTTGGCGGCTACTTCCCTCTTTCTCTACAACCTAACTGCCCTACACTAGAGAAGCGATTTTTAGGTGTCAGCTAAAAAGCTTTGAGAGCGCGCTCCCGAAGAATTCGATAATTTCTTCACAAGTTGGGATTGTGGGTGTACTCCTTAGTAAATCCCTGCGGTTATTAATAGCAGTTTGATTGTTGGGGTCGAACTGAATTGCTTGATTGTAGGAGTCAAGAGCCTCATCGCGGCGCTTGAGTTTCTCCAACGCCCAGCCTCGATTATTCCAAGCCAAAGAATAATTAGGATTAATATCAAGTGCGTCATCGTAAGAGGCAAGTGCATTTTCGTATCTGCCTAACTGATAGAGTGCAAGACCTCGGTTATTCCAAGCCAAAGAATAATCGGAGTGAATAGCGAGTGCTTTATGGTAGCAAATGAGTGCATCTTCGTATCTGCCTAACTGATAGAACGCAATCCCTCGGTTATTCCAAGCCTCATAGTAGTCATGTTGAATCTCAATCGCTTTGTAATAGGAGACAAGTGCATCTTCGTGTTTCCCTAACTTATGGAGCGCCATGCCTCGGTTATTCCAAGCCTGAGAATCATTAGGTTGAATATCGAGCGCTTTATCGTAAGAGTTAATTGCATCTTTATATTTATCCAACTTATTGAAAACATTGCCTCGAGCAAACCAAGTCTGAGAATCATTAGGCCGAATATCGAGTGCTTTATCGTAAGAGTTAATTGCATCTTCATATTTCCCTAACTTATCGAGAACATTGCCTCGAGCAAACCAAGACCAAAAACGCTCGGGTTGAAGATTGAGCGCTTTGTCATAAGAGGCAAGTGCGTCTTCGTATTTTCCTAACTTCTCTAGTATATTTCCTCGACCCAACCACGCCTCGTGATATTCAGGAGCGATGTTGAGTGCTTTGTTGTAAGAAACGAGTGCCTCTTCGTATTTCTCTAACTTCTCTAGAGTAACACCTCGACTATACCAAGCCGGAGAGTCGTTAGGTTGAATATCGAGTGCTTTGTCATAAGAAGCGATCGCATCTTCATATTTTCCTAACTTTTTCAATACATTTACCCGAACTAACCAAGCCTTATGATGTTGAGGAGCAATATCGATTGCTTTGTCGTAAGAGGCAAGTGCGTCTTCATATTTCTCGAACTTTTCTAACGTGCAGCCTCGGTTATTCCAAGCCCGATAATCGTTGGGTTGAATCTCAAGCGCTTTGTCGTAAGAAGCAATCGCATCTTCATATTTTCCTAACTTCTGTAGCATATTTCCTCGACCCAACCACGCCTCAGAGCAGTTAGGCGCGATATCAAGTACTTTGTTGTAAGAGACGATCGCGCCTTGGCATTTCCCTAACTTTCCCAGAACCCAACCCCGACCCAACCAAGCCTCACGATATTTACGAGTAATATTGAGTGCTTTGTCACAAGAGACAAGTGCATCTTCATATTTTCCTAGCTTGCCCAGCATCTTTCCTCGACCAAGCCAAGCCCAAGAATAGTCGGGTTTAATTGCGAGCGCTATATTGTAAGCAGTAAGTGCATCTTCGTATTTTCCTGACTTTTCTAGTAGCGTGCAGCTAACAGCCGAGCAAACGCTAGAGTCGCTATCCTTAGCTAACTGTTGGAGAATACGAGCGGATGTCTTGATATTTTCAGCAATCGCGAGGCGAGTATCGAGTTCGCCGTAAATTAATAACTTTTGGCATAAATAATCGGGCAGCGTTTCTAGCTCAAATAAGCGCAATAAAGTAGCAGTCGGAATTTTACAGATAAGATCGGGAGTTTCTAGAAACAATAGGGGAAAGACGAGATTATCGAGTAATTGTTGGGGGAATTCAGCACCTAACTTCCACAAAATCTTAACTGGCGTATTAGGATTAGCAGTAACCCTTTGCCGCACTGCTGAATCTTCGCTCTGACTCAGTTTTTTGAGCAAATCTGGCGGCGCGTGGGGATTTTGGGCAACAGCCTCGTGTAGGGATGTTTTATGAAACGTCCTTGGGAGCGCGATCGCAACCAGTTCCCAAAAGCGATCGCCTTCGGTCTGTTCGCTGTTTGCCTCTTCGAGAAGCCGCTCCAATTCCTGCTCTCGAGTCATCTTCTCTGTCCTCTCTCAAATGATTTCAAGGTTTGCAAATTGAACTCGATCCCGTTGTCAAACTAACTCCCAAGAGAAGACAAAATAAGTCTAGAAAATAGCATTGGTGCCAGTTCTGCCGTAAACTAGATTGGGACAGTCTATCGATTGGAACAAGGAGCGCTCAAAATGCAAATTTTAATGGAAGCATCAGCCGCAGCAGGCGGTCAATTTCCCTTCGCTTTTACAGCAGTTTACGTCGTCGGATTCATCGCAGCCGTAACCATTGGCTCCATCGCTTGGTACAATTCTAAGCGTCCCCCCGGTTGGGAAAATGCGGAACGTCCCGATGTTGTGCCAGACGTGGAAACGGATAAGGAAACATAGGAGCAGTTTTCTACAGGTCGCTCGCGCGCGTATCGGGAGGACCGAGGCGCGCCTTAATCTAAAATAACCTCTGATTTTGTATGGATGAAGTCTCTGCTCGCTGCTTAAAAGACCTCAAAAACGAAGATGAGTCCGTGCGCCAACGGGCGACAGAAACGCTGTGGCGCATTTGGTTCGCTCAAAAGGGCGATTTGGGTCTCGAACTGCTGCGACGCGCTCAAATCTTTCTGGAAACGGGCAAGGCGACCGAAGCTGAAACCCTCCTCACCACAACAATTCAAACTCAACCCGATTTTGCCGAGGCGTGGAATCGTCGAGCGGTTTTATATTATATGCAGCACGAGTACGAAAAGTCGCGATCGGATTGCGAAGAGGCGATCCGACTGAATCCCGTACATTTTGGGGCGTGGCACGGGTTGGGCTTGTGTCAGGCGGCTTTGGGCAATTACTCGAGTGCGATCGCGGCCTTCCAAGAAGCGCTTCTCATTCAACCCTACGCCACCGCTAATAAAAAGCTAATTCTAGAGTGTACCATGTATTTATAGTCTCAAGTTTGCTTAAAAATGTGAAAGCAGAAGGGCGAGGGGAAAGGCAGAAGGCAGAGGGCAGACTTCGGCTACGCTCAGTCTAAAGAAAGTTAAAGGCAGAGGGCAAAAGGGATGTAAGTTTTAGGGACAGGCTGTGGTTTGGGCTTCTATTTCCCATTAAGCGCAATTTCAAATCTCTAATTTCTCACTTATATTTTAGGAATAGTTGTATGACGGGTAACGGGTAACTGAAATGACTAACGCTGCCTTAACTTCATCTTCTCCCAATAATAATCTTGCCGTCGCTTCTCCCCTCAGACGGTTGAGTTTTTACTGGAGCCCCAACCGACAGCGTTTCGCTTGCAACGAAACGGTCATTGAAAATCAAAGCTCCATCGGCACCGACCCGTCCCACGACCTCGCCCATCTCATCATAGCAGCCAATGGCGAACTGCCTTGGTCGCCCCGAGGCGATCGCGATCGCGTGTGTTATGCCGAGTACAACGCCGTACTGGTCGAAAATCTATTTGACAAAACGTGCAACGCCATTGTCTTTGGGACTTCGGTTATGGGCGATGCAATGGGGGAAGCATTGAAGCATATGGACTGGTTTGTCACTCAACATTATGCTCCCTTTCCCAGCTCGAGCCGTATCGCCTATCGCCATTTTTGCCGCAGAATTAATCCCTTCGCGATCGCGTCCCTCTTTCCTTACTACCTCGAAGTCAAACGCTACGAACGCAGTCATCCCAGCTATCGCAACGCCGAGTACAAACTTGATTTTACCTCGCGCGATCGCCCTCCCGCCGACGAGTTAGGCTGGCTAGCGCAATGGTCCATTTATCGCCAACTCCAAGCAGCGCGCAAAGCTTTAGGCATTCGAGACGAAGGTTCCATTGAGAGACAAAAAGTTCAAGAAGCCCTTGACAAAATCGATAAACTAAGGGTTAGTAACAGCTAAGAAGGAAATAGCGCGAGAATGCGATGGAGGATCGATTAATTTCGATGTACAGGGAGCAGTTTCACTCGTCCCTCTCCCAAATTTGGGAGAGGGCAACATTCAATAAAGCGCTCCCGACGTATCTTAGTTCGTCGTAGAATATTTTCGTTTAAACTCTAGGCTCAAGGCATTTTCTACCTCGTCTACTGTACAAATAATGTCTAGCAGTTCCTCCATCACGTTCTTGAGAACATCATCGTAGAGCATTTCATGATTAATGTCGGCAAGTTCCTGCTGGTCGTATAAAAGCGCACTATGCAGAACAGATAGAAATGAGCGGATTGTCCAAAGGCGAGAGGTACAATCAGACAGTTGTTCGTGGTTTAGTCGTCGCTCTTGTTGGGACATGGCTAAATTCCTTTAGATTACTAATTCAATAGTTCTATTGAGTTTTTTCAAGTGGAGAAAGCTGTAGCAACTGGTCTTCTCGTACCATAAATTGTCCATTGTCTGCAAACACATGTCAAGCCTTTGCAGACAATTCATACTAAAATCGGAATTTGGAAGTTTACCCTGAATGCGGTGCAAGTTAAGCGAACGGTGGAAGTTGTACGTAATTTCCCGGAGTTAGGCAAACGGATTAAAGCAGCTCGAGCAAAAGACGATCGCTCCTTGTCCCAAATCTGTCGAGATTGCGGGATCAGTCGTTCGTATTGGTATCAATTGGAAGCCGAAGATTTGCGATCGCCCGCCACAGAGGAAATCATTCGCAAAATCGAGCAGGTGTTGAACGTGGATTTTGACCTGGAATTTGACTGAAAATTTAGTTCAAATATACTGCAACGGGTATTCCGATCGCGCGCAAACGAGAGAAAAAAAATAACTGTTAAGGATCGTATCAAATCGATCTTCGCCCCCCGACCCAGCAGACTAGACTTAAGACAGAAGGAATACAGTCGATTGAGGGGGAAGAAAATATGGCGATCGCAACAATCAACCCAGCCACCGGAGAAACGGCGAAAACGTTTCCCCCACTCAGCCCGGGCGAAGTGGAAGAAAAACTCGCCCTCGGACAAAGCACCTTCGAGGAATATCGTCACCTCCCCCTCTCCCAGCGAGGGGAATGGTTAAACGCCGCCGCCGCCATTTTAGAACGCGATCGCCTCGCCTACGGCAAACTCATGACCCTAGAAATGGGCAAACCCATTAAAAGCGCGATCGCAGAAGTGGAAAAATGCGCCTGGGTGTGTCGCTTCTATGCCCAAAACGCCCCCACCTTCCTCGCCGATGTCCCCGTCGAAAGCGATGCCACCAGCTTCCTGCGCTATCAACCCCTGGGCATCATTTTAGCCGTCATGCCCTGGAACTTCCCCTTTTGGCAAGTCTTTCGCTTCGCCGCACCCGCATTGATGGCAGGGAATGTGGGACTGCTCAAACACGCCTCCAACGTCCCCCAATGCGCTTTAGCCATCGAAGATATCCTGCGAGAAGCGGGATTCCCCGACGGTGCCTTCCAAACCCTCTTAGTGGGAAGCGATCGCGTCGAAGCCATCATTAACGACAATCGCGTCAAAGCCGCCACCCTCACCGGAAGCGAACCCGCAGGAGCCAGTTTAGCCGCCGCCGCCGGCCGACAAATCAAAAAAACCGTCCTCGAACTCGGCGGAAGCGATCCCTTCATCGTCCTCGACAGCGCCGATCTCGATGCCGCCGCTGCCACCGCCACCACCGCAAGAATGCTCAATAACGGACAGTCTTGCATCGCCGCCAAACGCTTTATCCTCGCCGATAGCATTGCCGATGCCTTCGAGGAAAAATTGGTCGAACAGTTTAAAGCACTCAAAGTGGGCGATCCCGCCGCAGACAGCACCGACATCGGCCCCCTCGCCACCCCCGACATCCTCGAAGAACTCCACCAACAAGTCCAAAAAACTGCAAAAATGGGCGCGAAAGTGGTATTAGGCGGACAACCCCTCAGCCGTCCGGGAAACTATTATCCGCCCACGATTATCAAAGACATTCCCATAGATTCCCCAGGATTTAGCGAGGAATTTTTCGGGCCGGTGGCACTGCTGTTTCGCATCAAAACCCTTGACGAAGCCATTGAACTAGCCAACGCCACTTGTTTCGGCCTCGGGGCTAGTGCCTGGACGCAGAAGGAGGGAGAACGCGATCGCCTCGTCGAAGAAATCGAAGCCGGTGCCGTCTTTATCAATGGCTTAGTCAAATCCGATCCGCGTCTACCTTTTGGCGGTATCAAGCGCTCCGGCTATGGGAGAGAATTAGGTCGTCAGGGCCTTTACGAATTTGTTAATATCAAAACGGTTTGGATAAAATAGTTCTTTTTGGGTGTAATCTCTGACAAATGTATTGTCTTCTGTCAATGAAGGCAGACATTCGCAAAACTTGTTAATCTGCAACACAAAATAATCCTCTGGTACACAAAATATGGGCGAAATTAACACGGCTGACCTCCTGGTTCAATGCTTAGAAAATGAAGAAGTCGAATATGTATTTGGACTTCCAGGAGAAGAGAATCTCCACGTTCTCGAAGCCTTAAAAAACTCCTCGATTCAATTCATTACGACCCGTCACGAACAAGGGGCCGCTTTCATGGCGGATGTCTACGGACGCTTGACAGGAAAAGCAGGTGTCTGTTTATCGACATTGGGACCGGGGGCAACCAACTTGATGACAGGAGTGGCTGACGCAAACTTAGATGGCGCGCCTCTTGTCGCCATTACCGGTCAAGTGGGAACCGATCGGATGCACATCGAATCCCATCAATATTTAGACTTAGTGGCAATGTTTGCGCCCGTGACCAAGTGGAATGCTCAAATTGTTCGCCCTAGCAATACGTCCGAAATTATTCGCAAAGCCTTTAAAATCGCCCAGACCGAAAAACCGGGAGCCGTTCACATTGACGTACCCGAAAATATTGCTGCAATGCCCGTTTTAGGAAAAACATTGGTTAAAGATCGACGCGACAAAAGCTATGCTTCTTTTCGCAGTTGCAATACGGCTGCCGAGATTATTTCTAAAGCCAAAAACCCAATTATTTTAGTAGGAAATGGGGCAATTCGAGCCGCAGCGAGCGAAGAGTTGACAGAATTTGCGACTAAATTAAATATTCCGGTTGTGAATACGTTTATGGGGAAAGGAGTTATCCCTTATACCCACCCTCTTTCGCTATGGACGGTCGGATTGCAACAGCGGGATCACGTAACTTGTGCCTTTGAAGAAGCAGATGTCGTTATTGCAGTGGGGTACGATTTAATTGAATTTTCCCCGAAAAAATGGAATCCCCAAGGAACAATTCAAATTGTCCACATTGGGGCGACTCCCGCCGAAATCGATAGTAGTTATATCCCGGCAGTTGAAGTGGTTGGCGACATTTCCGACTCCCTCAACGAAATTACGAAACGGGCAGACCGTCAAGGCAAACCGCAACCCCACGCCATCGAACTGCGCGTTGAAATTCGCGAAGAGTACGAGCGCTATGCCGATGATGAGGCATTTCCCATTAAACCTCAGAAAATCATCTACGATTTGCGCCAGGTGATGGGACCGGAGGATATCGTGATTTCCGACGTGGGGGCGCACAAAATGTGGATGGCGCGGCAATATCATTGCGATCGCCCCAATACTTGTCTCATTTCTAATGGGTTTGCGGCGATGGGAATTGCAATTCCCGGGGCCCTAGCAGCGAAATTAGTTCATCCCGATCGCAAAGTCGTTGCGGTGACGGGAGACGGTGGATTTTTAATGAACTGTCAGGAGTTGGAAACCGCCCTGCGCGTCGGTACGCCCTTTGTCACCCTGATTTTTAATGACAGCGGTTATGGGTTGATTGAATGGAAGCAAATCAGTCAATTTGGCAACACCAGTTTTTGTGACTTTACGAACCCGAACTTTGTGAGATTTGCCGAAAGCATGGGACTGAAAGGGTATCGCGTCGAGTCTGTTGACGATTTAATTCCCACCTTAAAGACAGCACTCGAACAAGGGGTACCGGCGGTGATTGACTGTCCGGTAGACTATCGAGAAAATTTACGCTTCTCCCAAAAGGCAGGAGAATTGAGTTGCAGAATGTGAAGTATGGGTAAGTCCATCCCACTGCACTCTTTTCTGGTATAAGGGTTAAGAAGGCGGGGGTTTTACCCCCCACTCCTAGAAAAACAGGCAGCAATAGAAAGTGAAGGAGTGCAAATGGGGGGAGAGAGAAGCAGCACAACAGCGTTATAATCCAAAAGATCGAGGCGACCCACCCCGAAAGTTCGGAGATTAGAGAGGGCAAGTCAACTTGGATTTCAGTGTTTCCGACGATTGAGCGCGCAATTACTAACCCAACCGAATTCAGGTCAAAAACAAGTGACTTCGTGCTCCTGACGGCCCGGTCGCCTGCTATAGTTATAGTTCGATCTGGCAAAACGCCATTTGGAGCCGAAGACAAGTTGCAATCTTTTTGCTACGATCCGCTTTGGACAAAGCGCGCTTCGGTCGTACTTCGATCGCGTAGCGATCGCGATTTCGGCGCAGTTAAATAGGGGCGGCAAGGGAAACCCAACCAGACTAACGGTAACAGCGAGCGCACCACAACCATTGCATCTGACCGGCAGCTTGTGGAATCGCGAGTTCGGTTGAAAACTCAGCGTGAAATCCCCCTCCGTAGGGCTACAGCTACAGATTCTTCTTTCGCGTTCGGCGGTATTAAGTCGGTCGCAAATCAGTCAAGGATTTAATTTGCAAAACTCAATTTGGAGGCAAGAAAAAAGGCGTTCCGAGCAGAGAGCAACCCCACCGACAGACAATAGACCCGATATCTGAATACGATTTACTAATGACCGAGAGCGCGAAGATGCAAGGTCGAGCAGACAAACCCAGAACAGATATTATCGCCGTTGACGATAACCCCGTCAACCTCCGCTTACTAGACGGGATGTTAACCCAACACGGTTATAAAGTGCGCAGCGTAACCGACGGAGCCATTGCCCTACAAGCCGCCCGCGCCAAACCGCCAGCCCTAATTCTGCTCGACATCATGATGCCCGGTTTAGACGGCTATGAAGTCTGCCAACAACTCAAAGCCGACGAACGAACCCGCGACATTCCCGTCATTTTTATCAGCGCCCTCAACGATGCCCTCGATAAGGTCAAAGCTTTTAGTGTCGGCGGGGCAGATTATGTGTCCAAACCCTTTCAGATGGAAGAAGTCCTCGCGCGCATTCAAAATCAACTCAACTTGCGATCGCTCGCCCAACAACTCAGCGAACAAAATGCCCGACTGCAACAAGAAATCAAAGAACGACAACGCGCCGAAGAAGAAACGCAACTGCTCCTCACCGTCACCCAAACCATTAGCAGCGCGCCCGACTTCGACACCGCCTTAACCGTCGCCCTCGAACAAGTGGGTCAGGTGAGCGGTTGGAGTTATGGCGAAGCTTGGCTGCCAACCGCCGACGGTACCCTCCTCGAATGCTCGGGCAGTTGGTACTACAACGAAACCGAACTCGACGAAGGGCAAAAGGCAGCGATCGCGCGCTTCCGCCAAGGCAGTCAAGTCCTCAAAAGAAAACCCAACGACGGCATCGTCGGCAGAGTTTGGATCGCAGGAGAACCCGAATACCTCGAAACCATTTCCGCCGCCTCCGACGACCTCTTCTTGCGCAACCCCCTCGCGCGAACCTGCGGTCTCAAGTCAGTCCTGGGGGTCCCCATTGTCGTCCCGCCCATCATCGCCCCCAACCGGTACGAACCCGGACGAGTTCTAGCCGTCCTCGTCTTCTTCCTGCTCGAGTCCGCCGCCCGAGACTCCACCCAAGAAAACGAACGCCTCGCAGAGCTCATCTCCTCAGTCGCCACCCAACTGGGAAAAGTCATGCAGCAAAAGCAAACCGAAGCCGAGCTGCGCGGTCTCTTCAGCGCAATGGACGACACCATCGGCGTTTACGACGAACGCGGCAACTGCCTCAAAATGGTCGCCTGCCACCGCGCGCTATCAGCTCCCCCAGAAGGAGACAACCGCGAAACAATCCTGCACCAACATCTTCCCCCAGCCGCCGCCCAACTCCAACTCGATGCCATTCAACAAGCTCTCTCCACCCAACAAACACAAACCCTCGAATACAGTTTATTAATCGACAACCGCCCCATGTGGCTTTCGGCCAAAATCTCCCCCCTATCCGAAACCACAGCGATTCTCGTCGCCCGCGACATCACGGCGCGCAAGCAAGCCGAAGAAGAAGTAGAACTGCTCCTGGAAATCGGTCAAGCCATTAGCGCCGCCCCCGACTTTAACAACGCCTTAGAAGTCACCTTAAACCAAGTCGGCCAAACCACAGGCTGGATTTACGGCGAAGCTTGGGTACCCACGGCTGACGGAACCGCTCTCGAGTGCAATCAAAGTTGGTATCGCTCGCGTTACGGTCTCGACCCCGCCCTTTCAGAAGCCCTCGACCACTTCCGTCAATACAGCTCGGCTCTTTCCTTCGCTCCCGATGGGGGGCTGGTGGGAAAAGTATGGCAAGAACGCCAACCTCAATGGCTGTACGATTTTTCCAAGGCAGACGATCCATTCTTGAGGCTGGAATTGGCTCAAAAAAGTGGCTTGGGCTCTTGCTTTGGGGTTCCCATTACGGTAGCAGGAGACGGTCAACTCAGCCAAGTTGACTGGCGCTCGGCCCCAGAGCGGTTAGCGGCTGGCGTGCAAGAGGATGTTTTGTCTTACTCTGGGGGAACGCCCATTTTAGCCGTTCTCGTCTTCTTTACGGTGGAATCTCGCCCCCAAGACGAACGCATGAGTCAGTTGGTGACAGCAGTGGCAGCGCAGTTGGGAACGGTGTTGCAACAGAAGAAATCGGAAGCGGAAATGCGGGCGTTGTTTGCAGCGATGACCGATGTAGTTTTGGTGAGGGATATTTCGGGGGTTTGTTTGAAGGTTGCATCAACGAATTCCCCGAATTGGTATAAACCTCCCGAGGCGATATTGGGAAGAAGATTGCACGAGGATTTGCCTCAAGAACAAGCCGATTTAATTTTCAATAGCATTTCTCAAAGTCTCTCCACAGGTCAAACCATTGATATTGAGTACAGTTTGCCTATTAATGGGATGGAGGTCTGGTTGGCAGAAACGATTTCGCCGATGACGGATAATACTGCGATTTTGGTGGCGCGCGATATCACCAGTCGCAAGCAAACTGAAGAGGCGTTGCGCATTGGCGAGGAGCGCTTGCAGTTGGCCCTCGAAGGGAGCGCATTGGGGATTTGGGATTGGAATATTGCCACTGACGAACTCTATCTCAGTCCGCAGTGGAAGAAGATTTTGGATTACGAGGCTGAGGAGTTAGATGAGAGTGGGGCGTTTTCCGAGCAACTGGTTCACCCGGAGGATTTGCCGCGCATTCGAGCCGCACTCGACAATCATCTTAAAGGTGAAACGTCCCTGTTTCAAGAAGAGTTTCGCATGAGGGCAAAATCGGGGGAATGGCGGTGGATTTTGTCTCACGGGAAGGTTTTCGAGCGCGATGAAACCGGGCTGCCGTTGCGCATGACGGGGACGAATAAGGATGTGACTCATCGCAAGCAGGCAGAGCAAGCAATGCAGAATCGAGCTGAAAGCGATCGCCTGCTCAGTCAGATTAGCAGAGCGTTTATCGATCGCGCTCCGGATGCGGCTACTAGCTTTGCTCTTGCGGCAGTTGCACGGCATACCAAGGCGGATCGCAGTTACGTTTTGCGTTACTCTGACGACCAAAGCCGTTTGACCAACACCCACGAGTGGTGTGCTGTGGGGATTCAGTCGTTTAAGGACGAGCTGCAAAGTGTGCCGATCGCGCCCTATGAATGGCTCTACACGCCGCTTTTGCAGGGTAGGACAGTTCAAGTCCCCCTCGTGGCGGATTTGCCCCCCGAAGCGGCAGCCGAACGGGAGGAGTTCGAGCGCCAGTCGGTTCGATCTTTGATTCGCGTGCCGATGTTGTATTTGGGAAAGGTGGTGGGATGTATCGGTTTGGAAACGGTGCGTTCGACTCAACATTGGACTCCTGAAAATATTCATTTGCTGGTGTTGGTTAGCGAGATGGTGGCTATTGGGTTTGCTCGTGCCGAAGCTGAGACGAAGCGCAAGAACGCGGAAGCGGCTTTGCGCATTGCTAAGCAACAGTCCGAAAGTTTACTGTTGAATATTTTGCCCCGCAGTATCGCCGAGCAGTTGAAGCAAACTACCGGCGCGATCGCTCAACAGTTTGATGAGGTGACGATTTTGTTTGCAGATATCGTTGGTTTTACGCCCCTCTCGGCGAAAATGTCGCCTATTGAATTGGTGAATTTGTTGAATGGCGTATTCTCTGCCTTTGATAAGCTTGCTGAGAAGTACGATTTGGAAAAAATTAAAACCATCGGCGATGCTTATATGGTAGTGGGGGGACTGCCGACGGCAAAAGCAGACCACGCCGAAGCGATCGCGCACATGGCCCTAGCGATGCAGACTTCCATCCGTAATTTTTCGACCCAGCGCGGCGAGGATTTACAACTACGAATCGGGATTAATACGGGTTCAGTTGTAGCGGGAACCATTGGGTTGAAGAAATTTATCTACGATCTCTGGGGAGATGCGGTGAATGTTGCATCTCGTATGGAGTCTCAGGGAGAGGCGGGAAGAATTCAAGTCACCGCCGAAACCTATAAACGTTTGGAAGGAAAATTTGCCTTAGAAAAGCGCGGCGAAATCGCGGTTCGCGGTCGAGGAAAAATGACAACTTACTGGCTTACAGGGGATTTCAGTAAATAGTCAGAAGGGAGGAAGTAAGCTGAGGCGCATTTAAAGAGCGGAATTTACTTCTGCCCTCAGCATAGCTGCCTTGCGGAGAATTTGGCAACGCAGTTTAAAAGCCGAACAGCTTAGGGACATTCAACGGAACGTCTCTACTTTAAGGAATTATTATTGAAAGTATGTAGCATTTCCAAATCATACCATTTTTCAAGTCCTTTTTAATTCTGACTTAGTGAATTGATGAATTTTCCTTAAATCTAGGGTTTTACAACTTTAATTAAAATGCTATAGCATTTCTGAACGGGATGTAAACCGTTTCAACGTAGGGACGTTCAATTGGTAGGGACGTTCAATTGAACGTCCCTACTTGCGGTGAATTTGAATTCTGGGCTATTTATTGTTTGCGTTTTAGAGCGAAAACGCTATAGATCGCGGATTTCGATTGATATAAAATTGATGCTTAAATTAGTAAAAAATCTGCCAATTCCACCTCTTTTTACCTTACCTCAATTTTTGGTTTCTGATGATTGAATAGTCACATCTACACCACTGGTATAGTCTTCAAGAGCATCGCTCCAATGTGGATCGACAGGTTCCCAGTGACCCCAGATATAAAAATCGCCAAAACCATCTGCTGAAAAACAGCCAAACTTTCCAAAATCGAAAAATATGCCTCCTGACTTGTTTCTCCTGATTCTACCTACTATTTTCATAGAAAAAGGATTGACTGGACTAATTTCAATAGAATCTATTCCCTCTTCATCTGTTGCGCTTTTATGTGAATAGACGTGCGACTTATTTTTAGGAGTTACTTGAACCCCTTCAGTTGAACGTACTAGAATCTCAAACGATTTCGATCGCTCTTTATATAACCTGACAATATCAGCTTCTTTAGGAACGATAGTTGCTGTCATTATAATTTTCTCATCGATCGAAAATCTTTTTTGATTGGACTGAAGAGTTAGATCGTAGTTAAAAAAAATATCATAATTATTTTTGCACGATAGTAAAGTAAAAAATATAACAAGAGTCAGAAAGGAGAAAAGTACCTGAATTACTTTGAATTTTCTGTTGTGCTTCATTTACCCATCCCAAGAACTCTCCTCTCCTCCCAACTTCTAAAAAAATCGCATATAGCGTTTCTGAATGGGATGTAAACCAAGGTTCCTGGAAAAAGCGAACAGGGAACGGGAAACGCCGGAACTGAGGGTGTATTGGAGCATTTTACCGAAGTCAAAAAACAGCGATCGAGTTTCATGTCTCAGAGCGAAAATGCTATATCAATAAGCTGTTCGGCTTATAGAGAAGATTACGCCGACTTGAGTCGAATTGCAACAACCGCCGGTTTAGGAACGTCGCCTGCACCTTTTCCAGGCCAATTAGACCCAATAGGAACGGTTCTTTCCTGCATAAACTCCTGACCATCGGGAGTTTGCATCGCAAATTCACGGATTTCCACTGCTCCATCAGTGCGAATGCCGTTGCGCTCTCCTGGATGCTGTATTGCCAAAAAAAGAGTTTCGCCATCATTGGTAAAATAGGGGCCGGTACATTCTGTTTCCATCGGACCGATGGCAAACGGATAAGCATTTCCCGCATTGGAACCAGAAGTCGGCAGATACCACACCGAATTATTGCCAAACAAACCCAACTTATCTTTGGTATTGAGAACTTGACCGTCTTTCACTCGACTGGGAACGGCTTCGTTGTGGCTGCTGGTGGACATATCGGTCACCATCCAAAGATTTCCCTCTTTGTCTACCGCGACGTTATCGGGGTTAGAAAAACCCATTCCTCCATCTGCCGGTTCGCCTCCTGCGGCAAAGCTTTCCCAGCGAAAAGTCATCGCTGCCGGGTCGCTGTCGTCTTCTTGCAGCTTAAAAATCCAACCAAATTCGTAAGCTTCTTCTCCCTTGGGTCCTTTAAAAATTGCCTTGTGGGGACCGCCGTCGCTGTCGCTGGGGGTACCGGAGGTAAAGGCGATATATAGGGTTCCGTCGGGACCGACTTCTGTATCTTCGGGACGGCCGGTACAGGTAATTCCCGCAGCCGATGCAGCGAAGTGAGCGTCGATTAAAATGGCACCTTGTTTTTCCAGGTCGTTCCCGGTGTAAAGATCGCCTAATGTTGAGAATTGTTGCTTGTAGGTAAGAACTTGTTGGTCGGTGTCGAAGGGGACAACGCCACCGAGTTGGCGATCGCCGTTGGGCAAAACAACCAAATTCCCTTCAACTTGGCTGGGCAAAACGGGGTCAATGGGGGTACTCGTCGTCAAGGGAACCCACTGTCCCGTGCCGTCGGCGTTGAATTTTGCGCCGTAGAGCATTCCGTCTTCGAGCAAGCGGGAGTTGGCTTTGTCTGTAATGTCGCTCACCGTTCCGTTGCTGACAAACTTGTAGAGATGTCCGCCTCGGCGATCGCATCCCGAATAAAAGGCGAGTTTTTTGCCCGATTCCGCGAAAATGCCGACGGCTTCGTGACGATAGCGACCCAACCAAGTATGTTTGGTACCGTAATCGTCGGGGTTGCTGGGGTCAACTTCCACCATCCAACCGTATTTATTCCCAGCTAAGCCGAAGACGTTGCCGCAGCGTGCAATTCCTCGGTCGGTGATGGCGAAGGGATACTGGGAGGGGTTGAAGGAGGAACCGTCGGCTAGGACGGGTTCGATAACTTGGTCTTGGAAGTTTTCTTCGGCGCTGAAAACCGTTCCCCAGGGGGTGGTTCCGCCGGCGCAATTTTGGAAAGTACCGATCGCGCGATCGCCCAATTGGTCGTCGTAACCTTGCTTATTGGCCTTCTCAAAGATGCTGACGGCAGGTCCGGTGGTTTTGAGGTAACGTCCGTCTTCGAGGCCGGAAATGCCGGTAATGCGGCGATCGCTTTGGGAATTGGTTCTTTCCCACGTTCCATCTTCGAGGCGGCGCAAGGACATTACGCCCATTCCCAAGTCGGTTAAAGCTTCTTTGGCGACTTCAGTAATTTGAGCTTTGAGGGGGTCGCTTTCGGCTAAGGTAAAGGCATCAATTGTGCCGCCATTTTGAGAGGTTGCGGCGATGAGTTGGGCAAAGGGCAGCGAGCGACCGATGACGGTTTCAAAGGTCTGCATCCATGTTTGACCGCTGATATACTCGAAATTAATAGTTAAGTAGCCTTCGTTGGGAGCGGTTTCGACAAAGGATAAATAGTCGTTGTTGTAGCCGACGCGGGAATCGCCGAGGCGATCGCCCCAGGCAGCAATGACTTGGTAGGTGTAGCCTTCGGGAAGAACGAGATCGTCGATGACTTCGTAGGTTTGATAGGCGGCGATTTGTCGATCGGGCGCGATCGCATCTGTTTCCAAGGGCATCGGTAATTGCACGGGCTCGAAATTCAAGCCCCTAGCGTTGGTTTTGGCTCGGCTGAAGGGACTCGATAGTTCTTGACCTGACCTCGGACGGCAACCCAAAGCCGCCGTTCCCATGCTCGCACCCAGAAAAATCAGAAAGTCTCGACGTTTAATTGGCATTTTTGTTTGCGGTACTCAATATTTGCCCCAACTATTTTACCGCTCTTAATTTATGCCTCACTCAAAGTTGGGTAATTTCGAGGTTAAGGAAGACAGTCATTTGTCATTGGTTCGATTATACCGGCACAGAATTCATGGGGGTTTATCGTTAAAAGCCGGGAAATTCCCCTGCGCGTTCAACTGTGGACGGGAAAGCCGATTGCGAAAGCAGCAACTCTGCCGCGATCGCAATTGGCTTTCCCATTGGTCGATAACGTTTAGGATAAACCATGCGTCCCGGGAATTACACGGTCTAAAAACGAAAAACGTTATCTTCTTCGATTTAAGCGTTGCGCCGTTGGCGACGGAACATCGCGGTTGCGCCCACAGCGCCCAAAGCCAAGAGACTCAACGTTGCAGTCGGTTCGGGCGTTGTCGGCCTCGGTGTCACCGGATCGTCAGTTGTGCCGCTATCGGTATCGGCAACAAAGCTCAAGCGATTGTTGGCGGTAAAACCATCATCCCAAAATAGAGAAAGTTTTCCGAATAAATCGCCTTGGGAGATATCGATGGGAACCGAATAATTAAAACTATCCGGCGCAAGACCGTTTTGCACGGTGAAGGGTTTGCCCAGCGCTGAATCGGGCGTGACAATTGGAGAGTTGACTATATCGAAAACAGCGTTTCCGGGAATGGCATTAATCATCAAAGAAACAATACTTCCCAAACCCGTGTAGTCAAAACTCCAAGGATTGCTAAAAGTATCGCCCGATTGAGTCAGAGACCAATCTGTACCCGAGGCACCCCCCGAAGTTACTCCCGTCGCGGACCAAATTTGCGTATCGGAACCTCCACCTTGGAAATTGACCGTCACCTCCATTCCTGCCATGTCAGCACCGGTTGTATCAAAACCAGTCAGCGTTGTGGCTCGAGCGGGGGCAACCATCGCAACTCCCACAGCCAGCGCCGATGCACCCATCGCGAAGGATAATTTTTTGGTAAAAGTTGAACTTGACATTATTTTTTGCTCCTTAATCCTAATAAGGTTAGTTGGTGCAGTAGATACACCATTAAAGAGCGCGCTTTCATCAATTACGTAATCTATAGGCGGTTATGAACCGCGATACTTTAACCATAGAAAGAACGCAACGCGACTATGCAGATATAGAATTTTATTTAACTTTTCTTTACAAAAAGGACTTTATTTTGCTGCATAACTATGCTATAGCCGAAACCGACCTCGTGTCGTCGGATCCAGCTCAATGGAACAGGGAGAAACAGCCGCGTCAAAGTTACAAGTGTAGAGCGCTAAGCATTCGCTGCGCTGGTCAAAGACTTTCAGTTGATAGCCATACTGCCGAGCGACGGTTCCAAAGCGATGGACGAAGCTATAGCGTTCGACGTAGCTGAGAACCGACCATAATTGCCAGTTAACAATTAAATCGAGCCGTTTTTCTTGGAGATGAGCGATCCAATTGACCAGTAATTTGCCTTCTCCAAATTGCTCCTGCGCCCACCACAAACTGGGAAGGGTCATCTCACTTTGGGAGTAGGTGTAGGCGGTGACGAGTCCGGGACGGGTAGGCTGTCCTTGTTCGTCCAACAGATCGGTATCGAGAACGCAAGCTGCAAATTTGGGATTTTTCTGAGCGATCGCAACTTGGGGAAACAGGAGCGCAAATAACGTCAATCCGACAAACAACGGGATTTTCATTTCCGGGTTGCTGGGGGTAGAAGGAATCGGGGGAGATCGCTTTTCTGGGGAACAGGCGCGCGATCGCTAATTTTGGTGGTATGGTTTTGCTGTATCAACTTAATCTTTATCCGCGAGCCTTCGTTTAATCCCCTCTAGCTATGAGAATCGCCCTATTTACAGAAACTTTTTTACCGAAGATTGATGGCATTGTAACCCGATTGCGCCATACCGTCGAACATCTCCAACGCAATGGCGACCAAGTGCTTGTGTTTTGTCCCGATGGAGGACTCAAGGAGTACAAGGGAGCCAAAATTCACGGATTATCTGCCTTTCCCCTGCCGATGTATCCCGAATTGAAGGTCGCTCTGCCGCGACCGACGATCCGCAAGGCGTTAGACCGATTTCAACCCGATTTGATTCACGTTGTCAATCCGGCTATTCTGGGTTTAGCTGGCGTTTACTACTCCAAGGTGATGGAGATTCCCCTCGTCGCCTCTTACCATACCCATCTCCCTCAGTATTTACAGCATTATGGTTTTGGATCCCTAGAAGGATTCCTGTGGGAATTGCTGAAAGCCGTTCATAACCAAGCCGAACTCAATCTCTGCACTTCCACAGCAATGGTCGAGGAGTTGCGCAGTCATGGCATCGAACGGGTGGACTTATGGCAGCGCGGCGTAGATACCGAATTATTTCAGCCCGATCTGGCTTGCGGTAAAATGCGGTTTCGCTTGTCCAAGGGACACCCAGAAAGCCCGTTGCTCCTGTATGTAGGCCGTGTTTCCCCAGAAAAGGAGATCGAGCAAATTAAGCCCGTTCTCGAAGCCATTCCGGGGGCGAGGTTGGCGATTGTGGGCAATGGTCCCCATCGCCAAGCCTTAGAACAGCATTTTGCCGGGACTCCGACCCATTTTGTCGGCTATTTACAAGGAGTTGAATTGGCGACCGCTTTTGCCTCAGCCGATGCGTTTGTGTTCCCGTCGCGCACGGAAACCCTGGGTTTGGTGCTGCTCGAGGCGATGGCGGCGGGGTGTCCGGTCGTAGCGGCGCGT
Organism: Cyanobacteriota bacterium; assembly: GCA_034189065.1. Taxonomy (GTDB): domain Bacteria; phylum Cyanobacteriota; class Cyanobacteriia; order Cyanobacteriales; family Spirulinaceae; genus FACHB-1406. The sequence goes on from JAXHVQ010000012.1 coordinate 36,657, forward strand.
TCGGGCGGCATTCCCGATATTGTAACCGATGGGGTGAATGGGTACTTGTTCGACCCCACAGATGACCGGGGCGCGATCGCGGCCACCGCTAACCTATTGTCGGCAGAAGCCGAACGGGAAACCCTACGCGCCAACGCTCGCCTCGAAGCCGAACGCTGGAGTTGGGACGCTGCAACTCGACAATTGCAAAATTATTATCGACCTCTACTCGCAGCTCGGCACCTCCGTTCGGCGGCTTGAAATCGCTTCCACTGAAAGCGGTTTCCCCAGAAAACACTCGCTCTTTTCTTTTGTGCAAATGAGTGCTTCAGTAATATTACGGTTTGAGTTGGAGCAGACAAACGGATAAACTGAAGTCTAGAGAATAAACTCGTCCGAAGCAAGAGCAACTTTCCCCCGTCAACCCCTAAAATTTTGCATCATCAGGAGCCGACTTTCCAGGTTGACCGAGGGTACGCTCGCGATCGCCGTATCCGTTGATTTGTCACCAATTGTAGATTGCACCTCATTTGCACGGCCTTCAGCTCGAGCGGTTTCTCGGTGTGGCAGATTTTCTGGGGAAGGGGGCGCGATCGCGGGTGCAATGGCAAACTGGCTTAAATTAGTAGACCCCCAAGGGAAACGAGAAATCCCGTCAAATCTTGGCGCGAAAGCGTAGAAATCTATCCCTTTTGCACTCTTGGCAAAAGAGCCTGACTTCGCCCGATAAAGTAAGCTAAGACGCGTCTAAATTGGGTATCTTCGAGATCCCCCCGTCTCCCAGTCCCCCCGTCCCCTCGTCCCCCAGTCTCCCCGTCAGACATCTGGCTCGACATCCCTTATGACCCTATCCAACACCGGGAGCATTCTCGCAACCCTCACCGAAGCGACCCAACTCGACCGAACCTCTGCTCTCGTCCATCGAGTCAAAGACCTCTCGATGAGCGAATTTATTTGCCTGCTTGACTTCATTACAGCGGAATTCCAACAATTTCTAAGAGCGCTGGACATGATCGATAGCGAAACCCTAGAAACCATGCTCGAGCAGGTCATGGAAGCCGTGACCCTCAAAATCGGTCAAATTTTGCAAGCCGAACGCGCGACCATTTTCCTCGTCGATACCGATAAAGGATTGTTGTGGTCTAAGGTGGGCAGCGGCGAGGCTGGAGAAGGGCGAGATTTGCGCATTCCCCTCAACGTCGGCATTCTCGGTTGCGTTGCGTCAACGGGAGAAAGCTTAAATATTACCGATGCGTGCAGCGATCCCCGCTTCAACCCGGAAATCGACGAACGTCCGGGCGATCGCACCAAAACGCTGTTGTGTATGCCCATCTTCAGCAGTAGCGATCGCGTCGTTGCCGTCGTCCAACTGCTCAATAAAACCAATGGGCTCCCCTTCACCCCAGAAGACCAACAGCGCTTCCAAGATTTTACCGCGTCGATGGGCATCATTCTCGAAACCTGTCAGTCCTTTTACATCGCCGCCCGCAACCAACGAGGTGCAACCGCCCTTCTCAAAGCCACCTCCAGCCTCGGTCAAAGCTTAGACCTCGAAGCGACGCTACAATCGGTGATGGAACAGGCGCGCCGCTTGATGAAAGCCGACCGCAGCACTCTCTTTCTGTTGAGCAAAGAAAAGAACGAACTGTGGACCAAAGTTGCCAAAGCCGACGGTCGAACCATGCTCGAAATTCGCATACCAGCCAATCGCGGTATCGCAGGCTATGTCGCTTCCACCGGCAGAACGCTCAATATCCCCGAAGCCTACGAAGACCCGCGCTTCGACCCCTCCACCGACAAACAGACCGGCTATCGCACTCACAGCATCCTCTGTATGCCTGTTTTTAACTCCGCCACCGAGTTAATTGGGGTAACGCAACTGATTAATAAAAATCAGGGAAGTTTCACCACCTCCGACGAGGAGTTCATGCAGGCATTTAATATTCAGGCAGGAATGGCCCTGGAAAATGCCCAACTGTTTGAAACGGTGCTGACGGAAAAGCAATATCAAAAGGATATTCTCGCTAGTCTTTCCGATGCGGTGATTTCCACCGATTTAGAAGGGAAAATTGTGACGATTAACGATGCGGCGTTGGAATTGCTGGGATTGCCCCGAGAACAACTGCACAATAGCACCATCCGCAACATTTGGGAATCTAAGCTCGCCGACCGTTTTGTTTGGGATGTGGTGCCAGTGGACCATTTGCAATGGCGCTTGATGGATAGTTTCAAGACGAAGGCGAAACATTATGTTCCCGAACAAGATCTCAAGATTGGTTTATACGTCAGCAGTATTCCGACCTCTAGCCTTGGGGGTAAATTAACCCCGCAATATCCGTATATTCTTGCCCTTCGTCGCGGCGAGGTTTACCTCCCTTGGGGAGAAGAACCACGAGGTACCGAATTTTCGATGTTTCTAGAAGAGGCGCAGGTGACAGAACTCGAGCGCAGTTTAAATGTAACAGTGAATCCATTGACCAGCTCGGAGGGGGACGTACAGGGCGGTTTGGTGGTACTCGAGGATATTAGCAACGAGAAGCGAATGAAATCGACCCTCTACCGCTATATGACTCCTGGGGTGGCAGAACAGGTGATGGCTTCGGGAGAGGATGCTTTAATGGTGGGGGAACGCAAGGATGTCACGATTTTATTTTCCGATATTCGGGGTTACACCACGCTGACGGAAAATTTGGAGGCAACGGAGGTGGTGGCGTTGCTGAATCGGTATTTTGAGACAATGGTGGAGGCGGTGTTCGACCATCAGGGAACCCTTGATAAGTTTATTGGCGATGCGCTGATGGCGGTGTTTGGCGCGCCTTTATCGCTGGACAATCATGCTTGGATGGCGGTGAAAACGGCGTTGGATATGCGGCGCAGATTGGTTGAGTTTAATCGTCGCGGACGGAGGGTTCATCAACCCGAAATTCGTTTTGGCATTGGGATTAGTTCTGGGGACGTGGTTTCGGGGAATATTGGATCGAAAAAGCGCATGGATTATACGGCGATTGGGGATAGCGTGAATCTGAGTTCTCGCTTGGAGAGCTTGACAAAGGAGTATGGGTGTGATATTGTATTGAGCGAATTTACTTATATGGCCTGCGAAGAGCGCGATCGCCTGCTCGTGCGAGAACTGGACAAAACGCGAGTGAAGGGGAAGATGCAGGCGGTAGGGATTTATGAGGCGATCGATTTTAAAACTGCCGCGATCGCGCCCGAATTAGAGAAGTTTTTACATTTATATCATTGCGGCAGACAAGCCTATTTAGAGCGAGACTTTCAGGGTGCGATCGCATATTTTTGGGATGCAAAGCAGTTACGTCCGAGCGATCGCGCAACGCTTTTACACCTCCAACGCGCTCAACAGTACCTTGCCGCGCCGCCTCCGGAGGATTGGGATGGCGTTCATGTTATGACAACTAAATGATTTGTCATTTGTCATTTGTCATTTGTGCTTGGTAATGGGTAATGGGTGATAGGTGATGGGTAATTGATACGTCAACTAATAAAAAAACAATCCCCAATTCCCAATTCCCAATTCCCAATAAGCTGACCGTGCCGCTCTTTATCCACAAAAGCGCGCCCTTGATCCGTTGGCGCGCATCCACCCAGTAATCCGTTGAATATCCGTTGGCGGCACACGACAAACGACATCCGTTGATCAATTCCCAATTGCCAATAACTAATTCCCAATTCCCAACTCTTTCTTACTTTGCTTGAGTTGATGCCAAAGTTCCTTTATTTTTTGATACGCCTCCTCAGACGAAATTTTCCCAGACGTTTCTAAATTGCAGAGAAAGTTTACGCGCTGGGCAAATTCCTGTAAATTAGCATTAAATACTAAATTTTCCGGCGTAAACGAACCCCGATAGGGGAAATTAGGATAAAGAAAATTATTTTGCTCTGAGCGATTCGGTTTGCTGGGTTCGTTGGGTTCGTTGGGTTCGTTGAATTCGTCGGGTTCGCTAGAATTAGCCACTTCTTCCTCCTGATGTGCTAAATTATTCGATTGGGTTAGCCAAACTGCCTTCTACATCTCATTATTCCCTAGAGAACCAAGGACTTGTCCCGCTTGCGGAACATTATTGGGCTAACAAAAAGTCTAATGGCGAAAAACCCCAAAGTCTAAAATTTACTGGGTTCCCATCTAACTTGCGATCGCGTAACTTATACTATTATGTCCCAAGCCACCAAACTGTACGAAGGGAAAGCAAAGATTGTCTACCCCACTGACACCCCCGACATCCTTCTGGCCTACTTCAAAGACGATGCAACGGCATTCAACGCCCAAAAACGGGGACAAATTCAGGGGAAAGGGGAAATTAACTGTAGAATCTCTGAAATTCTCTTTAAATTTCTCGAAAAGCAGGGCATTGCCACACATTATCTTGACTGTCCGGCTGCCAACAAAATGCACATTCGGGCGGTAGAGATTATCCCCGTCGAAGTCGTGGTTCGCAACATCGCAGCCGGAAGCCTGTGTCGGCAAACCGGACTGAGCGAAGGTCGAGCATTAGAGCGTCCCCTGGTCGAATTTTACCTCAAAAACGACGAACTCGGCGATCCGTTGCTCACGCGCGATCGCCTGCTATTGCTCGAGCTGGTGACTCCCCAACAGCTCGAGCAACTGCAACACCTCGCCTTGAGTATTAATCAACATTTACAGAAATTTTTCTCCAAAGGGGGGATTACCCTGGTAGACTTCAAACTGGAGTTTGGATTTGACCGCGATCGCCAACTCCGACTCGCCGATGAAATCAGCCCCGATACCTGCCGACTGTGGGACAGTACCGAGGCAGATGCAACAGCGAGAGTTCTCGATAAAGACCGATTTCGTCGCGATTTGGGTCACATTGAAGCGGCTTATCAGCAAGTTCTCCAGCGCGTCGAAACGACTATGACACAAATCTAGGTGACACAACCGAGATCGACAAACAACAAACAAACGAAACAATATTCGATACGAGCGAGTGTGGTGTGTGGACGTGCTAAACAAAATCAAAAATATGCGATTGTTAGTGGCGATCGCCACAAGTCTGCTGTCTTGCCTGACTTTAAGTTTCTCTCAATCGGCTCGAGCTGAGTTTGACTCATCGGAGCAAGGGATAGCCTCAGAACTCCTTTTGGGAGCAGCAAAAAATGGGCAAAATAAAGAACAAAACAAGCAAGAAAAACTCGTCTTTGAGAACGTACGCGCTTGTGAGTCCCTAAGCGAAAGGCGAGGGTTAACCAAACCTCACGAAAAGCGGCTTGCCTCTTCTAATTCCTGTTTCACAAGTCCCGGTCAAGCAATGCTTGCTGAAGCCGACAAAACCCCTCTGAGTATAGACGAGATTCAACGAGAACCCATTTCTTCCCCGACAGGAGAACTCGCCCTCGAAACGCCCCCCATCGAATCGATTTCGACTGAAAATTTTACGGCAGCAGAATCGCAAACACTTCCCGTTGAATCAATTTCAACCGAATATTCCGCAGGAGTTGAATCCGAAGCACTCTCCATCGAATCAATTCCAACCGAACATTCCACAGAAGTTGAATCCGAAGCGCTCTCCATCCAATCAACTCCAACTGAAAGCATAGCAGAAGGCGATCGCGAAGCGCGTATCGGGCGACATCGCAGCGCCCTCCTATCCCAGTGGGCAACCATCCAACCCCAACTGGCTCAAAATCAACCGCCCCCTGCCCCGTTTGAATCAGAAGAACAGCCAGTCCCAAGAGTGCCGCAGCCCGTTCTCCCTCCTCCAACGGAAGAACGCCCTGCCCCCCGACGGCCAATCCCAACAACGCCGCAGCCCACTTCTCCTGTTCCCCCTCCCCCTCCTCAAATTCAAGAACAACCCGCACCCCAACCTCCTGTTTTCAGAACGCCACAACCGGTTACTCCTTCTCAAGCCGAAGAAGAAGCCGCCCCCGAGCCGCAAGTCCTCGTCGCCGAACTCGCCGTTGACGGAACCGACAACCCCGAACTGATCGCAGAAATCTTCCGCGTCATCAGCACCCGCGCCGGACGGCCGACAACGCGCACCATTCTCCAAGAAGATGTCAACCAAATTTTTGCCACGGGATTCTTTTCCAACGTCACCGTTCTCCCCGAAGACACGCCCTTGGGGGTACGCATTACCTTCCAAGTCGAACCCAACCCTCTCCTCGAGCGCGTCGCTGTCGAAACCATTCCCGAACGCGAAGGCGGACCGGTTTTGCCCCAAGAAGTCGTCGATGACATCTTCGGCGAGCAATACGGCGAAATTCTCAACCTACGCCGCTTCCAAGCTGGAATTATCCGCTTGAACGACTGGTATCGCGAACAGGGTTTCGATCTCGCCCAAGTGGTGGGCGCGCCCGAAGTTCGCCGAGATGGAACCGTTACCCTCGTTGTGGCAGAAGGGGTAATTGAAGATATTCAAGTGAGATTTTTCAACGACGAAAACGAACCCGTTGACGGCATAACGCGCCCCTTCATCGTGACGCGGGAAATCGAACTGAAGCCGGGGGATGTCTTCAACCGTCAAACCGCCCAGCAAGATTTGGAGCGTACCTTTGGTTTAGGTATTTTTGACGATGTGAGATTTTCGTTTTCTCCGGGATCGGATCCGTCCAAGGTGATTGTGAATGTCGATGTCAACGAAGCCAGTACGGGTTCCATTGCAGCCGGGGCGGGGATCAGCTCGGCGAGCGGCTTTTTCGGCACAGCTAGCTATCAGCAGCAAAACGTAGGGGGAAATAACCAAACCTTTACCGCCGAGGCGCAATTGGGGACGCGGGAGTTTTTGTTCGATGTGAGTTTTACCGATCCTTGGATTGCCACCCACCCCAATCGACTGTCTTATACGGTGAATGCCTTCCGCCGCCGCTCGATTTCACTGATTTTTGACGAAGGGGATCCCGATATTCGACTGCCCAACGGCGATCGCCCCCGCATCGTGCGCACGGGGGGCGGAATTACTTTTGCTCAACCCCTGAGCGATTCGCCCTTTGAACGGGGCGATTGGTTGGTTTCGGCAGGGATGGAATTCCAAGGCGTTTCCATTGAAGGGGACGACGGCCGCAGTCCGCGAGATAGTTTGGGCAATCTCCTTTCCTTCGATGAAAGTGGTAAGGATAATTTATTCTTTTTGCGCTTCGGTGCCACCCAAGATTTACGCAATAACCCCTTCCAACCCACGAGCGGCTCGCTGTTGCGTTTGGCCCTGGATCAAACGGTTCCGGTAGGGTCGGGCAGTATCCTGATGACTCGGGCGCGCGCTAGTTATAGCTACTATATTCCCGTTGAATTTACGAATTTTACCGAAGGTGCTGAAGCCCTGGCCTTTAACGTACAAGGGGGGACAATTTTGGGGGATTTACCGCCTTACGAAGCATTTGCGTTGGGAGGTTCAAACTCCGTGCGTGGATATTCGGAAGGGAATGTGGGAAGCGGGCGATCGTACCTCCAACTGACCGCAGAATATCGTTTTCCTCTATTTAAGATCGGTCAGTTTGGCATTGGCGGGGCAGCCTTTGTCGATTACGGGACGGATATTGGAACGGGAGATAACGTTCCGGGCAATCCGGCGGGCGTTCGGGGTAAGCCGGGAAGCGGTTTGGGGTACGGGTTGGGCGTGCGCGTTCAGTCGCCCTTGGGACCCATTCGCATCGATTATGGTTTGAACGACGACGGTGGCAGCCGCTTCCACTTTGGCATTGGGCAACGGTTTTAAGGGTTCAGAGTTCAGAGTTCAGAGTTCAGAGTTATGGGTTATGAGTTGTGGGTTGTGGGTCGTGTAAGTTGAGACTTTGGAACCCCGAAGAACGAATGACCAATGACTAAGCTTGGTTTTAGGTTTTAGGTTCTAGGTTCTAGAACCAGCGCCAAATGACAAATGACGAATGACAAATGACGAATGACAAATACGATCGCGAACGAAATTAAAAAGACAGGAATTGGACTGCATTCAGGAAAGACTGTCGAGGTCAGAATTTTGCCCGATCGCGCGGCGAAGGGTCGATATTTTGCGCGCGTAGATTTGCCGGGAAAACCAGAAGTTCTAGCGGCGACGAGTGCAGTTCATAGCACCACTCTCTCGACAGAATTGTGCCAAGGAACAGCAACAGTCCGTACCGTAGAACACCTCCTCTCAGCACTGTCAGCTAGCGGAGTCCATTGCGCCCGCATCGAAATCGATGGACCGGAAGTGCCGCTATTGGACGGTTCTGCCAAAGAATGGACCGAGGCCATTGTACAGGCGGGGATCGTTCCCTGTACCGAAGAAGAAGGCGATCGCGAACCCGACATCCTAACCCAGGCAATAACCGTTCGAGAAGGCGATAGCTTCGTTTGCGCCATGCCTTCATCGGAATTGCGCTTCACCTACGGCATCGACTTTGCGCATCACCCCGCCATTGGCAATCAATGGGCGAGTTGGAATCCAGCAGAGGAACCCTTTGGCGAGACAATCGCGCCGGCGAGAACCTTTGGGTTAGCCGAAGAAATCGAACAACTGCGTCAAATGGGACTGATTCAAGGAGGGAGTTTAGACAATGCCTTAGTTTGCGATCGCGACGGGTGGATCAATCCGCCGTTGAGATTCGACAACGAGCCCGCCCGCCATAAACTGCTAGACTTAGTGGGAGATTTAAGCTTGCTCGGCCCCATCCCCCAAGCCCATTACCTCGCTTATAAAGCCAGTCACAAACTGCACGTGCAACTGGCTCGAGCCATTCAAAGGCGCGACGACGCGATCGAAAATGGTTCGTCTGGGAGGCCGATTGTCGAGTACAATACCCAAAAATTAGCCGATTGTCCCTGCAATGACTGAGACCAACACCCTGCCCGCGATCGCCGAAACACCGGATTGTGACGAAACTCCCAGCAAGACAGTTCTACAGGTCGAAGACATTCAAAAACTGTTGCCCCACCGCTATCCCTTCGCCTTAGTAGACCGCATTATTGAATACATTCCCGGCAAAAAAGCAGTGGGGTTGAAAAATGTGAGTATTAACGAACCTCACTTTCAAGGTCACTTTCCAGACCATCCGCTGATGCCGGGAGTGTTGATTGTCGAGGCAATGGCCCAAGTCGGCGGCATCGTAATGATGCAAGCGGTGGAAGACGAAAAAGGGCTGTTTGTTTTCGCTGGAATCGATAAAGTGCGCTTTCGTCGTCCCGTGATTCCCGGCGACCAACTGGTGATGACAGTGGAACTGTTGCGGTTGAAGGGTCGTCGTTTTGGGAAGATGTTCGGACGCACTGAAGTAGACGGTCAGTTAGCAGCCGAAGGCGAAATGCTTTTCTCTTTTATGGAGATCGATTGAATTTCGCCCCAGTTTGTTTTTGTGCAGTTCCCACGTTTTTAATTAATATTTTACACCCCCTATTTCGGATGACTGACACTCGCGCTCGCGATCGCCTTTCTCCCTCTGTGAATCTCCAAACTGTGACCCCTCAAATTCATCCTACTGCCATCGTTCACCCCGACGCAGAATTGCACCCGACGGTTCGAGTCGGTCCCTATACGATTGTGGGAGAGAGGGTGAAGATCGGCCCGCAAACGACTATTGGTCCCCATGTTGTCATTGAAGGACCGACGGAAATTGGCATGGGAAATCGGATTTTTCCAGGGGCAGCGATCGGATTAGAATCTCAGGATAAGAAGTATCAAGGGGCGGAAAGTTGGGTCAAAATTGGCGATCGCAACCGCATTCGTGAGTACGTTACCATTAATCGGGCGACGGGCGAAGGGGAAGCGACGGAAATTGGCAATGATAATTTGTTCATGGCTTACGTTCACGTTGCCCACAACTGTCGCATTGAAAATAGTGTTGTGATTGCTAATAATGTGGCTTTGGGCGGTCATGTGGAAATCGAATCCAAAGCGATTATTGGCGGCGTATTGGGCGTACATCAGTTTGTGCGCATCGGACAACTGGCGATGGTGGGAGGCATGACTCGCATCGTTCGCGATGTGCCGCCGTATATGTTAGTAGAGGGGAGTCCGGCGCGAGTGCGATCGCTCAATCTTGTGGGTTTGCAACGGGCGGATTTTACGTCTGAGGAAATTGGTCAATTGAAAAAGTCGTTTCGGATGCTTTATCGATCCGATTATTCGTTTACTCGGGCAGTGGAACAGTTATATTTATTAGGAGATGAGGTCGCCGAGTCCAGTCGAGGTGAGGCTGCCGTGCAACATTTACGGGATTTCTTAAAATCATCTCTTGCAGATGGGCGGAGAGGGCCAATTCCAGGGAGTCATTCTTAAAGGGGTTGGAATATTGTATAAGCTAAAGGGATAAAATTTAACGCTTTCACGCCGAGTTTGGTCTGCTTGCTCCCCAATTAAAATAATTTAATCAAATTGAACGCGCCAGCAAGCCTTAATTGGAAGAAAATCGCTTTTGTAAGAATCCTTAGTATTTTTGTAGGGTGGGCAAGATTATCTCAGTACAACTCTATAGCGTTGTTATTTGATTTGTAAAATCTTGACTTCGGGATTCAGAATGGAAGAATAGGAGAATAGAAAAATTCAAGGGAGGAGCGAGGAGTTACTAAAAGTAGGGAATATTCTTATCTGTTTATATTTCATTTAGAAACGCTATGTCGTTCTTCCTGAGAGTTGCCTTACCCACCGCTAACCTCTGGTGGGCATTGCCGATTAAATTTAACCTTCTCAATTTTCCTTTCTTAATGGCAATTCCCACCCTACAATTTTACTGTGGTGGGCATTGCCGATTAAATTTAACCTTCTCAATTTTCCTTTCTTAATGGCAATTCCCACCCTACAATTTTAGCGGTATACGCTTTTAATTGAAGCCACATTATGTGAGGGGTTAAACGTCCGGTCTGGAGCGAACCTTTGATTGCGTTCCAACAGAGTATTAACCCGTTGGTCGAGTTTACCTTCTAATTTTAAATAGCACAATGTTGGGTTATTTGTCAAGGCAGCAATTAAAGCTATTCTTCCTCGTTCGCTAATTCCGTTGCGAACAAGGTTGAGTTTCAATAAGGTTTGGTTGTGCGCCAGAAAGTTAGCAATTGCAACTGCGCCATCGTCTCCAATTTGATTGGACGGTGCCGCTAAAACTCGGGTGGAGGGACTGTACCCTAAATCGAGATTTTTGAGTGCGGGATGGACTTGTATTGCTGACAAGAGTTCGTTACATCCTTCTATGCCAATTCCGTTACTCGCCAGTCCTAATTCGAGTAGCGTTTGATTGCGATGCAATCCTTCTGCTAAGATTTTAACTCCAGCATCGCCGAGATGATTGACATTGAAAAATAGTCCTGCGATCGCGGAATTATTTTTCAGGAGATCGGCGAATAAAAAAGCGCGATCGGGCTGAATTTGATTTCCTCCTAAATATAACCGTTCGACGGTACGATTTGTATGAATTAATACATCTAAAATCGCGTCGAGTCCCTCTTGTTCAATTTGAGTGTTGACTAAATCTAGCGTGCGAATCGTTTGATTGTGACGTAACATTTCGGCGATGTAATTGGCACCCCCATCGCTAAGAGGGTTGCGCTTTAACCACAGTCCCGTTACCGATTGATTGTGCGTTAAGGCTTTTGCTAGTTGGGCAATACCGACTTCCGAAATTGCGTTACATCCCAAGTAAATTGTATTTAAATAATCGTTGCGTTGAATCAAGCGCGCCACATCTTTTGCACCTTCGTCGCCAATGCCATTTGTTCCGAGTAATAAACTCGCGATCGCGTCATTATTCCCTAAAGCTTCAGTCACCAGTTGACACCCTTTTAAGCCTAAACCTTGTTTGCACAAATCCAGTCTTCCATCTGGCATAATTGTGCCGCGCGGAAAGATGGTTTTTTGGGTAGTAGGTTTATTGGCGTGCAGATAATGAATTAACGGATTTAACTCAGTTAAAAGATCGGGAGAAGATTCGATGGGGTGGGTTAACGGACAGGAAAGTTGCGCGCTGTTCATCATCAATTACCAAGGATAGGGAAAATAATCTTTCAGAAAATGTCCGTACATCGGTATATCTAAATTTTCAATTCCTTTAACGATAGGATCGTAAATTCGAGCCATTCCGTCAATTGCGTCTAAAGGCGTATAAAAATTTTGCTGTTCTTGAAGCCGCATTTTTTTAGGATAGGGATTTTCGTTAGTAATCCAACCCGTATCTACGCTGTTCATAAAAATATTGTGCCGAGCGAAATCTGCCGCTGAAGTTCGCGTCATCATATTTAAGCTTGCTTTTGCCATATTTGTATGGGGATGACAGGAGGATTTGCTCGCGCGGTTGAATTGTCCTTCCATTGCCGAAACGTTAATAATAAAACGTCTTTCAAAAGGGGAACGTAGGAGTAGGGTTTTGAGTTTGCTGTTGAGAATAAAGGGCGCGATCGCGTTGACAAATTGGACTTCAAGTAACTCAATTGTATCAACTTCATTGAGTTCGAGCAACCAGCTATTGTGAGGGCGAAGATCGACTTGTTGTCCATCTGCATCCTTTTGGTGTAGGGGAAAGTAATCCGCGATCGCGTCTTGTTGCCAACCTGTATCATTCAATTTTACTCCAACTGATAAGCTCGATTGTTTGTGAATTATGTCTGTATTTTCCTTGTCGTCAAACAACCCAATCAAAGATCGTTCTCCACAGGTCAATTCTTGAGCTGTTTGTTGCTCTCGCTCTAAAAGATGTCGATAAAAGTCTTGCGGCCGTTTGATAGTTTGAGCCGCATTATTAATAATTATATCTAAAGCAGATTCGGTATGCAATAAATGGCGAACAAAGGCTTCTACTGCCAGAATATTCCGCAGATCGAGACCGTAAATTAAAAGGCGATCGCGCCATCGATCGAAATCGGGTTCTTGACGATAGCGGCAAGCACAATCATAGGGAAATCGCGTCGTCATAATAACTCTCGCGCCATCCCGCAATAGCCGCAATCCCGTTTGATAGCCGATCTTAATTCGTCCGCCCGTTAATAATGCCGTTCGTCCTTTTAAATTCGTTCGCTGTTGCCGTTTTTGGTAATTAAAATCTGCGCAACTCGGACATAATAAATGATATAGAAAATGAACTCGGCTATAGCGTTTTTTGCAAATGTAGCAAGAGGTAGGTTTATGTAAATGTGGAGAATTTGTCGTGGAGCCGGGCAATGAAGCAACACTTTTCTGTTGCTGTTGATACCGAACCATTGCCGTTGACGACTTTAGTTTCTTATCTTCAGCATTGCGTTGTTTTTGCTGGGTTTTCCGTAAAGTTCTGCGACCTTTTTTATGGATTTTTGCAATCAAACTTTTGAAGCGCTCGTGTTGGTCGATGAGCGTTGGGTCTTCTGAGACTTTTTGCAGGACATTGAGGCAAGTTTTTAATTCCTCTGGTGGAATACTCATGCTTTTCTCCAGGAAGAAGCGAGCTTATTTTTTAATTCAATTGTTAGAGCTTAATTTTTTAAATTAGGATTTTATAAAAGGTGGGATTGAGGGAGGCTCGAACTCCCAACCCCTGTTTCAGTGAAAAGAACAGAACTCTTCCAGTTGAGCTACCAATCCCAAATATGGTGGAACTGAGGGAGACTCGAACTCCCAACCTCTGCTTTTGCTGAACAGAACTCTTCCTATTGAGCTACCAGTCCCAAATCTCTTCTGTTGTACTATAAAATGTGACAAAAAGCAAGAGTTTGGCGATCGCTTCGGGATAAATCGGGTGAGATGCTGAAGGGATGTCTCTCGGTTGTGTGAGTTAGACGAGATTATTTCAACTTGACTCTATCATTCTTCCCTAAAGTTGCCTTGCCTAACGTTAACCTGCGGTGGGCATTACTGGTTAAGACCGGGACACGGCGTTTGTTTAATTTAGAGTTCGGAGATGAATTTAGAAAATGCCGTGTCCCTACGTTCGCTTTTCGGATAATGCTGAACCCATAATTTCACTATTTACCATCGACAAAAATCTTTAATTGACTCATTATATTGAAGTAAAGCAACAAATCTGTACAGACTTGCGATAGAAAAGATAATACATACTCCATTGGCAACCCACAACTTTTGGAAAAATCTCCCAAACATACCATTCCCGACACTCATTCCTCCGATGAAAACGGCGGTTAGCCAGATACAAAACATTCCTACCACCGCTGCTATTTCACCATCGGTGTCGCAGTCGATAAGCGTGGGGTCGTAATATTTATTAAAAGGTCCTACAAACGCGAGAAAACCCCAAAATAGTAACCAACTCAAGAGTATAATTTGAATAATACACGACGCGATCGCGTTTCCAGTCCCCTTGGTCATTTATCCTCTGCTCGCTCCACCCATTAAAATAGTTCCATCGAACGTAAATTGCCCCGCTGTCAACTCAAAACTGTTTACCAATCGCCGTTTACCGTTCATGCCAAGTCTCCAAGAGATTAACAAACAGCGTCAACGCTCCAATTTTGTCGGACGCGAGGAACAAATCGATGCCTTTTACAAAAACCTCGACTTCTCTCTCCAGGATAAACGCCGCCGCTTCATTTTTAATGTTTGGGGACAGGGAGGCGTGGGGAAAAGTACGCTGTTAAAGCAGTTTCGCAAAATTGCTGAGGAGGCGAAAATTGTTACTGCTCTTATTGATGAAGCCGAACGCAGCGCGCCGGAAGCGATGGGACGTTTTGCGCAACAGTTGGAGGAAAAAGGGTATAAGTTGGGGCAGTTTTCGGAACGCTACAAAGTTTATCGTCAGAAGAAACAAGAGTTGGAAGCGGACCCCGAAGCGCCTCAAGGATTTTCTGCTTTTGTGGGGAAATCTTTAGCGAAAACGGGGATGAAGTTGGGGCGACATCTTCCTGGTGCGGGGGTGGCATTGGAGTTTGTTGATGAAGAAGGGATGGCGACGCAGGCGGGAGAATGGGCGACGTATGTGGCGAAAAAGTTGGGCAACAAAGATGAAGTTCGTCTCATTCAAGAACCTGTGGATGTATTGACTCCTCTATTTTTACGGGAGTTGGACAAGGTAGCAGAAAAGACAAAAGTTGCTCTCTTTTTTGATACCTACGAATGCACCGATGACTTTTTAGATCGTTGGTTGCGGGAGGTGTTTGCAGGGCGCTATGGCGAGGTTTCTGACTGTATTTTATGGATTATTGCAGGCAGACAGGAGTTGGAGGAAAATCGGTGGGCGGACTATGAGGGGTTAATGGCGCGCTTGCCTTTGGAACCGTTTACCGAGGAGGAGGCGAAGCAATATTTGGCGCGCAAAGGGATTACTAATAGCCGGGTTATTGAGACGATTTTAAGTTTATCGGGACGCTTGCCTTTGTTGGTAGCAACCTTGGCGGCAGAAAGTCCTAACGATCCCGAAAAGGTGGGCGATCCCAGCGGGACGGCGGTGGAGCGGTTTCTCAAGTGGGTGGACGACCCCAAACGGCGACAGGTGGCGCTGGATGCGGCGTTGGCGCGCGGTTTGAACCGGGATATCTTGGCGCAGTTGAATGGGAAGGAAGAGGCGGATAAGCTGTTTGATTGGCTGAGGGAGATGCCGTTTGTGGAGGAACATCCCCAGGGTTGGAAGTATCACGATGTCGTTAGGATGCAAATGTTGCACCGCAAGCGTCTGACTTCGCCCCAAGGTTGGGCGGAGTTGCAAGGGAAGTTGGTGGATTATTATGATGCGCTGCGCAAGGGTTTGGCGTTGGAGGAGGCGAAGCAGCAGCGCGATGAAACGTGGCAGGGGTACACGCTGGAGGTGCTGTATCATTGCCTCTGTCAAGCACCGCAGAAGCAGTTGCCCGTTGCGCTGAATGAGTTTTTGGCGGCGTTGAAAGAGCAGGGCAGTTTTGCGCGGAAGTGGGCGGAAACGATGGAACGGGCGGGGAAGGATGTTGAGGTGGCTGAGGTGCGGCGGTGGGGAGAGCGTTTGGTGGAGGGGTTGACGGCTTATGACGAGGAGCGGTATGAGGTGACGGTTTCGTTGTTTGCGGAATTGGTGAAGTGTTCTGAAGTTGAGGAGCAGTGGAAGGCGGTTGCTTTGGCTTGGCGGGGCGAAACGTATCGTTTGATGGGGCGTTATGAGGATGCGCTTCGAGATTTTGATAAGGCGATCGCGATCGACTCTGAATATAAATGGGCGATCGCGAGTCGAGGCGAAACTTACCGTTTGATGGAACGATACGAAGAAGCACTTAAAGACTTCGATAGAGCTATTGAACTCGATCCTCAATACGAATGGGCGATCGCGAATCGAGGCAATACTTACTTTTTAATGAAGCGTTATGAAGAAGCACTTAAAGACTACGATAGAGCTATTGAATTCGATCCTAAAGATGATTGGGCGATCGCGAACCGAGGCTTTACTTGCCAAAAAATGGGACGTTACGAACAAGCACTCAAAGACTTCGACAAAGTGATGGAACTCGATCCTGAATATGATTGTGCGATCGAGCGTCGAGGCGTAACTCACCGAAAAATGGGGCGATACGAAAAGGCATTTGAAGACTTCGATAAAGCGATTGAACTCGACTCTGAGTGTAAAAGGACGATCGGGCATCAAGGTCAAACTTATCGTTTAATGGAACGTTATGAAGAGGCGCTCAAAGACTTGAATAGAGCGATTGAACTCGATCCTAAAGATGATTGGGCAATTGGCGAACGAGGCCGAACTTACCGCAAAATGGGACGATACGAAGAGGCGCTCAAAGACTTCGACAAAGTAATTGAACTCGATCCTCAAGACGATTGGGCGATCGTGCAGCGAGGTATAACTTACCGAGAAATGGGGCGTTATGAAAAGATGCTTAAAGACTTCGATAGAGTTATTGAACTCGAACCTGAAGATAGTTTAGTAATCGTGAGTCGAAGTTATATTTACCTAATACTTCAACGTTATGCCGAAGCACTTGCCGATTTGAAACGCGCAAGTCAACTAGACTTTCATCATATCTATTTGTATAATCGCGCGATTGCCTACCGAGCCCTCAACCAACCCGGTAAGGCCCGAACCGACTTTCAGCGCGCTATCCAACTCGCCCAACAAACTTACAACAAAAACCCCGAATATTGGAGGAATACCTTTAACCTTGCCCTCTACTTCCTCGCATCGGGCAATAGCCAACAAGCCAAACACTTTTATCGCGATGCCATTACGCGAGGTGCGCCATCCCGACACATTCAAATTGCCATCTACGGTATAGGGGAGTTGTTACGCATTTTTCCCCAACATAAGGGCGCAACCGCCGCGCGACGGGCGTTAAACCGTTTTCTTTGAAAGGCTGCTACAAAGGGGCGACGGGGTGACGGGGGGACGGGGACTGTAGCAAAATTTGATGAATCTGGTATTAATCAATTCACAATTCACAATAATTGTGGGGATGCGGCGTTTGTTGGGTTTTGGGTTGGGATAACACCAGGGTTTTAATAAGGACACGGCGTTTGTTCGATACTCTACTTCCGCCCTCGTTGTGGTGGGCATTGCAAGTTAAAATTTCTTTTCTCAATTCTCTTTTCTTATGGCAATACCTACCCTACCAAGATTGGGTGCGAACAACGATTTGGCTGCTGCGTCCGATCGCTTCTCTTCCGACATCTGCTTAAAATAGAGACAAATCCTCCCGCGTAGAGCCTGCAATTAAGTCTCCCATGAGTATTGCCCTAACCCCCCAACAAGAACAACTCATCCGCGCCCAACTTGAAACCGGACGCTACACCAATGCTGCTGAAGTTATTACCGACGCGCTACAGTTGCTCGAAAAACGCGATCGCTATCATCATTGGCTCGAAGAACTGGGCGCTAAAATTGATATTGCTGCCGAACAACTCGATCGCGGTGAAGGTGTTGATGGCGAAACCGCGATCGCTCAAATTAGAGCTAAACTCCACAAAACCCGCGAGGTCTAATGGTTTGTGAACCAATATATCATCTCGCCAGCCGCCATTAGCGATCTTGAGGAAATTATTAACTATTTTGCGACGCGCAATGTTGATGCAGGCGATCGCGATTTAGAAGCTTTTTTTGAAGAGAATTGAGTATTTGCTAGGTTTTAACAAGGACGCGGCGTTTGTTTGATTGAGAATTTGGACAAGAATTTAGCAAATGCCGTATTCCTACGTTCGGTCGCTAAGTTGTGGTGGGCATTGCAAGTTAAGATTTCTTTCCTTTATTTTCTTTTCTTGATGGCAATTCCCACCCTACAACTGCTAGGTTTTAACAAGGATATGGCGTTTGTTTGATTGAGAATTTGGACAAGAATTTAGCAAATGCCGTATTCCTACGTTCGGTCGCTAAGTTAGGATGGGCATTGCAAGTTAAAATTTCTCACCTTAATTTTCTTTTCGCGATGGCAATGCCTACCCTACAACTTTTGTAATGGGTATGAGCAATTTTTCCTCATCGACAACATTTGTAGATGCGGTTATTACTGAAATACGGAAGATATTTTTTACATTGTCTTTGAATAAAGGCATTAAAAAAGTAAAACAAGCAAACAATAGTAAGTCAAAAGTAAGCAAAAATAAATTTAATTTACAAACGGTTAAATATCAAATTTACTATTGACATAATTCAAAAAAGTAGATATTGTTATTTCATCGGGAAACGCAATTCAAGCAACTCCCGAATTGGGAAGATTTCTGGGAAAAATGAGGAAAGTCTAACCGACCCCATCGCCCCAAAAATGCAAATACCCGCCGAAGACGCGCTAACACCACGCCTCCAGCAGGATTTCCCCCAATTAACAGTACCTTAATTAGGAGCGGCATTATGCTAGCAGAAAACTTGGAAGATTTAAAGACAACGATCGAGATGATGGATCTCTACCAGCGCGCGTTTTACGAACTGGGCTTGCTGCTTAGCGATCGCGCGACGGAACCCAAGCAAGTCGAAGTGTTGGCCTTCGCGGTCAAAACCCTGGCTGAGTCGATGAACGGCGATCGCGATGTCTTAATCGATGCCACCTTTAGCTTAGAGCGCGAAGCCTGACCCCCCTAACCCCCCTTAATTCCCACCTTTCCAAGGGGGGCTAGGGGGGTTAGGGGAATTAAGGGGGGTGGGGGCTTGAAGTCGAACAATATACTTCACGAAACTAGAAAATGCTATAACAGCACTCCTGCGTTCCATAATAAAAGGAGTTCAAACGCATTTATTAAGATCGGCAATGACCATTAATCTCACCAAAGGAACCACCCTCAGCCTCGACAAAGTAATCCCCAACCTCGAAGCGGTATTTACCGGTTTGGGATGGGATGTGGGAACGAGCGGACAGACCTTCGACCTCGATGTTTCGGTGTTTATGTTGGGGAGTAACGGGCGCTTGGTGTCCGATAAGCACTTTGTCTTCTACAATCAAAAGCGATCGCCGGAACCCTCCCCCGCCTTGGAACTCACCGGAGATAATCGTACCGGTGCGGGGGAAGGGGACGACGAAGCGGTTATCATGGACTTGCGCAAAGTAGACCCGGCGGTCCAAGAAATTACCATTTGCATTACCATCCACGAAGCCGAAGCCAGGGGACAAAATTTCGGTGGAGTCAGCGAAGCCTACATTCGCCTGGTAAATATCGCCAACCGCGAGGAACTCCTGCGTTACGACCTCGACGCTCAATTTTCCAACGAAACGGCGGTAGTCATGGCAAAATTCAAGCGAGAAGGCGAAAGTTGGTCGATGACGGCGGTGGGAGAAGGGTATCCCGGCAATCTTTCCGGTTTATTGGAACGGTACAATTCATAATGAATAATGAATAATGAATAATGAATAATGAACAATGAGCAGTTACAGTGGAAGGTAGCGAACGCAGGTACCGGACGGACAATTCATGACCAAAGAGGTCTTAGACACAATTAATCAATTAATAATTATTAATTGATAATTGATAGCAAGTAGTAGGGACGTTCAATTGAACGTCCCCGCCTACATTGACAATTGCGAATTACGAATTGCGCGCTTCCATTACCCAAAACGCCCCTGAATATAATCCCTCGTACTTTCTTGCTGCGCCGAAGAAAAGAGATTAATCGTCGGTCCATACTCAACCATGCGACCGATGCGGCTTTCGTCTGTGTTAAAAAATGCCGTATAATCCGAAATGCGAGAAGCCTGCTGCATATTATGGGTAACGATCGCGATCGTCAAATTCTCCTTTAACGACTGAATCAACTCCTCAATTTTCAACGTCGAAATGGGGTCGAGGGCAGAACAAGGTTCGTCCATCAACAGCACCTTGGGTTGTACGGCAAGGGCGCGGGCGATACACAAACGCTGCTGCTGACCGCCAGAAAGACCCAAACCCTCCTTCTTCAAATTATCCTTAACCTCATCCCACAGCGCTGCGCCGCGCAACGCCGACTCCACAATGGCATCTAATTCGCCTTGACGTTTGCGCTCAAAAATCCGCACGCCGTAGGCAACATTATCATAAATACTCATGGGAAAAGGATTGGGTTTTTGAAACACCATTCCAATGCGGCGGCGGAGGCGATTAGTATTCACCCGCCGACCGTAAATATTTTGCCCAAAAAATTCAACTCTTCCCTTGACTTGCACCGCCCCTTCCAATTCGGCAATACGGTTTAATGCCTTCAAAAAGGTTGACTTTCCACAACCCGAAGGACCGATTAAAGCCGTGACTTGATTTTGCACAATATCTATCGAAACGCCATCGAGAACTTTATGGGTTCCGTAGAAAAAGCTCAAATCGCAAACGGACAAAGCAGGCAAATTAGAACGAGACTCTTCAAGGAGGGGGGACTGTTTTTCGATCTCCATAATTAATGCGCGAGTTTAGCGAGTTTTAAGATTAGCGTTGGTCACAAAGCGAGATAATAAGTTGGCAATAACCACCAAACCAATGAGAACTAAAGCGGCAGTCCAAGCCAAGGCGTTTTGTTCCTTGAAGGGAGATTGGGCGTAGTTGTAGATTAAAACAGACAAGGAAGGGGTTGGCGTTGCCAGAGTTTCGGGGATTTCTCGAAGCGTTGTGAGAGCTTCAGCACCTCCCGCAGCTTGACTAAATTCGCCAAGTTTTTCCAATAAAGGCGGCCAAAACTGACTGGAAAGGGCGGTAAATAACAAGGGAGCAGTTTCTCCCGCAGCGCGCGATACAGCCAACAATACGCCTGTAACAATGGCGGGAATAGCTGAGGGGAGAACCGCCCGAAAAATCGTGTAAAACCGCCCCGCTCCCAGGGCAGAAGAAGCCAGACGGTATTGTCTGGGAATCAGTTTCAGCGCTTCTTCGGTAGTGAGGGCGACGATGGGCAACATAATAGTTCCCAGGGCAAAACCTCCTGCGAAGGCCGAGAATTTTTTCGTGGTTAGGACGAGAACCCCGTAGGCAAAAACTCCCACAATAACTGAGGGAACGCTGCTGAGAATAACAGTTGCAAACCGAACAATATTTGCGGCAGTCGAACCTCTTCCTAACTCCGACAAACAAATGCCGACGATAACTCCCAAGGGAACGCTGAATAAACAGGCTAAAAAAACCATAATCAGCGTTCCTAAAATGGCGTTGGCAAAGCCATTGGGAACGTCGGTTACGCCCATTGGCGCGGGGAGGGAGACCAATGCTTCCCAACTCAGTTGTCCGAGACCTTGGCGAAGGAGTTTATAGAGAATGGCAAAGAGGGGAATTAAGGCGATCGCGCTCAGCACAAAGGTGACAACGTTCATCCCTTTTTCAAAAACCGTTCGCGTCGCCGATAGCGGTTCGTACAATTCGTTTTCTAAGGTTTCAAAAGATTTGGACATTTTGAATGCTGAGTTCTGGGTTATGAGTTCTAAATTCTAAATTCTCCCATTCTTCTATTCTCCCATTCTTCTATTCTTCCATTCTCCCATTTCAATCAATGGCGCGGTTGCCGATTAATTGCACCATCAAGACGGCGATTAAATTGATGGCGAAGGTAATAGCAAAGAGAATTAACGCCAAATACATCAATGAGCCGACGTGCAATTCGTCCAATGCTTCGGGGAATTGAGTCGCCAACATCGAAGGAATTGTGTATCCCGGCGCTAACAGAGAGGGACTGATTTGGATGGAGTTACCAATAACCATTGTCACCGCCATTGTTTCGCCCAAAGCGCGTCCCAAAGCGAGAATAGATGCCCCCAAAATGCCCGAACTGCCTGCCGGTAGCAAAACGCGCCAGATCGTCTCCCAACGAGTCGCCCCAAGGGACATGGAGGCGCTGCGAAATTCTCTGGGGAGTGCCGACAAAACTTCTCGACTGATAGCGGCGACGGTGGGAAGAATCATGACGGCGAGAATAATGACGGCGGCGAACATTCCCAACCCTAACGGTTCGGTGCTAAAAAGGGGAAGCCATTTAAAGTGGGTAAATAACCACTGTTGTATGGGTTGAAGGAAAGGAATTAAGACAAAAATTCCCCACAGTCCGACGATGACGCTGGGGATGCTGGCAATGAGTTCGACGAGGAAGGCAATGGGCGATCGCACCCAAGGGGGTAAGAAGTCTTCGCTGGTGACGATGGCGACCGCTACGCCCAAGGAAACGGCGATTAAAATAGCAAGTAGCGAACTGACTAATGTTCCGTAAATAAAGGGAAGCGCCCCAAATTCCCCTTTGCCGACATTCCAGGTTTGACTCCACAAAAATTTTAGACCGAAAGCGGCGATCGCGGGTCGAGCGTCTTTGAAGACAATAACGCTCATCCACAATAAAACGCCAACAGTTGCGGCAAAGGCTAAGAACCAAACGACACCGGTTAGACCCAATTCGGTCCAAGTTTGCTCTCCTTTGCGATTGCCAATATTGACATCGGCGGTTTCGAGGGGGGGAACGATGGATTGGGCTAAGTTTGAACTTTCAGTCATTAATAATTATTCATTATTCATTATTCATGGCGACAAGACCTGTGCTGTAACGCGACTGGTGTTGCCGCACGCATCTTATTGCTGAAGAAAGAGGACATTTCCTTGGGGGAAATGTCCCCTGTGTCGTGGGATTAAACCGCACGTCACTTGCTACAAGCAAACCTATATATAGCGTTTTTAAACGAGACGTAAACGGAGATGAGAAATCGTCTACTTTTAAGAATTCCTCGCTCCTCTCTCAAATTCTGAATTCTGAATTCTGAATTCTGAATTCTGTACGAAACGAGAGTTTTACATCCCATTCAGAAATGCTATATGGCGATTTCCAACCCGTTTAGCGACCGGTGATGGTAATTCCGCCGTTGACGGCCGCGATCGCGTCTTCTCTGACGGCTTGGGGAATTTTGGTGTACTGAAGGCTGTTGTTGATGTCTTGACCGTCAGTCAAAATCCATTCCACAACTTCCTTAATGGCTTCGGCTGTTTCTGCGTCTTCGTATTCCTCTTTAATGAGCAGCCAGGTTACGCCAACGATGGGATAGCCCGCATTGGGGTCGTTGGAGTTCTTCGTCGTGAAATCCTCGTTAAACTCCACCCCTTCAAAGGCGGTGTTGGCATTTTCGATGGTCGGTTCGACGAATTCACCGGCTTTATTTTCCACTTTGGCGGTTGCCAGCCCGTTTTCTTCGGCATAGTCAGCTTGGACGTAGCCGATCGCGCCTCGAGTCCGCTGAACGACGGCGGCAACCCCTGCATTTTTTTCGCCGCCCAGGGTTTGTCCGGGCCAGGTGGGAGCTTTGTTTTGACCCACTTCTGAGTCGAAGTCTGCGCTAATTGCGGCTAGGTGACCGGTAAAAATGGAGGTCGTACCGCTACCGTCGGAACGCACGACGACGCGAATGGGTAGGTCGGGGAGACCGGGTGCAACATCTTTCCAGTTGGTGATTTCTCCCATGAAGATTTTGGGCAGTACGTCTCGCGACAGTTCTACGTTTCTGACTCCGGGCAAGTTAAAGATAACGGCAACCGCACCGCCTGCCGTCGGCACCATAATCATGCCTTTGTCCATTTGACCTTGTTCTTCGCTTTTCGGCACTGCATCGCTACCGGCGAAGTCAACTGTATCGGCAATGAATTGACGGATTCCGCCGCCGCTGCCGATGGCTTCGTAGTTAACTTGGATGTCGGTTTGGTCTGCGATTTCGGCGAAGTAGCGGTCGTAAAGGGGTTTGGGGAAGGATGCACCTGCTCCGTTGAGGGTGATGGCTTCCGCGATCGCGCTTAAGGCACTGACCGAAAGGGCGAGGGTTGTAACTGATACTGCTGCAACGCGACGCAGCACGGATGTAGAGAAGATCATAAAGAGTTCGGCAACAATTTGAGAAAGAACAGGTTATTTTTGACTGACAAAAGCTAGAACTTTCTTACTTTTCTAGGGACTTTTTTGGCGAGATGGACTTCAGAGGCATTAGCGACAACCCTATTTTTGTGACTGTATTAAATTCCCAATTTCGTTTGTCAGTCTAGCAAGTCCATTGGGAGCTGTAAGCCACTGCCAATCAGAATACGGGGGAAATACTAAGCTTGAATTAAGAAAGTTTTAAATTCGTGTAAAGTGCGTGTTGCAATTACTTAAGTACGAAGGTATTTTGAAAAAGTACAAAGTTTAATTAAAGTTAATCAAAAAGTTAACTTATGATTAAATTCATATTTTTTCAAATCTATAAAGAATGCACGAGAAATTCACAGATTTCAGTGTAGAATGAGGCAAATAGTGACTTAATTAGCTCTTCTTCGCACCCTGTGGAGAAGAGTTAAAAACCAGTCCTGCTCTTCGATCGCACCATGACCGTCCACTTCCGAAAACTCTGGCAATCCGCAATTTTTTCGCGCTTCCAAGCGATCGCAGAAACCATTGACGAGGCTTACGAAAACCTTCCTATGGGGGTACGCTTCTTCGCGCGCCCCATGTTTTACCTCGCTCTGGGTTTACACTTAACCTTGCTATTCGCTCCCGCACCCGGAAAAACCGATCCCCCCGAACCGGAACCCGAGCCGTCTCCCACCCCCGAAACTGTCAAAATCACGCGCTTGCCCCCACCCCAAGAAAGGCCCAAGGAACAGCCCCAAGCCTCTCCCCAAGCAACGCCGAAACCTGCCGCAACTCCCCTCACGCCCCAAGCAACGCCCCTTTCAGCCCCTCCTCCGCCCCTCGCGCCGCCTGCGGTACCCACGCCCCAGACCCAGGAATCGCCAGAGCCAGAAGCGCCTGACGCGCCTCCCGAAGAGCCTTCGCCTTCGCCCGACGAAGCTCAAACCCCCGACTCAACTCAGCCCCCTCCCCCCAAGACTCTAGGTGACTTTTACAGTCAGTTGCCCCAATATCCAGGTGCGAGTGCGGGTTCTGGGGGCGTATTGCGACCCGACTTTGACGATTCCGGCTACATCTATAACGCAGACAGCAGCGTCGATGCAGTGGGGTCCCAGTTCCAACAACTGTTTGCCAATACAGAATTTACGATTTCCCCTGCGGTAACAGGGTCAGAGTTTCAGGTTTACGCCGTTACTTTAGGAACCCTGACGCAATACCTTCACCTCGTCCCCAAAGACGGGAAAACGGCGATGGTGATGATGGACCGGTCCTATAGTTTGGAAGAACTCCAAACCGCGCAAACCGACGAACTCGACCCAAATATCGCCGCCTTTGAAGGGATTACCCAACAATTTGGTAGCGATTATGGTGAAAGACTGCGATCGCCCGAGCGCAACGAACTTCTCGAAGCTGGTCAATTTGCCGACAACCAGAAATTTGATTTGCGATCGATGACTGCGGCTGCTTTCCTACAACCGCCTTCCCCAGACGAAATTGTTAACTTTTTTGCTCAGCGTTTTGCAACCGATGGATTCTCGTTTACCCAAGTCGGTAACTACGGCGGCGGACCCGCTTATCAAGTGACCCGAGAAGATTTCAATCGCTGTATCATCTTCCCTCCCACCAATATTCCATCCGACGATGCTGGAACGCCTGGAACTGCCGTTGTCCTCGCAGAAAGTTGTCCTTAAAGGAGGTTCAACAAGTTATACCCATCGGAAATAAAAATACTTTTTCCAACTGCCGAACGCGCCAATGACCAAACTGTTCATGTTCATCCTCCTTCGACCCGTTTTCCTCGCTGCTGCGGGATTTTCCATTCTTCTCCCCGTTCTGCCTGCGAGAAGTTTTCCCCCTTTTTCAGAAACTCTCAGACTTCGACAAACTGAGATAAAACTTGAATCATCACTCCTCGCTCAAAGGAGAGACATTGACCCCGATTTGTACGAATTTTTCCAAATTATGAGGCAGTTTGGGAGCGAATATGCCGCCAAACTGACTACGCCCGAACTCGAACTTTTGGCGCAACGCGATCGCTTTGATGACCCCAGACGGTTTGAAATTCGCTCGACGACGGCAGCCGGTTTTTTAGACCCACCTTCCCAAACAGAAATTATTCGCTTTTTCGAGCAGCGCTTCGCAACGCAAGGGTTTGAGTTTCAAGAAATTGGTCGATACGGAGATGGACCAGTCTATCGAATTAGCAAAAATACGTTTCAAATTTACGCTATTTTTGCTCCGACAACGCGACGAATCGCCGATGGCAGTCCTGGAACGGCGATCGTTTTATCGGCTCCCGATCTTCCTTTAGATGTTGTCAATCCTTCGCCTTAGAAAACAGCAAAATCCAATAACCAATGAACAACTTATTTAACCCCGCACTGATTATTGCTGTAGGATTCCACGTCCTTTTGCTTGCCATTCCCGTGTCAGGAGGCTCGAACTCGGCAGAACCAAACCCCGAAGAGTCGCCCGCAGAACAAGAAGGTTCAACGTCCGAGTCGCCTTCTCCCAGCCCAACGCCTACCCCAACAGCAACGCCATCTTCTCAACTGAGAACGCCTGCGCTCAAATCTCCCACAGTCGCGCGATCGCCTGTTCCTCCATCGCCTAAGCCATCCGCTTCGCCGCCGGGAGCTCGAACGATCGCGCGATCGACTCGTCCTCCGGTTCCTCCAATCAAAGCGACTTCCCGCGCCTCTTCGACGACGACGCGCCGAGCCTCATCGAGTTCTTCTCGCCGCGCCTCCTCCAAACCCAAATCCGATCCTCCGCCGTCAGATCCACCGGCGCGCGAGCGAAGAGAAACACCCGTTATCGATCCGGCTCCTCCCGTCGTGCCACCTCTTGTAACCCCGCCACCGCCGCCTCCAGGAATCGCGATCGTGCCCTCTCCCCCCCTCGAAACCGATCCCTTTGCCAAGTTCCCCAACTACCCCTCAGCTTCTGAAGGTTCCCTTCGTTTGAGCGATCGCGAGACCTACGCCTTCAATACCGCCGACGAGCTATTCAAGGTCATTGAATTTTATGAAAGCGAAGTTCCCGATGAGTCCTTTGAAGCCCTAAAATTCCAAGCAGGCGGGGCTGACTATACCATCTACGAAGTCAAACCGAAAAGCGGACAGTCTAAATATCTGTATTTGATCTACCATAAAGGGAAGACGGTCATTCTTCTGCTATCTGAAGAGCTGCCCGAACCCGATGAAATCGGTAAGTATATTAGGACTCTCAAAGAGCAAGCGGCTCAGAAATTGGAAGATGACAAGTTTCCCCTTCCCAGTCCCATCGAACGAATTCGGCAAAACTTTAGGGACGACCGGTTTGTTAATGAATAATGAATAATGAATAATGAATAATGAATAATGAATAATGAATAATGAATAATGAATAATTATAGTTGTTTTAAATAGCTTTGGGACAGTCCAAAAGTGCTTCGATGCTTGTCCAGATAGCGGGTTCGCAAGATGAAACTGTCTCAGCCTTACTTGAAATGACTATAGCGTTTTCGCTCTGAAACGCAAACAATAAATAGCCCAGAATTCAAATTCACCGCGAGTAGGGACGTTCAATTGAACGTCCCTACCAATTGAACGTCCCTACGTTGAAACGGTTTACATCCCGTTCAGAAATGCTATATAGGGCTTGCTGAAAAAGTTGTTGAGCCAAAGCCTCAAAAAGTGGGCTGAAAAAACATAAGCTAAGTAGGAATAAAGCGAAGCTTTATATAAATTTAAATAATCGGTAAATCCCTC
>JAXHVQ010000120.1:0-18561 GCA_034189065.1 Cyanobacteriota bacterium
GGCGAACAAGCACCGGTTGCTTTAACTGCTCCTTCGATCAACGGATAAGACACGGTTAGACCTAATTAATGGTTAGACTTTAAATCAAAAAAGCCCTCTCCCTAGCGGAGGGGGCTTTTTTGTGAATTGATATAAAGAAAACTTGACAGTTGTGAAAAAATAAAGTCAAATAATGCCGTAAAAATATGATATATTGCTGCCATCTTAAAACTCTTAGCGAAATACGATCTTTTTGAACGCAAGAGAAGCTCGCAACATCATTTACCGGGCTGCTCGAATTGAGGGCGAATACAGAATAGAAAGAATTGAAGAAACGAGAATCTCGAATTTATGTTGGTACAACCAAAGCAATCTTCAGTGCTGGGGCTACCCATTCACCTCTGTGACGACTATGTGAGCTGGTTGCGATCGCGAATTGCAGGACGAATCGGAACCCACGTTATCACCCTCAACTCAGAGATGGCGATGTTGGCCGAAAGTCATGCCGAACTCGGCGCAATCGTGCGCAAAGCCGACCTGGTCATTCCTGATGGTTCGGGGATTGTTTTCTACCTCCGCCTGCGCAACCAACAACAAAACCGCTGTCCGGGGATAGAACTCGCTGCCTCGCTCCTTGAATCGGTTGCCGCCCTTGAGAAAACCGGTCCCATCGTCTTCTATGGCGGTGCCCCAGAAGTCGCAGAACGAGCGGCAACTTACTGGCATCAACAAATTCCTTCCCTGTCCATTATCGCCCGTCACGGTTATCTCACGCCGAAAGAAGAGAGCGAATTTAAAACGCTACTGCTCGAAAAACAGCCCTGCCTCGTTTTAGTCGGTTTAGGCGTACCGCGCCAAGAACTTTGGATTTGCCAAAATCGGCATCTCTGTGCCGAGGCAACTTGGATGGGCGTTGGGGGAAGTTTTGACATTTGGTCCGGTGTCAAGTTAAGAGCGCCCAGTTGGTTGCGAGACAATCACCTCGAATGGCTTTACCGCCTCTATCAAGAACCGTGGCGCTGGCGGCGGATGTTAGTTCTTCCTCAATTTGCGTTGAGGGCTTTACGATTTGAGCGCTAAAAGGACGCATTCAAAATATTTGAGAGCTGAATGTTTACAGTTGAGACTTGCCCTCGACATACCAGTGAAGGCGAATGCAACTCGGAACGAATAAAAAAATTGCCTCGGCAATCTTTAGCCAATCGCCATCTATGGCGTAGCTTCCTCCGACTAAAAAGTCAAGGGCGCGCTGTCCTTCATCAGGATCGATACGGGTCATTTTCAAAATGACCGCCTTGCGATCGCGCAATGCTTGAATGACTTGTTCCATTTCCTCCAACGAACTCGGTTCGAGGGCGCAAACTTCCGAACTGCCCCGAATTGGCGACAAGTCCCGTTCCAGCGAGGAGGGGGAAGTTGAGGCAGGCGTTTGGGGAAAACGAATGCCGCCGCGACTCGGTGGCTCAAATCGCTCGAAACGAATCGCGGGTTCTCTCCAACTGTCGGTCGAACGTTTCGCTGGAAGCTCCTCCCCTGTGTCAAACTGAATGGGGTTTCCCGCCCAACTCCTAAAATCTGGAGCAGTGCGCCGCAATTTTTGCAAGATGGATTCATTCACCCATAGCACTAAGGGAAAGGAAAATTTTTGACCGAATTCATTGCGCGCGAGGTTGGTCGCTCTCAAAAAAGGATCGAGAGAACGAACCGATTCCAAACCCATCACCATTAGCGCCTCGGGCGGTTGAGACAGTGCTTGCTCGATGGCGCTCAGGAGCGTTGTGGCCGACGGCGGCAAACTCAGTTGCCAAATGTCCATCCCCGTGCGCTCTGCGACCTGACTGGCAAGCTTCCGCTGTCGGGCGGAACTGTCGCAGCGGGCTAAAATCAGCGAAAACTGTCCGCGAGAAAGCGCGATCGTCCTCACAAGCCGATCGAGGGCCACCGAAGAATTATCAAGTGAGATTGCCATTCCACCGTCGAGGGGTTTGGTTTTGGGTAAGTGAGCCATCGCGATAGAAACCGACCTTTAAAGTTAACATCCTCGCCGCACTTTTTGAGTGCAGGGATTCCCAAACCTCACGATTTGAGCAGACTGCTTCATTTCGACAAGCTCAATGACCGCGTTCGCCGTTGCATAACACAGCTCGTGCCTCTTACTTTTATACAGAGTCTACAGACTTTTGACCCATGAGTCGCGATCGCGCCCTGTCTTGCGGCGCGATTTCGGTATCAATTCGGTTTGCTGAAACAGGAGTGCAAGAGAGGTTTTATCCAAGTCAGCATTCCAACTTGGAGCCCTCTGCCTCTAGAAGTCCAGGTGCAACGCAATAACTTGGTTTTCGCGCTCCGCTGCTTAATTGTAAAACAAATCTTAACCCTATCAACTCTAAATCCAATGCCAAAAACCGAAAAATCGCGATTTCCCTTTGTGCGACCTCGGTTGAGAAGAAAGCGTCCAACGGTTCCACGGAGCGGAAAAATTTGCTAGCCTATGCTAATAGCTTTGGGAAACAAACGAGAAACGTGGATATTCAAATTGGTCGCGGCAAAACCGCACGACGCGCTTATGGCATTGACGAAATTGCCTTAGTTCCGGGGCGGCGCACCCTAGACCCCAGTCTTGCGGATACTCACTTCGCGATCGGCGGTGTTGAGAGGAAAATCCCGATTATCGCCAGTGCTATGGATGGCGTAGTGGACGCGCGTATGGCGGTTCTGTTGTCGGAGTTGGGAGCAATGGGGGTTTTAAATTTAGAAGGGATTCAGACGCGCTACGACGACCCTCAACCGGTGCTGGATCGCATCGCTGCGGTGGGAAAAACAGAATTTGTTGGGTTGATGCAGGAACTTTATGCAACGCCGATTCAAGCCAACTTGATCGAACAGCGGATTGCAGAAATTAAAGGTAAAGGGGGCATTGCGGCGGTAAGTTTGACTCCGGCGGGGGCAATGAAGTTTGGTAAAACCGTTGCCGAGGCGGGTGCGGATTTGCTTTTCATTCAAGCGACAGTGGTTTCGACAGCCCATTTATCGCCGGATGCAGTAACGCCTTTGGATTTAGTTCAATTTTGCCAGGAAATGCCGATGCCAGTCGCCTTGGGGAATTGCGTAACCTACGACGTGGCGTTGAATTTAATGAAGGCTGGGGCGGCTGCGGTGATGGTGGGCATCGGTCCGGGTGCTGCCTGTACATCTCGCGGGGTGTTGGGAGTTGGCGTACCTCAAGCGACGGCTGTGGCTGACTGTACTGCAGCCCGAGAGGATTTTGAACGGGAAACGGGACGTTACGTTCCGGTGATTGCCGATGGAGGAATTGTCACGGGAGGCGATATTTGTAAGTGCATCGCCTGCGGTGCTGATGCGGTGATGATCGGTTCGCCGATCGCGCGGGCGGAGGAGGCCCCCGGTCAAGGCTATCATTGGGGTATGGCAACCCCTAGTCCGGTTCTACCGCGCGGAACTCGCATTAAGGTGGGAACTACCGGAACCTTGGCGGAAATTCTCGTTGGACCAGCTAAACTCGACGATGGAACTCACAATTTCTTGGGCGCGCTGGCAACGAGTATGGGAACGCTGGGGGCGAAAAATCTTCGGGAAATGCAGCAGGTTGAAGTGGCAGTTGCGCCTTCTTTGTTAACCGAAGGAAAGGTCTACCAAAAGGCTCAACAGTTGGGAATGGGTAAATAAGCATTGGCCGATCGTTGGTTATTTGTTGTTGACCTTTGAGTGATTAGACCTCGCGCGCAAAACTCAATCGCGAAGAATGCGACTCGAAAACATTAGCCATCCTTTCAACTCAGCCACGAGTCATTGACTTTAAACCGGGAGATGCGCGATCGCAACAGGTCGGGCAATATTCCCCTTCCCCAAGTCAAAAGAACGCGAACGTCGGAGGAGAAGGGGGAAGTTAACCTATCTAAACGGTTCTTCATATTTTTTTACCTCTTAAGTCCAACAGATTAGTTAAGCTAGAAGAGAAATAAAGACACTAGGAGAATCAAGTTATGAATGCCATTTCAGGCAAACAATCCGATCGCATTAACTGGCAAGTTATCGTTCTCTTTGCTCTGGGATTTTGGCTGAGTGGAAGCTTGCTTCTCGATTTTGTTATTGTTCCGGGTCTATTTGCCGCCGGGATGATGTCGCAAGTCAGCTTTGCCAGTGCGGGCTATTTAATTTTTGGTTTATTCAATCGTATTGAACTGGTGTGCGCTGCCCTTGTCTTAACGGGTTTTCTCGTCTTAAATCGTCGCCAGCTTCTCCCCAGTCGCCAGCAACGCTGGAGTTTTGTTTTATCTGCACTTTTACTCACCATTGCCATCATTTATACCTACGTTTTTACGCCGCAGATGAGCAGTTTGGGACTTCAACTCAACTGGTTTGAATCTAGCAATGCCGCGATGTCGCCTGTCATGGCACAAATGCACGGTTTTTACTGGGTACTAGAAGGATTGAAGTTCGTAGCGGGAGCGACCCTATTGCGCTGGTGCTATCGCGATTCCTGCAGCTTAATGGGATAAAACTTTTTCTATAGCCCCACCTCCAAGAAAACCTCTCGCTCCTAGTGTGAGAGGTTTTTACTTTTTACTTTTTTATTTTTATTAAGTGCCCAGACAGAATTGATTACTATTTTCTTAATAATTGGCTTATCCCTCTTCAATTGGCGTAGAAACGGCGATGTTATACCGGTTTTCAAATGTAGCATCTTACTTAGATAAACAAGCCACAGTGCTGAGTCTGGGTTTGGCAAACTTGATGTGAGACAGGACTTTAGATTTTTGGTATTAGACAGGTAAATCCTGCAATCGCTGTCCGAGCGAAGATAATCCCCACGCCGATACTGCTGAGAAGTATGTCAACTAATGACTAATGACTAACGACTGTTCAAAGTAATGACCGTTACCTCCGGCGGACAATAAATACGCCCCGGAAAATAACTGCCCAAACCGCGATTGACATAAAGTTGATTGCGGTCAAGTTGATGCAATCCTTGCCCCCATTCCCAATGTTGAACCACTTGAGAACATTTATTTAAATAGGGAATCCACTTCCGAATCGCTGGTGGAAGGGAGTGTCGCAGAGGTTGCAAAGCCAGAGGAAGCGGACCTACACCCGGAAGAGCAATTTGACCGCCGTGGGTGTGACCCGACAGTTGTAAATCCACCCGCCAACGCTGTAAAATTGCTGCGGTGTCGGGGTTGTGAGAGAGGACGAGACGAGGCAGCTTGGGATCGAGTTGGTTAAAAACAGGAGTGGGACGAAATTCCCCCGACCAAAAATCAGCTAATCCGACAAGGGGAAAATCTTCGCCCAAAGGAGTTGCGATCGCGTTCCACAAAACTTCGATCCCAATCCCCGTCAACGCCCGCATAACCTTGTGTTTGGAATTGGGCAAATAGACATCGTGATTGCCCAAACAGGCGTAAACTCCCAAACGACTTCGCAAATGCTTCAGTCGCAAGACCAACGGATTGATGGGAGCCGTGTCGTCGGTAATGTAGTCGCCAGTCAGTACAATTAAATCGGGGTCTTCCTCATTAGCCGCTTCAATAGCGCGAGCGAGTAAAGCTTCTGAAAGCCGCTGACCGTCGTAGTGTAAATCGGACAATTGGATCAGCTTAGTCCCAACTAAAGAGGAGGGCAAATCCGCGATCGCAACGGTTATCCGCTCTATGCTTAAATCCTCAGTGAAGATAGGATACATGAAGTCGCTTTAAGTTCCCTTCCCTAACCCTTGCGCTTCCAGCATAGCTTATTCCAATGGGTAATAGGCAGAGACAATAGAGACATGGTATTCATTCAATCTCGCTCTTTTCGACGACGGTGTATCTTGGAAAATCGAGGGTTAGTTCCCTACTCGGTGGCTTGGGAATATCAGCAATTGCTGGTTCAGGCGCGCCTAGAAAACCCAAACCTTGACGATACTCTCATTCTCCTCGAGCATCCCCCCACCTACACCTTGGGAACGGGGTCTCGCCTCGACTTCCTAAAATTCGACCCCGCGCGCGCCGAAGTCGAACTCTACCGCGTCGAACGCGGCGGCGAAGTCACTTATCACTGTCCCGGACAACTCGTCGGCTATCCGATCCTCAATTTGCGCTACTATCGACAAGATTTACACTGGTATCTCAGACAACTCGAAGAAGCAATTTTGCGGACGCTGAAAGGATACGGACTCCCAGGCAAACGCATTGAGGGGTTCACCGGCGTTTGGATAGAAGGTTATAAGGTAGCAGCAATTGGGATAAAAGTCAAGCGCTGGATTGCCATGCACGGATTTTCTCTCAATGTTTGTCCCGATCTCGAAGGATTTTCTCAAATTGTTCCCTGTGGAATTGCCGATCGGCCGGTGGGAAGTTTGGCACAATTTTTACCTGAAATTGAAATCGAACAAGTCCGGCAAGACTTAGCAATCGCTTTTGCTGAGGTTTTTGAAATTCAATGGATTTAAGCTGAATTCCCTGATTTTTAATTTTTAATTTTTAATTTTCAATTTTCAATTAATAAGGCGTTGTGGGAAAATCCGTCTGTACCGATTCTAGTTTCATTTCAATTTGAGGCTTGAGGCGTTCGTATTCCTGCTTGAGGATGGTCTTGCTCGATTGAGAAGGAGCGAGCGATCGCAAAGTTTGACTCGAATTGGCCCAATTAATCAACATTTCACACTGAGTCGAATCAATGGTAGAAATCATGACGTGCTTGCACTGGCGCGGGTCTTCGAGGGCAAAAAACAGTAAGCGATAGGCTCCTAACTTCCCCAAATAGCGAGCCGTTTTCTGTCCCTTGGGTTGCTTGAGGTCGAGATAACAAGGCAGCCACCTCGCCCCGCGATCGCGGTTGTAGAGAACGGTAATCCACAAAAGCATCGGGTGAGGAGCCGTCAGAAACAAAAACTGATTGTAGCGCGTACTGTGCTTGCGTTGCTCGATATCCTGCTCCGAAAGCATCACCCACAGCGTCGCAATGACCCCTTGAGAGGTCTTAACCACCTCGGGAAACACAATTTGCTTTTTCGGTTTATTTTTCGGCCAAGTCGCTCTCAAACAAAGAGATTCTAGCGTCGGTTGCCCCGGTTCTGGAGCAGGGACGGGTGCCGGAAGCGTCACATCTTCCCGGAAAGGACGGGAATACTTCTGTTCGAGGGGTTCGAGAGCGCGTAAAATTTCGCTGACATTTTGAGGACGTTCGTCCGCCTTCTTCGCCAAACAGCTTAGAATCAATTGTTCCAACTCTGGCGGAATCTTCAGCTCGGCTTTAAACGGTTTGGGCGGTGTTTGTTGATGGGCCTTGTACCAACCGCCAAAGGAAGCGCTGTTGGGCAAAATCGGCATTTCCCCAGAGAGCATTTCGTACATCATAATGCCCAGACTGTAAATATCCGAGCGATTATCGAGTTCCTTCCCTTCAATTTGTTCTGGGGAACAATAGGCCAACGTTCCCATAAAAGAATGAGTTTGTTCCTGATTCGCTTCAATGAGCTTAGCAATGCCGAAATCGAGAATTTTTACAAATTCCCCCAGGGTAGCATCAACGAGGATGAGAATATTGCTAGGTTTGATATCTCGATGAACAATAATTGCCAGTTCGCGGTTAAAAGTAATCCCCTTGTGAGCCGCCTCTAGCCCCAAACAAATCTGACGGGTAAAATTCAAAAATCGGGGGAGGGTCAATCGCTCGGTCTGAATAATTTCGCCCAGACCCTTCCCCTCCAAAAATTCCATCACGTAGTAAGGAATATCGTGTTCGTCTACGCCGTAGTCTCTGACGCGAACGATGTGAATGCTTTTTTCGCCCAGAAGGGCGCAAATCGTCGCCTCTCGCACAAAGCGATCGCGCATTTTTTGACTCAGTAAAGTTTGAGCGAGAAACTTCACAGCAACAGTCACGCCGCCAAGTAAAATGTCTTCGGCGCGATAGACATTACCCATAGCGCCTTTGCCAGCCAATTCGACTAATTTATAGCGGTTGGCGAGTAAACGACCGGTATTCGGGTCTCGTGTCATAATTCGGCTCCGGGGAACGGGGACGCATCTCAAAAAGTTTCTGCCATTATCGCTGGCGCTCGAGGGTTGCTTCCATCGAACTGGTCAAATGATGTCCGGTGAGAATACCGCTCGAGAGAAAATAGGTGTCTTTGTCGAGTTGATAAAGCGTTTCAAAGCCGCTGCGGGCTTGATTGTCGCCGCGCCCTGCGTCCCCAAGCACCCAGTAACGCTGAACGATAGAAGAGTTGACAATTAACCCTTCTCCTTCAACTCGACCCAAGAGACTTTGTTGGAGAACAAAATTATATTGGCGTTCTCCTGCATCGAGACGACCTCGATACTGGAAAGAAATTGGCTCGCGCTCGCTTCCGGGAAAAATTAACTTGGTGACCCAGGTAAACCAGTTTTCGTGGTTCCAAGCGACAATTGTCCTGCCTTGAACGGGGATGGGTACGCCATTCCGTTCCAACCAATGTCCTTCAAGTATCCAGCGTCCTTCTTCCATTAAAAAGGTATGAGCCACGGTACCACCCTTAGCAATGATTTTGTCATGGTTGAGAGGTGAGAAGTGTTCCTTTCGATAGTGTTGGGTTCGAGCCTTTCGGTTAAGTCTCAAGTTTAAGTATAACTAGAGTTCTTTGACTCAAGGCGCAGATGAGCGATCGCCAATGGCCCATCTTTCGGCTTGGGATTGGGCGATGGCGCATCAAGGGCGGTAAATCTCTCCCAAGGGTACGGCGCGTCGAGCTCCGGTCACTTGGGGCAAATTTCCGGGGAGCGCTGTCAACAGTCGCCAGTATCCCAAAACGGCGAAGGCAATTGCTTCTTTGAATTGCGAACTTAAGCCTACTTCATCGGTCGTCAGAACAGCCGCCGGTTCGAGCCAGCGTTGGAGGCGCTCCTTGAGATACGAGTTTTGACTGCCTCCTCCGCACAGCAACACTTCGTCGGGTCTTCGCTGCAAAAAGCTGTCGTAGCTGGTGGCGATGGAAGCGGCTGTCAGTTCGGTTAGGGTGGAGAGCCAATCGACCCCGTTTAATTGATAAACTGTAGCATCTTTCTGACACTGCTGCAGGTAGGCTTGGCCGAATAATTCTCGCCCCGTGGATTTGGGGGGAGGTTGATGAAAATAGTCCTGCTCCAGCCAGCAGTTGACCAGTTCTAAGCAAGGTGTTCCTCGGGCGGCTAAGCAACCGTCGCGATCGTATTGTTCCTGCCCTTGGGTTAATTCCTGAACGGCTAAGTCCAGGAGCATATTTCCCGGACCGGTGTCGCATCCGCAAATTTTTTCCTCCCAATCCGTGGATTTACGTGCGGGAATATAAGTGAAATTACCAATTCCTCCCAGGTTTTGAATGCAGCGATCGCGCTTTGGATGTCCGAGCAAACAGGCATCGACTCGGGATACCAGGGGTGCGCCTTGTCCTCCGGCAGCAATATCGGCTGCGCGCAGGTTGCTGACGACGGGGAGTCCGGTAAGATGAGCGATTGCGTCGCCGCGTCCGAGTTGGAGGGTATATCCCAGTTGCACGTCTTGAC
Source organism: Cyanobacteriota bacterium (assembly GCA_034189065.1). Taxonomy (GTDB): domain Bacteria; phylum Cyanobacteriota; class Cyanobacteriia; order Cyanobacteriales; family Spirulinaceae; genus FACHB-1406. The sequence goes on from JAXHVQ010000120.1 coordinate 9,504, forward strand.
TCCCCTCCTCCCCTTTTCCCCCACTCCCCTTTTTGAAGGAGGGGGGACGATGAAAGACGGTTTGACCGTGGGAACCGATGAGTTCGGCGGGAGGATGGCCCATTTGCAGGGTTTGGGCGGCAAGGGCAAATTGGACGGCGATCGCGTCGTCTAATTCGGCTAATTCCGCCATTGAGAGAGCTTTCCCTTCCCCAACGGCTAAAATTTGCGCTCTCAGGGAGTCGGGATAGGGATAAATTTCACCTGCAATGAGTTGGACTTCGAGATCGACCTCCGAGCCGGAAATTTCGACTAAGGCTGCGTCGATCCCATCGACTGAAGTCCCGCTAATCAAGCCGATTGCGACAGTCATTGGAATCTTTAGAATATGAGTCTTCCTATTTTATTTCTTTTGAGGAATTTTGGGTGAGGGCGGGGGAACCCCGCCCTACAATTGTTGTCGCAAGTCTCGGATGGCTTGACTGGTATTGCGTTCGTAGGCAACTTGGAAGCATCGCGCGATCGCCTTGCCCACATCGATCTCGGGGAAATACCGGCTGCGGTTAACTTTTTCGTAGCGATCGCCTTGCAATTGATGGATTTGAAGTCGTTCTCTTTTCCACAACCAAACTTCCGGGACTCGATAGACGAGATAATCGCTAACTTTTGTGTAGCTCGTTACATCAATTTCAATGGCTAAATCTGGCGGTGGGTCATTTTCCCAGTCAATGCGCCTTTTCCCCGCAACCGCCGCCCAATTGTTGATATAAAAACAATAGTCGGGTTCGATGCCGCTTTCTTGGGGCAATTCCATCGTAATGGGGGTAAATGCCTCGTAGTCCCGTTCTGTTTGGTCGAGTAAAACAGTTACAGCGTGAGCGATGAGATGAGCATCGCGTCCGTGTTCGGGTAGGGGAACCATTAATAAAATTTCTCCCGGTCGATACTTGATGCGCGGGATACTGCGATCGCCGAGTTGTTGGCTCAGCATTTGATAGTCTTGCCAATTGCCCGATAGCCGCAGCACAGTACCGGGAGGTAGTTGAATGGTTTCGGGCGTGACGGCGACGAACATGGGAATTGGGAACGATTTCTGTTTTAGTTTTACGGTAGCGTTTTTTCAAGGCGCGATCGCGCATTTCTCAATCCTCATCCAAAATTGCTTCGAGGTCTCGCGCGCCATGAATGACTCGCAAGATTTCTACTCCTAAGTCGGTAGGACGGTAAAAAACAAGATACTTTCTAAACCCTTTGATTGGCTGCTGTCGAACATCGACCAACTTGGGATTAGAAAATTGACTGAGTTTTCCCATCCGTGGCAAATTGCCCAGTTGTTTAAAAGTTTGTTCTGCTACTGTTAAGAAGCGCTCTGAAGCCTCCAAATCATCTTCTGCAATATAGGTTGCGAGTTCTATCAAATCCCGGATGACTTGCGGTCGTTTGTTAACTTCGCCACTCATTACCCCTCGATCGATCCTTGACGCTTGCTAATTCGCTCGCTCGTGGCTTTACGAATCTCTTGCCAATCGTTTTCAGTCATTGGAGTAGCACTCCCCGAATCCAGAGCTTCCAATAGCAAAGCTTCTACTCGTTCTTTGGCTTTACGCTTTTGGTCTTTGCGAAACCATTTGCGAAGGGGCTTCATCATGAGCAACTCTTACCTTTTTTTTAAATAATTCCATTATATCGCACGCTGAACAACAATTCTCCTCTTCAACACCACAAAAAAGCGCCCCCGTCAACCTAGCAAAATTGCTCGAAAACAGCGGTATTCTATCGTCAGACTTACTAAATGCGCTGCAATCTTTATTGCGACGTTGCCTACGAACGCAACACGGAACTTTTTATACTTTGTCGCCCGTACTGGGTGAATATTGGACTAAAACTCAATGAACGCCTAAAACTTCAGAGCGACTCCATTAAAAAATTCGCCAAACCCAAAAAACGCAGACCTTGGGGCGACACTTCAAAGCGATAAGGCAAAACTTCCACCCCCTTAGCAACCGCCTCCCGCAACAGTTGTCCGTAACGCGGATCTGTAACATCGCCCGGGGCAAAATCGGTACAATCGCCGCGATTAATAAAATATAACATCACCGCTTTCGCACTTCCTAAAACGTCCATCAAATCTTCCAGATGTTTTTGTCCCCTCGTTGTCACAGTATCGGGAAAAAGCGCCAATGTTCCTCGATGCCACGTTGTATTTTTTACCTCGACATAAATCGGCGGTTTGTCATCCTTACTACTGAGAAGAAAGTCAACGCGACTTTTTCGATTCTTGCCAAAAACAACCTCGCGTTGTAAAGTGTCGTAGCGAGAGGCCAGTTCGGGAAAAAGTTGTTGTTCCAAAGCAAGCTGAATAACGCGATTGGGCAAGGCAGTATTTACGCCAATCCAAGTATTGTTAATCTCAATCATCTCCCAAGTGTAGGCTAACTTGCGCTTAGGATTATTACTTTTCGAGACTTGTACGCGACTTCCCGGCACGTAAACATCGGTCATCGGTCCAGTATTGGCACAATGAGCAATAATTATTTCTCCTGAACTGAGTTGGATATCGACAAAAAAGCGTTTATAGCGTTTTAGCAAAATGCCCGATTCTAAAGGAGGATAGGGGTAAAAGAATAATGATTTTGTCATGAGTCATTTCGGTTGTCAGTTATCAGTGCCTCTAGCTGAAGCAAGAGCATTCAAATCAATTTAACCGCGTACTTTGTAGGGACGTTCAATTGAACGTCCCTACGCTAAAACGGGTTAAGAATCTAGATAAGGTCGCCGAACTACTGTTTACTGATTACTGGTCACTGTTTACTGTCTTATGCCTACAAAACCTGCCATTTTTTTAGACCGAGATGGCGTTCTCAACGTCGAAATGGGTCACATCCGCAATCTCAACGACCTAAAACTCATTCCCGGTGCGGCGCAAGCCGTTCGCCGACTTAACGATCGCGGCCTCTTCTGTTGCCTCATTACCAACCAAGCGGGGGCGGCAAGAGGGTTATTTCCCCTCGAACATATCGATGCCCTCAACCAACGTCTCTGCAACCTATTAGCAGAGGAAGCGGGGGCTAAACTCGATGCGCTGTATGCTTGTCGTTACCTCAGTCCCCCTGCTGGAGGCAAACATCCCGATTTAGCGCGCTGGAGTACCTGGCGCAAGCCGAACACGGGAATGTTGGTGGCTGCGGCTTGGGAACACGACCTCGATCTCAAGGGTAGTCTGATGGTAGGCGATAAGGCAACCGATATCGATATGGCGAATAATGTCGGCGCGCAAGGTATTTTGGTCCGGACGGGTTACGGCGAGGAAATTTTAGGCGGAAACCACCAACATCATGCTTTCCCCGCCTACGTCGCCCGAGATTTGACCGAAGCGGTGGATTGGATTTTACGGGAGGGGTGACAATTTTAGGAGACGCACGCCTTTAGTTGTTCGAGGAGGCGATCGCGTTCTAAATCTTGACCGATTAGCACCAGTTGATTTTTCTTCTCCTTAGTTCCCCAATCGTCGTCTTCAATAGAAAATCGTTTGCCGCTTAAGTGGAAGATATGGCGATAGGGACTTTCTTTGAACCAGAGAATTCCCTTAGCGCGAAAAACGCTACTGGGCAATTGATTATCGAGAAAGTTTTGAAACTGTTTAATATCTAAGGGTTTCTCGGTTTGGAAGGAAATTGAGGTAAAACCATCGTTTTCTAAGTGATGGGAGTGATGGTGATGGGAGTGGTCGTGGTCGTGATGTTCGTGGCTGTGGTCGTGATGTTCGTGGTCGTGATGGTCGTGGTCGTGATGGTCGTGATGTTCGTGGTCGTGATGGTCGTGGTCGTGATGGTCGTGATGTTCTTCTTCCGCGCGATCGAAATACTTATCCGACTCAAACAATCCCACGCTGAGAATTAAAGGAAGAGGAACTTCTGACTTTTGGGTTCGTAAAATCCTAGCATCGGACTTGATACTGCGAATCTTCGCTTCCAACGAATCCACATCTCCTTCATCGACAAGATCGACTTTATTGAGAAGAATCACATCGCCGTAGGCAATTTGACTAAAAGCGGCTTCGCTGTTGAATAAATCCAGACTATAATTTTCGCAATCAACCATCGTAACGATGGAATCTAAACGAGTCATATCGCGCAACTCCGTTCCCAAAAAGGTCAGCGCCACGGGAAGGGGGTCGGCTAAACCGGTCGTTTCGACTACGAGATAGTCTACTTTATCGTCGCGTTCGAGAACTTTGTAAACCGCTTCGACTAAATCTTCGTTAATGGTGCAGCAAATACAACCATTGCTCAATTCCACCATACTTTCGTCGGCGGTTACGATCAATTCATTATCAATGCCGATTTCGCCAAATTCGTTGACGAGGACGGCTGTTTTTACATTTTCTTGGTTGCTAAGGACGTGATTGAGCAGCGTTGTTTTGCCGCTGCCGAGAAATCCGGTGATGATAGTTACGGGGAGCCCCTGTTTGGGAGCATCCATCGGTGTAGCGCTTACAGATTGAGGTTTGACAGATTGCATAACGCGATCGAAAAAACGTGAGTCTAGTGGAACCGGGCAAGGAGGAGCGCTTTGGAAGTCTCCCCCAAGTTTATCCCTGTTCCTAGAGTATCGCGTTTCCCGATTTTCCTCTATGTTCTCCCTCGCGTCCTGTCCGCAGGCATTGTATACTCTGCAATTGGGCTTAAAATCAGAAGCGTTAGTCCTAAAACATTTCACAATGGTTTCAGGGGATATGTTTAAATCAAAGCACAGTGTCAGCGCGCTGCCCGAAGAACGGAACTGGTTTCGCTTATTGGTTCAGTTGCGAGGCTCAGTTGTTGCGGCAATTTTACCGCGAGTCGCCCTTTGTGCGGGTTTCAGTTGTTTCGTGTCCTTTCTCCACGCTCAAGGGTATCCCGTCTACTTACCTGTTTTGAGCGGATTAGTTCCCGCAATTGTTCTCGGTCTACTCCTTGTTTTCCGTACCAATACCGCCTACGAGCGATTTTGGGAAGGTCGAAAATGCTGGGGAGGCATTTTTATCACGGGAGTTAATATTGCGTCTCAAATGTGGGTTGCCGTGAAAGAAGTTCGACCGGAAGATCGAGAAGAGAAAAAAGCGATCGCGCGCCTGCTTATTGCTTTTGCGATCGCCTCTAAACACCATCTTCGCCTAGAACCCATGAGTCGCGAAATTGCTCGGTTTCTTCCGCCGCAACAGTTCGAGCAGTTTCAAAAGATGCAAAGCCCTCCCTTACAAATCGTTTTTCTCATCCGCGATTATCTTCAGCGGAAGTACGAGGAAAACTGTCTCAATAGCTATCAACTCAGTGCCTTATTCGAGCTTCTCGACCTTATTGGCCAACATTTAGGAGCTTGCGAACGCATTCTCAGAACCCCGGTTCCCCTCGCTTATTCGATTCATTTGAAACAATTATTGACGCTCTACTGTTTTACTCTTCCTTTCACTTTGGTTGACGACCTGCAATGGTGGACTGCTGCCGTGGTATCGTTAATTAGTTTCACGGTGTTTGGGATTGAGGAAATTGGTATTGAAATTGAAAATCCCTTTGGTTATGATGCTAACGACCTTCCCCTAGATTCGATTTGTAGTGGTTTAGAGCGTGATATCGAGGATTTATTATCCTTAGATAACCATTATGCCTCGAGCAATCGTCAGTAGTTCATTGTCGTTATTTTGCGCCCTTGAATGATATCAAATCCGCTCAATTGAGCATTGATGCACTCTTACAGAACTGGGGAGTACAGCGACTTTTACCAATGGTATCCAACCGGATTGGATATGACCCAAGAATAGAAAGAAGTAAAGAGCATTTATCAATTAATAATGAATAATGTACCATAGTTCCCCTGCTCATCACAACACTATAATTCAGCAAGCTCTAATTAGGGGTTCAAAAGGATGGGGAGGAAACGTCGCTCCTAACCTCTTCCTCCCAGTGGCGAATTCGTGCGCTTAGCCCACCGCCACAGTTCTCCCAACCAGAGCACAATCGAAGTTCCAGCAATAATAACCAACCAATCGAGTCCCGATAGGGGAACCGTCCTAAACACAGAACCGCCAAACTGAACGATGAGAATCTGTCCGAGAAAAATTGTCGCCGCGATCGCCAAAAATGCCTGATTCTCCATCAACCCCGCCAACGCTGACTGGGTTAACCCCAAACAGCGGGCATTAAAGAGATTCCAAAATTGCAAAAACACAAACGTAGCAAAAAAGATCGTTAACTCGCGATCGCTAATTCGCCCATCTTGCAACAAATAGCGCAGGAAACCCACCAAAAACACCAAAAAACTCAACCCGCTGACCAAAATATTCTTCGTCATCTCTGGGGAAATAATAAACGCCTCGGGCGGACGGGGCGACTCCTTAATCACCTCTTCGTGAGGGGGTTCCGTCGCCAAAGCCAAAGCTGCAAACGTATCCATGATCAAATTCACCCACAGCATTTGCGTCACCGTCAGCGGCAATTCTACGCCAATAAACGGCCCCAAAAAGGCAATGCCCAAGGCTACCACATTAATGGTCAGTTGAAACAAAATAAAACGCTGAATATTCTTATACAGCGATCGCCCCCAAATAATAGCATTGACAATACTTTGGAACGAATCATTTAAAAGGATAATATCGCTCGCATCCTTGGCAATTGCCGTCCCGCTACCCATTGCCAACCCCACACGCGCTTGTTTGAGGGCAGCCGCATCGTTGGTTCCATCTCCCGTTACCCCCACCACTTCGCCATTGTCTTGTAACAATTGCACCAAACGCAACTTATCGAGGGGAACCGCCCGCGAAAGCACCTTCAACGACTTCACCGCCTCCTTTGCCGCCTCGTCGCTAAGTTTGCGAAAGGCTTTCCCCGTCATGTGGGCGTAGGGGTCGGCTTCATTCCCTTGCCACAACCCAATTTGCCGCGCAATTTCCAACGCCGTTTCTCCGCAATCCCCCGTCACCACCTTAACGTTGATGCCGGCGCGCAAACACGCTTTAATGGCTGAGGGAACCTCCGCTCGCAACGGGTCGGCAATGGCGACAAATCCCAACCAAGTGAGGCGATGGTGTAACGTTTCCAAGTCGGGTTCGATTAAATTTTCTGGCAATGTTTCGTAGGCGAAACCCAAGGTGCGCATTCCCCGTTCCTGAAAGGTATGAAGGGCGCGGAGGATCGGTTCGATATCGGCTAAGGGAATTTCCCCTTCCTGGGTCAAAATATGAGAACAATAGTCGAGAAGCACTTCAGGCGCGCCTTTGAGATGGATCGCCTCGCCCCCCAGCATGGCAGAATTGCCCAAGGTGGACATATACTTCTTTTCTGCTGAAAATAGGGTTTGATAGGTAAACTGAAAATTCTCGCGATAGGGGACGTAATTGATCTCTTGGCTTTCCAGCCACAATAACAGCGCCCCTTCAGTGATATTGCCTAAAACCCGCGACGGTTGTTCGGGTCGTCGTTCGAGGTCGGCGGTACTGTTCACCGCGATCGCTTCTGCGACTAAACCCCCAGCAAAGTCGCGGTCTGACTCCTTTTTCGCCTTCAAACAGGGAAAGTTCGCATAGGCCACCCGCATTTGATTCTGGGTCAGGGTTCCGGTTTTATCGGAACATATCGTTGTTGCCGCGCCGATGGTTTCGCAGGCGTGCATCCGCCGCACCAAATTATTGGAGGCGGCCATTTTGCGCATACTGTAAGCCAGAGACAGGGTAACGCTCATTGCCAAGCCTTCGGGGACGGCGACGACAATAATGGTAACGGCAACCATGAACGATTGTAGCAGCGCGTCGGCAACGGGTTTGGGCAACCAACTTTGACCGGCAGGAGGCAATAACTCGAAGCTGCTGCCCACGCCCACGCCCAACAGCAGTAAAAGCGCCCCAGCAGCGACCATTTTCAAGCTACCTGCGGTGCCGCCTTCGGCGAGAAAGGTGGGAACTTTAACGTTTCTACCCAGTAGGGTTAAGCCGTCGTAGAGGACGGGCAACCAAATGGGGATAAGGGCAATGAGGACGCTAACCACCAGCAAAGCGAAGAAGTAGCTTTGCTGGGCATTGAGGAGGAGTTGCCCCGACAGAAACCCTCGCAGTAGGAGGGCGGTAAAAATTGAGGCGGCAAAAAATAAGCCGACAACGCCGATGAGTTGGCTGAGTTTTTCGAGTTGTTGGTTGAGGGGGGTGTTTTCTCCCGCTTCGACGGTGGCGACGGCGGTAGCGAGGCAACCGATTTCGGTTTGGTCCCCTACGGCGGTTACTCGCATCATACCGCGACCGCGATCGACGAGGGTACTGCGGTAGAGGTTGTAGGGAGAGTAGGTTTCTTGAGGGGTTGGGCGCGCGGTGTCGTCCATCGCATATTTTTGGACGGGTTCCGATTCGCCGGTAATTTTGGATTGGTCGATGAGGAGGGAAATGGCTTCGAGGAGTTCGCCGTCGGCGGGAATTTCTTGACCTTGTTCGACAAAGACTAAATCGTCTACGACGAGTTCTTTGCGAGGAACGGTGGTACAATTACCATCGCGGATCGTGCGCACTCGAGTGTCGTCGCCGACTTGGTTGAGCAGTTCAAATTCTTGGTTGGCGCGATATTCGTTGACGAAGGCGAGGGTGGTGGCGAGAATAATGGCGAGGATAATACCGATACTTTCGGCGTATTCCCCTTCGACAAAGCCAATGCCCAGGGAAACCACCGCCGCGATCGCCAGAATGCGAATAACGGGATCTTCAAATTTTTCCAGGTACAGCTTCCACCACGGGTCTTTTTCTTGGCGGCTTAGAACATTGACACCGTATTTTTGGCGGTTGATCCGAACTTGTTCGGTTGTTAGGCCTGGATTGGAGCGGGTGCGATCGCTAACGTTACAACTGAGCATGAATAGGGCGGTGGGTTAATACGACGAATTCCAAAGGACACGGTTAGCGCTTGTCTTTTTATAGTATTCTGGTTTTTGGCGCGGAACACCTAATTTAATGGGTACGCCTGAACCCGTCTGGGTTGGTTGGGGGAGCGAGAAATTTGGGTGCGAGACGGATAAGTTGCGGGTTAGAAGGGAGATGATTCTATTGGCAGAGGGTGTAAATCGC
>JAXHVQ010000121.1:0-6616 GCA_034189065.1 Cyanobacteriota bacterium
CACAGCGGCGACTCTCACCCCCCCTTTGGTTCCCCCCCTTACCAAGGGGGGGCTAGGGGGGGTCTGGGTTGTCCAAAAATACTCGTCCACGGGTTTGGAAAAATCCAACCCGCCCGAAAACACGGCTATAACTCGCGCGCCCATCGCTTCGAGTTCCTGTACCATCGCCACATAATGGGCATCATCTCCAGTAACGAGGTGCGTCCGCTGTAAAACCAAGCCGACGCAAGGGGCGAGGGGATCGCGAATACTCTCTGAAAGGTCGTCGCGTTGGTTAAACCACTCCCAATATTCCCGTTGACTTTCAAACATTTTGGGGGCGAGGGGATGCCAAATGCCCATATCGGGGTAGACAACGGGTGCGTCGTAAGTCAGTCCTTCTGAATTCTGCGAGGACGTTTCATGAAACGTCTCTACATCCTTAAAGACGTATTTATCCGCCAACATTAGGAGGAAATTCTCTAAATTCTCCGAGGAACCGCCCAGCCAATATTGGAAACTCAACATGAAGTGACGGGCATCTTGGGCTTTGTCCGTGGGCATATATTTGAGGACTTTGGGCAAGGTGCGCAGGAGTTTGAGCATACTATCCTCAAAGGAAGACCCCTTTTTCTCCTTCCGCTTGCGCATGAATTGCGCGATCGCGCTTTTACTCTGTCCGAGGTTTTCCATCGAAAAGCGTCCCATCTTATTGAGGCGCATCACTTTGGGGAGGGAGGGGAAAACCACGGCGACATCTAGGTTGTCGCGATGGGGTTCGACTGCGGCGACAACTTTATCGGCGAGATCTTCGATGAAGACGAGGGAGGCGATAAAAATATTGGCTTCGGCGACATCCCGCTTGAAGTTTTCGTAGTTTTCGGGGTCGCGCAATTCTTCAATGAGATAGCCGCTCAGTTCGACGGTGACATTGGGATTATTGCGATCGATGGCTCGTGCTGCTGCCGAAAGCGTACTTTGGTACTGAGACTCCAACACGACATAGACCACCTTCATTAAGGAGCGACCGTTGAGTTCGTCGGGGGTAATGCGTCGAACGGTGGACTTGACGTGAGTGAACATAAAGATGCTTCTCCTTGAGTTGGCAGGTTGAAAATAGCAGGTTTCGGTCGATTGGCTCGTTTTAGTCCCTCTTGCCGCAGATCGGTCTTAAAGTTTGGCAATCTAGACCGGGGCAATCTACAAAGGGCAACAAGAGTGGTTGTATCAAAAAACGACTGCCAGATTTCGCCTCCACCCTTGATTCGATACAATTTGACATAAATATGTAACGAATAATTTACATATTATGAGCGTTAACAATAAATTAAATCAATAAAAATTAACATTATCTTCGAGTTTAAAAACCTTGACAAAATACAATAAAAATGTATTAAATATCAATACTTTCCGGAAGGCAGCTATACACAAGGCAAGGGTCGCGTAAATTTACCGTCCCCTGGCAGCGTTTGCCTTGGCGTACTGAAGATTCTTTTCATACTCCATCGCCTTCTGACGCGCGAGGTTAAATTGGGGGCTACTCGAAGGTACACTTTTCATTAAAGTAGCTGCGGTTTGCCACTGTTGAGCGACCAACTGCCACTCGGGAGGAGTCTTTGCAGTTTGGGCAAGTTGGGCGGCTTGAGTGGCAGCTTTGACGGCTTCTGGAAAGGGTTCGGGCTGAGGAATTGGAGCGGCTGGGGAGGGCGATATTGCAGGAACGGGGGCTGCTGTGGGTTGGGGTTGAAAGAGAGACTGCCAGCCGATGTAAAATGCGATCGCGCTGGTGAATGCAGCGACGCTCAAACCAACAACAAGCAAAAGTCGCGCTCTTCTTGGAGTGCGCCATCCCTTCGTTCTTGGTATCGAGCGAGCCGTAGTTTGTCTAACAGATGTTAACCCCATATCGCCCCGCAATCTTGCCAATTCTACATCCACAGGATCGATATTGGGTGTGGATTTTTGTTTCTGACGAGCCATTTGTTGGCGCTCTCGTCTCTTTTTTTGGAGGAAAGGAATCAAAGTTTTTCTAATACCGTATTCCCCTTGGTAAAAGTAAGCAGCGATAATAACCCAAAGGAAGAACCAAGGGCGAGCGTCGATTTGCTCTCTTTGTTGCACGAAAACCCCTTCTCCCTCCAAATCCCAAACCGAACTGGTTTGACGCGCGATCGCGCCTGCTATTCGTCCTAAAGAACGAGACGCACACTCGGCTACATCCTGCCCCGTATCAGGCACAGAAGAGAGTTTACATCCTAGCAAAATCAAGCTCAAAAATAAGGTGAAAAGGGTCGTAAAAGAAAACATCATTACTAGCGTTGCCGCAAGTCCCTGCCAGAGACTGTTCCCTTTAGGAAACCATCCAGCTCGCGTTTTAGGACTGGCTTGTCGCTGCCATTTATACCAACCGATGTGATATATAAATGAGAAAATCAAAGTTGGCAAAATAATAGTAAAGACCGTTGCGATTATAAAAATAATAAAACGGCGTTGCGAAGCAGAGATAATAATACCAACCGTCCCGACAATGATGAGCGCGTTCAAAGGAAAGGCGATCGGGACTAAAATGAAGGTTCTCAACCAAGAACTAGGATACGGAAACCACCAAGGCCAAGAAAAATTCGAGAGCAAGTTCTTGAGGTTGCGCTTCATTGACTCTAGAGCCTCATTTGTGGATTTCTCCAAGTGTATCGCAACGTGCAAAAGCGCGATCGCAGTTTTAACTACTTTTAATACGTCGCAACTATTGCCATCATCGCTCGTTACTCACTTCTCATAGACTCCGGGCGCATGGCTATAGCCCTTTTCCAGAACCCTAATGCGGTAAATTTTCGATAAAATCAAAACTGATGACTGTTAACTGAAATCCACCCCTGCTCCCAGAACTGATATGATACAAACTACTTCAAAAACCGAACTTCCTCCCCCGTTCCCCGACCATACTCAACTCCCTTGTGAAGATGGTTCCTTTGTGAAAAACTTCCAAGAACACCCCCAAAGTCTGTTTCTGACCGACTCCCTCGGATCGATTTTGCAACAAAAGCATCCCGACGGACAGTATGCGATCGGTCAAGATTGTGGAATTTACTGGCGCGAAACCGACCCCCCAGAAAGGGGAGCAGAAGCACCCGACTGGTTCTACGTTCCCGGTGTCCCGCCGTTACTCAATGGCGAAATTCGACGCTCCTACGTCCTTTGGCGGGAGTTTAGGACTCCTGTAATTGCGTTGGAATTTGCCAGCAGAGATGGGTCGGAGGAACGCGACAAAACGCCTCTAGGAACAGTTCGCGATGGTGTTACCGTTAGACCCGGTAAATTCTGGGTGTACGAGCAGATTATGCGCATTCCCTACTACGGAATCTACGAAATCGCTACGCAAAATCTGGAGGTGTATCGCTTAGTCGATGTGGCTTATCAACCCTTAAAAGCTAATTCGAGGGGACATTACGAGATAGAACCGTTGGGAGTAGAACTGGGACTGTGGGATGGAACTTATCAAAACCAAACCCAACGTTGGCTGCGATGGTGGGATAGGGAAGGGAATCTTTTGCTAATTGGCGACGAGCGCGCAGAACGAGAGCAACAGCGTGCAGAACAAGAGCAACAGCGCGCAGAACAAGAGCAACAGCGCGCAGAAGCAGCTCAATCTCAACTGAGAGAATGCGCTCTCAATTTGTTACGAGAAGGGATGGATGTGGAGAAAGTTGCCCGCATGACCGGACTTTCCCCGGAACAAGTTTCGGCGATCGCGAATGACTCTGTTTAGCTTTCATTCGCCACTGGTTATGGATAAAGCAATGCAAACACCCCAGGACATTTTGATTCTGTCCAACGGACCGGGAGAACTGGCAACTTGGGTGCGTCCGGCAGTGAGGGAGTTGAGAAAGCAACTCACCGAAGACCGGTCTGTGCTTCGCATCTCGGCGATCTTATCCCCTTGTCCCAACGCCACGGGAACCGAGGAAGCGATCGCGCGATCCTACCCGGAAATCGATCGCGTCCAAGGAGCTAAACATTTCTTCCCCTTTTTGTTGTGGGGAAAAACGACGGAACAGTGGGACTGGCGAGAACAAGGAATTGTTTTATTTCTCGGGGGCGACCAATTTTTCCCAGTGGTTATCGGCAAGCGTTTGGGCTATCGAACGGTGCTGTATGCCGAGTGGGAAGCGAGATGGTGGCGGTGGTGCGATCGCTTCGGCGCAATGAACGACTCGGTTCTCGATCGAGTTCCCCCACGCTATCGATCTAAGTTTACCGTCGTTGGCGACTTAATGGCAGACGTTTCGGGAAAGGGGGAGACGGCACTTCAGCACTCAGCACTTCAGCACTCAGCACTCAGCACTCAGAACTCAGCACTCATTGGCTTGCTTCCGGGGTCGAAGTGGTACAAACTCATGATGGGCGTTCCCTTAGTTTGCGCGATCGCCGAACGCCTCCACCAACAACGACCTCAAACCCGCTTCGTTATCCCCGTCGCCCCCACCATCGACCTCCAAACCCTCGCCCGCTACGGCGATCGCCAACACAATCCCCTCATTGCTAAAATGGGCAACGTCAGCGCCCAACTCATTACCCCCGAAAACCAAACTCCTTACCTCAAAACCTCCGGCGGACTGCAACTCCACCTCGCCACCCAATTTCCCGCCTACGACCTCCTCTCCCAATGCCAACTGTGCCTCACAACCATCGGCGCAAACACCGCAGAATTGGGCGCATTAGCCGTTCCCATGCTCGTTTTGCTCCCCACCCAACAACTCGATGCCATGCGCGCCTGGGACGGCATACCGGGCATCCTCGTTAACCTCCCCGGCATTGGATCCAGTTTCGCCCACCTCATTAACACCTTTGTCATTCGCCAAACGCGCCAACAAAACCGCCTTTATGCGTGGCCCAATCTTTGGGCAAAAGCTGAAATTGTGCCGGAACTTTTAGGAGAATTGCAACCCGAAGATATTGCAGCGCGAGCGATTCAACTCTTAGAGCATCCCGAAGAGCTAGCTGCAATGGGCGATCGCCTGCGTCGCGTTCGCGGGAAACCGGGCGCGGCAGAGAAACTTGCCGCCTTGGTGGGTGAAGAATTGAAGGCGATCGCGAAATAGCACTACGTTGTAAGATCCAGTGCAGTATTCAAAGACACAATTTGAAAAATGATCGAGCATATCGTCTTATTTAAATGGAAACCCGAAACGCCCGACGACGCGATCGCCACCGTCATGGACGAACTCAAAGGCTTAAAACATAAAATTCCCGAAATTGTCGAAATTTCCTGCGGCGAAAACTTCTCCGATCGCGCCCAAGGTTTCCAACACGGGTTAATCGTTAGGTTTCGCAACCGCAAAGACCTCGAAATTTACCAACCCCATCCCGCCCACACCGAAGTTATTCAAAACCTCATTCAACCGATCCTTGCCGGAATTTTAGCAGTCGATTATGAAGTCATATGAGCCAATTATTCGTTTAGGTTTTCTTTTTTCTAAAAAACTTGGCGGAACCTCACCCCGCCGTCCACAATTAATCCAGACTAGACTAGAAGAAACAGCGATCGCCGAAGGAGTCCCCAGGTTATGAAAGTCGGTTTACAGCCCATTTTAAGCGATTCTCATTTAGATGCAAATCAACCCAGCAGCCAACGTCAACTCTCAATTTCCATCGCATCGGTTTCCGAAGGAGACGAACGCTTGCCGTTGAATTTGTGTCTCGTTCTCGACCACAGCGGTTCGATGGAAGGACAACCCCTCAAAACCGTCAAACAAGCAGCCATCAGTCTCGTCGAAAAACTCACGCCGAGCGATCGCCTTTCGGTCGTCGCCTTCGATCACCGCGCCAAAACCATCGTCCCCAACCAACCCGTCGAAGATATTTCAGCCATCTGCTGGCCCATTGAAAGACTTAAAGCAGACGGCGGAACCGCCATTGATGAGGGCATCAATTTAGGTCTCGAAGAAGCAGCCAAAGGTCAACGCGATGCAACCTCCCAAGTTTTCCTCCTCACCGACGGCGAAAACGAACACGGCGATAACAAACGCTGTTTGAGGCTGGCGGAATTTGCCTCGGAACACAACGTCACTCTCAATGCGTTGGGGTTCGGCAAACATTGGAACCAAGATGTGTTAGAACGCATCGCCGACACCGCTAGCGGAACCCTCTCCTACATTGAGGAACCCGATCGCGCCATCGATGAGTTTGGACGCTTGTTCAAGCGCGCCCAGTCCGTCGGTTTGACCAATGCCTACCTCGTCCTGGAACTCGCACCGCAAGTTCGCCTCGCCGAACTCAAACCCGTCGCCCAAGTCGCCCCAGACACCATCGAATTGCCCGTTCTCAACGAAGGCGGGCAATTTGCCGTGCGTTTGGGCGATTTAATGACCGAAGAGCGCGTCGTTTTAGCCAATCTTTATATCGGTCAACTGTCGTCGGGGACTCAACTCATTGCAACCGTGCAAGTGCGCTACGACGATCCGGCATCGGGGCAGCAAGGCTTGCTTTGCGATCCGATCCCCGTTTACGCCGAAGTTCAGCCGGTTTACAACCCCGCCCCCGACGGACGAGTTCAAAAAGATATTTTAGCCCTGGCGAAATACCGACAAACTCAAATTGCCGAGACCAAATTGCAACAAGGCGATCGCACCGGCGCGGC
>JAXHVQ010000121.1:6716-18544 GCA_034189065.1 Cyanobacteriota bacterium
AAGAACGAAGCCGTCGTCGGTTCGACGCAAATTGCCGTTGCCGAACGCAAAGCGACGCGAACTCGCAGCGCGATCCAATCTTCGAGAGGTTGAGCCAACAGCTCCATGTTAAATCCGGTTTCAATATAGGTCAGTTTCAGCATCGTTTCTCTCCGAAAGAGTCGAGGTTGGCTTGCTGTTCGCGCCAAAACTGGTCGGCAAAGGCAACAGCGGGGTGGGGTGGGGCTTGGGGGCGACGCAAAAGGGTCATCCCGGCTTGCTGGGGCGTGCGATCGCCTTTTTTGGAATTACACGACTCGCAAGCGGTGGCGATATTGTCCCAACGATGTTTCCCTCCTTTAGAACGGGGAATCACGTGGTCGAGGGTCAACTTCTTCTGACTTCCGCAGTATTGACAGCGATGCAGGTCTCGTCGCAATACTTCCCGTCGGTTCACCGGGGGAACCTTCCAGATTCGTTCTGCACCGTTGGTGGTGAGACGAATGTGGGGGGGAACCTTGAAAATGAGATTCGGCGATCGCACTTCCCAAGGCTCCCGGGCGAAAAAGTCCACGGGTTCGGCCTTCCCCGCAACTAAAAGGATGACGGCGCGTCGGATATTCACTCGACTCACGGGCAAATAATTTTTAGAGAAGACCACGACAGATTGGCTTAAAGTTTCGGTTATACAGCTCACGAGTTCGTCTCCTTCGCGTCTAGGGACGTTATATATAACGTCCGTACATTGGCTCGTTCAACTCAAAACCCCCGCTTCCTGGGGGGGAGCGGGGGTTGGGTTAAACCGACAGTCAAGTTTGGGTTTAAGTGGGTTTGGTCGCTTTTGACCTCTCCCTCCCGCTATAGTTTTGAATGGTTTCGGGTTCTAAGTTAAAAAGATGACTATTGGACTGATAGCTGGCCAAATCGAACCCGGGTTTCATAATCGGTTGGAGTGTTGGGACTATGCCTCCTTCGCTACCTATACAAACAAATGCCCAGTCCCTTCTTGCTAGCAGCCAATCTCGGCGGCTGCGGGCAAAAATGGGTTGGGCAATGGTATAGGTTGAATGAAGGCTCACCAAAAGTCTCCTGATTTCTCGGATTTAAGCTACAACGGCGTTTAACACCATTTCGGAAAATTTAATTTTAAGAGTGGGGAAAGCGTTATCTTTTTTAGACTTGGAGATGCGCGCCCCCTAGTTCGGAGCGTGCGTACCGCCTCATCCGTTATCTAACTCCGCTGACCCCTCTTGTAATTCTCGTCTATTTAATACTACACTTGTATTATCAATCTGTCCACTATTTTGGAGAAAAAAATTATGCGTACCCTCACCCGGACTTCAACGACCGATATGGAGGTTACTAGCATCCGCTTAGAGAGAGATCTCAAAGACAAACTCAAAGAACTTTCGGGCGGCACGGGATACCAAGCCCTAATCAGGGACGTACTTTGGAACTACGTCCAGCAAAAATCCGGTTCCTATCGCCCTCAATTTTCCCAAAACGATATCCGCGCCTCTATCGACGCAGTTGCCCAAAGAGACGAACGCTGCGTCCTCACCGGCCAGTTTATCGCCGAAAAAGAACCGATGATGCTGGGACTGACAACAAACGGCGATTTAGTCCCCCTAAGCCTCAATAGTTTAGACGATTAACTCCCCTCAAAGAAGCTCCTATCACCTCTGAATAGACAACGAGAAACCCAGTTTTCTACGCCTCAAACGCTAAAAAACTGGGTTTTGAATAGTAGGGACTACAAATTGAACGTCCCTACTAGCCCGATTTGTTCGGATGATTATCCCATTTTAACGAGTTTGGCGCTTTTAGCCACGTACTGCCATTGAACCCTAAACTCGAGCAACCTCTTTTTCCTCAGCTTCAGTGGAAGTCAAATGCTGATACGTTTCTCGCATCTTCAGACCCACCAACACTTGGAACAAACCCGACCCATTATTGGATCCCGGATAATCTTTATGAGCGAGTAGCAACTCAGTCATCTCGCCATAATACTTGGTCGAAGTATTGCTCAGATGGCTTTCGATATAAATCATTTCCTCTAAATTGTCAAACTGACCGTCCACTTCGAGAATGGACACCTCGTTGCCCATATAATTGTCCGGTCCATAGTACATTTTAATGCCGGGATAAGCGCAGGTTAGCTTGCGCCCGCAAGGTCTCCAATCGATGGTCGAACCTTCGTCGAACAAGTAAACCGGTCGGAGGTGAGAGGTTCCCTCTTTTTGGATCAAGCGCACTCGCAGATACTTACTTTCCTTATCGTCAATCAATTGCGTTGACATAATATGAATGACGACATCTGCGTGCTGCTTTTGGGGTTCAATGTAAGCACTGAAATCGGGTCGTCTGGCATTAATTGAAGCCAGTACGTCTTCGTAAGTATGACCCCGTTCTGCCATATCGCGCTGAATTTTCCAGTTGATCTTGACCTCATCGCTGATATCGAGGTAGACGCTGAAGTCGAGTAATTCGCGCACGCGTTCGTCGTACAGCGGATGGAGCCCTTCGATGACAACCACCTTATTGGGTTCGACTCGCTCGGGCGGATCGAGTTCTCCGGTTTCGTGATTGTAAATCGGTTTGTCGATCGCTTTTCCTTCTTTTAACGCCTTAATTTGCTCGTACATCAGGTCGAAATTATTCGCCTTGGGGTTGAGCGCTGTTACTCCGGCGGCTTTTCTTCCCTTGCGATCGAGGCTATGATAGTCATCGAGACAAATGACCGTCATAAACTCTTGACCAAATAAATCCATCAAACGACGCAAAAAGGTGGACTTACCACATCCCGAGTCTCCAGCGACTCCAATAAGAACCACGCGGTCCAATTGAGATACCATAGCTTCCCTCTAAAACAAAAAACTGATTTTCTTATAATCGCGCTAAACAGGACAAAGCGAGAGCGGCGGCAACCTTCCGTTCGGACTGAACGTTCTCTGCCCCAGGACTTTTCCGCAGCGTGAAGATTCATTTGCGAATCTAGTAGGTATTTAATACTAGACACTCATTGTGGATTGTACCAGAACGGAAATTTCCCTACAAGACTTCTAAGGGGGATAATATAAATCTCGCCTAGTACCTATGCTACGGTAGCTCGGGCCTTTTTGCTAAAGAAAAAATAAAATTGCTTAAATCTTTACAGTCTTCAACCTGAAATCTCGCTACTCTAAACCCGAAAGCACCACTAGACATTTCGCACATTGGAGACTCTCAACATGGGAACGGCTTACCAGTGGTAGGCTGAAATTATACTGACTTGTCTCGACCCCGACTCGGTGGGGTGCCAACCAAACTTTCGGTTCCACCGACGAACTCGGCGAGACAAGCTCGGGCAAAACTACCATTCCATCTGAAGTTGGGAGATTTTTATAGCGATGTATAGTTCTAGTGCGGCTGGTACTTTTCCGGGAAATACGACGTTTGGGAGCAGGATGTTCCTCTACGAAGTGGAGGGCATAAGTCAAAATGGGCAATTCGACCAATTAGATTATTCCATTCGTAAGAGCGGAACAGTGCAAATACTTGTGCCTTACAGCCGTATGAATCAGGAAATGAGGCGAATTGCTCGTATGGGTGGCAAAATCGTCAGTATTACGCCGCTTGACCCTGCTAATCCCACTCAAACCCCGCAGACGAAGCAAAAGCAAAAGAGCGAACCCATGACTCAAGCAAAGGCAAAACCGAAAGATATTCCCGTCAATATCTACAAACCTAAAAATCCTTTCGTTGGCAAGTGTATCGAGAATACTGAGTTGGTGGCAGAAGGAGGACAAGGAACCGTCCGTCACTTAACCTTTGACATCTCCGAAGGCGATTTGCGCTACCTGGAAGGTCAAAGTATCGGCATTATTCCGCCGGGAAATGACGAGAAGGGCAAACCGCACAAACTCAGACTCTATTCTATTGCTTCGACGCGCCACGGAGACCATGTAGACGATAAAAGCGTGTCTTTGTGCGTGCGCCAACTCGAATACCAGCACCCCGAAACCGGAGAAACAGTTTACGGCGTTTGTTCGACCCATTTGTGTAACTTAGAAATTGATGCGGATGTAATCATTACAGGACCGGTGGGTAAGGAAATGCTCTTACCCGATGAGGAGGATGCGACCATTGTCATGCTGGCAACGGGTACGGGAATTGCTCCATTCCGAGCTTTTCTGTGGCGGATGTTTAAAGAGCAGCACGAAGATTATAAGTTCAAAGGTTTGGCTTGGTTGATCTTTGGCGTTCCCTACTCGGCGAATATTCTCTATAAGGAAGAATTGGAAAAGTTGGCTGCGGAGTTCCCCGATAATTTCCGCCTGACCTACGCTATCAGTCGGGAACAAAAGAATCCCGATGGCAGCAAAATGTATGTCCAAAGCCGCGTGGTTGAATACGCAGACGAGTTGTTTGAAATGCTGCAAAATCCCAAAACCCATGTTTATATGTGTGGATTAAAGGGGATGGAGCCCCCGATTAATGAAACGTTCACCCAAGAAGCTGAAAAACGGAGCATGAACTGGGATGAGTTCCGCAAGCAAATGAAAAAAGACGATCGCTGGCACGTTGAGGTGTACTAAAACGCGACGACGTGGCGATCGCGCGCGGCGAGTCGCTGATTATCCCATCTTCGCGCCGATTGACGGCTACAAGCGATCGCTCTCGACGGGGGACGAAGGAGAGAATTTGTAGTAAAGTTCCGCGAATTGGGGATTAATGCACGAGACTCATTTTCAATTGCGCCTTTTTCTCGTCCGCGAAAGAGGCGCGTTTTTATTAAACTTTTTAGACCTTCTCAGATAGTAGATTGACTCAATATCCTTAATTTTGAATTTTGGATTGGGGGCTGTTTGCAGATTTCACTTGTCCCAGCAGATTTTGCAACGCTTCTCCTTCGATAACTTCGGTTTCTAGAAGTTCGCGCGCGATCGCTTCCAATAACTCCCGATTAGACGCGAGAATTGCCAAAGCCTGCTGATGTCCCGACTCAACAATTTCCTTCACCTCATCATCAATGGCCTCTGCGGTTTTTTCGCTGACCATCCGCCGGTTCGCCCCATTATTACCCAAAAAGTTATTTCCCTGTCCCTTTTCATAGGCAAGCGGCCCTAAAACCCGACTCATGCCATAGGTGGTTACCATGCTTTCGGCTAAATTTGTCGCCCGTTGCAAGTCGTCGGAGGCCCCCGTCGTTACGTTGCCAAAGATAATCTCTTCGGCGGCGCGTCCTCCCAACAAAGTCGCAATGCGATCGCGCAATTCCACATCATCCATTAAAAAGCGATCTTCTGTGGGCATTTTCAGCGTATAACCCAAGGCCCCGGTCCCGCGAGGAACAATGGAAATCTTGGCAACTTTACCCCCTCCCGGTTTCACCGCACCCACCAAAGCGTGTCCGACTTCGTGATAGGCGACAACTTTTTTCTCCTTATCGCTGAGAACGCGACTTTTCCTCTCCGAGCCCGCAACCACCCGTTCGACGGCTTCTTTAAAGTCGGCTTGCCAGATGGTTGCGCGTCCGTTTCTCGCCGCGAGTAAGGCGGCTTCATTGACCAAATTGGCGAGATCTGCGCCCGCAAAACCGGGCGTTTGGGTGGCAATCTCTTTAAGATTGATATCCTCTCCTAATTTCACCTTTTGGGCGTAAATGTCGAGGATTTTCAGCCGTCCGGCTAAATCTGGCCGATCGACAAGAACTTGGCGGTCGAAGCGTCCGGGACGCAACAACGCCGCGTCCAAGGCTTCGGGACGGTTGGTCGCCGCCAGCACGATGACCGTTGCATCCCCCACCCCAAAGCCGTCCATTTCGGTGAGGAGTTGGTTGAGGGTTTGTTCGCGTTCGTCGCTGCTACCGCTTTGTAAACCGCCGCCGCCGCTACGCGATTTGCCGATCGCGTCTAGTTCGTCGATAAAAATAATACAAGGGGCTTTCTTTTTCGCCTGTTCAAATAAGTCTCGCACGCGCGCGGCCCCCGTCCCGACAAATAATTCAACGAATTCCGATGCAGAGATGCTAAAAAATGAGACTCCTGCTTCCCCGGCGACGGCTTTTGCCATGAGGGTTTTGCCCGTTCCCGGCGGACCGACGAGGAGTACGCCTTTGGGAATTCTTGCGCCAATTTGCGTGAAGCGATCGGGGTTTTTCAAGAATTCGACGATTTCTTGCAGTTCGATTTTTGCTTCTTCTACTCCGGCTACATCGGCAAATGTGATTTTTTCGGACTTGCCTTCGATGTACACTTTTGCTTTACTTTTGCTGAAAGAAAGCGACCCTTTATCTTCTCGATTGCGGAAGTATTGCAATCCTGCGATTAAAATCAAGGGGGGAACAATCCAACTTAAAAGAACGCTAAATGAATTATTTTTCGGAGGGGGAGTTGCTAAAAACTGAACTTTAATTCCCTCTTGCTCTAAGCGTTCGGGGAGTTCTAAGTCATCTTCTCTCGGAAGCGTGGCTAAAACGACTCTTTTATCGGGGTCGTCATCAGCTTGAACTTGAAATCGAATTAAGTTTTCAGAAACTTGAACGGCTTCAACCTTCCCCGCTTTAATTTGCAATAGGAAGAAACTATAGGGAACCCTTGCTTCTTGCGGACGCTGTCGGAAGAGGGAGTAGAGGAGAAACACTCCGACGAGAATCAGAAACGCTGTACCAATTTTCCGAAAGCTGGGAATTCTTGATTTCTTTTTGATGGCCATTAGATTAAATCTGTGCTTGCTTTTATAAAGTTATACCCAAAAACGACCGTTCAGAATGAATTCAGGGCGATCGCGAGCAATTGCGAGAACTTAACAAATCGAAACTTTTAACTCTGGCGATTGTGCGCTAAAACGCCGACTTCGGAACAATGGGGCGAGTTTGAGGGGGATGAAGCCACGCGAGGGGGTCTAAGTTATAATACCATTTTAACTCGTCGTACAGTTCGCCATAGGTCGCTTTTAGGGATTTGGGCTTTTCAAAAAAAGTCTCGGTGGCTACGGCAAAAAATTCGGCGGGATGGGTTGCGCCGTATTCATTTAAGGGGGTTTTCTTCCCTTGTCGGACGCGATCGCAAAAATGTCGATACGTTCGCTCAAAAACTTGCGCCCAACGATGATAATCCGAACGTCGATCGAGAGTAGGTACGCCATTAGCAGCGCCATTTTCCTGGTCGAGTTGATGGGCAAATTCGTGAAAGATAACGTTACGTCCATCTCGCCAATTGATGGCATCGCGTTTGATGTCTTCCCAAGACAAAATGACCATTCCTTTTTGCCAAGACTCGCCGCTTTTCCAGTCTTGTCTTTCAAGATAAGTATTCCCCAACGGCGTAATGGAATTGGCAATAAAGGCGCTCGGATAGACTAAAATATCTTTAAGTTGGGCGAAATAGTTGCCTCTCTCGTTGAGTAATAGGAGACAGGCCGGTGCCGCGATCGCGAGTTTGATTTCGTCGGTTATCTCCAAGCCGCCGCAACCAATAAAGTTTTTTTCAGCCAAGAAAACCTGGATATCACCTTGCAGTCTGCGCGCTAAATCTTCTGGCAAGTGTTTGTAGAGGGGAAAGTTTTGTTGAATGACAGCAATCCAATAAGGGGGAAATGGTTTGCGTTGCAACCGCCTTCGTCGCCGCTGTTTGAGAATGTCTATTCCCCAAATTCCTGCTATTGTTGCACTCAAAATGAATAAAAACAAAATTGCTTGAATCATTTGTCATTTCTCATTGGTCGTTCGTCATTTGTCACTTTCTTCTCTCCATTCCCAATTCCCAATTCCCAATTCCCCATTCCCCATTCCCCATTCCCTAATTCTGACATTGGGGACAATAATGTGTCGAGCGTCCGGCAAGTTTGATGCGTTCGATCGCAGTTTGACAAACGCGACAGGGTTGGTTCTTGCGGCCATAAACCCATGCCACTCCCCCATAATTGCCGTTAACTCCCAAGGGATTGAGAAAATCGCTAAAGGTTGTGCCGCCTTTGTCAATAGCTGTTTGCAAAACTTCACCAATGGCGGCGTGGAGATATTGAAGTTGCTGAGGAGTGAGGGTAGATGCGATCGCGTCGGGGCGAATTCCACTTTTAAAGAGTACCTCGTCGGCATAAATATTCCCCAAACCGGCGACGATTCCTTGGTCTAACAAAGCGGCTTTAATCGATTTTTTACGGTTGCGCAGTTTTTGAATAAAATAGTCGAGATTAAACGCTGTGGAAAAAGGCTCGACACCTAATTTTTTCAATCCCGTCATAATTTCAGCAGGCTGGCAATCTGGCGGAACCCACCACATTTTACCAAAGGTGCGCGTGTCGATAAAACGCAATTCCCGATCGTCGCTCAAAAATAGACGGACTCTTGCGTGTTTTTGAAGCGTTACTTCCCTCGTTGTCCACAGTAATTGTCCGGTCATTCGCAGGTGAACGCCCAACCAACCTTTGCTTTTAACGCTATTTTCGGTACTTTTTGGGGAGTTTTGAGAAAATTGAATCAGTTGTGCCAATAAGTACTTCCCTCGTCGCTGCCACTGGGCGATGGCGCTTCCCGTTACCCCTTCTAGAAAAGTGTCTCCTGAAAGGGGATAAGCGATGGTACGCGGAAGTAAAATTTCTCCTCCTTGGATTTCGCGATCGCAACTTAATTGATTCAAGCCTCGACAGACGGTTTCAACTTCAGGTAATTCTGGCACTGCAAATTTTATTTTAAAGAGTTCTACTTTTTTTTAAGGCTTTGCGTTTTTTAGATATTATTGTATAATAACATAAGAAAAAGGAAAACATAAACAAAAAAATCCTTATTTTTATTTTCAAGCCATACCAACTGAGTTCTTTCTAAAAGTGCTATCCGTTGGTATAATGTGACAGTAAAAATAACGATCGCGCGAGTCAAACTCAGACTCTAAATTATTTAATTTTAATTTTTAAGTATTAATTGAGAACGATGAACGACCAACCCAACTGGGAACGTTTATACAAAGCTCTCTCGGTCGAAACAGAGCGAGGGTTTGAAGACTTAATGGGAAAGCAATATCGCTTCAGCGAATTTATGACCCTGACCTTTGGCGATCCCTTGAAAATCGGATCGCGATCGCATCGAGTCCGCTGGAATAGTCTCGGCGCACAATTTCAACAGTATCCCAACTTTTCAGTCGCCCAACGCCAAACCGTAATTACAGAGGCACGTCGCTTGCTTGAAGACCTGCAACAGACCGCCTCTGCCTCTCAAACCCAAACCTCGTCCCGGACGCGCGAAGAAAAAACCGCGCCCAAATCCCAATCGTTCGATCGGGGCGCGCAACCGGCAAGCATACCCTCCCTCGACCAACCCCTCCGCGAAATCCCGGAGATTCGACGGCGCAGAAGTGGTAAATCCCTCGAAGAAAGACTGGGATTAATCACAGTACGCGATGCCCTCTTCTACTATCCCCGCGACCACATCGATTATTCGCGCCAAGTCAACATTGCCAACTTAAAAGCGGGAGAAACAGTGACCTTGGTCGGGACAGTCAAGCGTTGCAACTGTTTTACCAGTCCCAAAAACAAAAAATTAAGCATCTTCGAGTTAATTTTGCGCGATCGCACCGGACAAGTCAAACTCAACCGCTTCTTTGGGGGGGCGCACTTTGCCAACCGGGGCTGGCAAGAACGCCTCAAACGTCAGTATCCTGCCGGTTCCATCGTCGCCGCTTCCGGGTTGGTCAAACAGAATAAATATGGAATCACCCTAGATAATCCCGAAATCGAAGTTCTCGACGGACCGGGGGCCAATATCGAATCCATTAACATCGGGCGGGTGCTGCCAGTGTATCCTTTAACCGAAGGCATAACCGCCGATGTCGTGAGACAAGCCATCGTCGCCGTCCTGCCCGCCATTGCCCGCATCGACGACCCCCTCCCCGCCGTATTGCGACAAAAATATGGTTTAATTGGACTGCAAGACGCGATCGCCCACATCCACTTTCCCCCCGACCGCGAAACCCTGACCCACGCCCGTCGCCGCCTGGTTTTCGACGAATTCTTCTACCTGCAACTGGGATTTTTGCAGCGGCGCGCCCTACAAAAACAAAGCGAAAAAAGCGCCATACTCGTCCCATCGGGCCAATTAAGCGATCGCTTTCAAACCCTTCTTCCCTTTGAACTCACCAACGCCCAAAAACGAGTCATCGGCGATATCCTCCAAGACCTCAACTCCGAAACACCCATGAACCGCCTCGTCCAAGGCGATGTCGGTTCCGGGAAAACCGTCGTCGCCGTCTTCGCCATCCTCGCCGCCCTCCAATCCGGCTACCAAGCCGCACTCATGGCCCCCACCGAAGTTTTAGCAGAACAACACTATCGCAAACTCGTCACCTGGTTCAACCTCCTCCACCTCCCAGTCGAACTGCTAACCGGTTCGACCAAAATCGCCAAACGGCGAGAAATCCACGCCCAACTCGAAACCGGGGAATTACCTCTGTTAGTGGGAACCCACGCCCTCATTCAAGATAAAGTTAAATTCCGCCAACTGGGACTCGTCGCCATCGACGAACAACATCGTTTCGGCGTACAACAGCGGGCGCGCCTCCTCGATAAAGGTCGGTCTCCCCACGTCCTCACCATGACCGCAACCCCCATTCCGCGCACCCTCGCCCTCACCCTCCACGGCGACCTCGACGTGTCCCAAATCGACGAACTTCCCCCCGGACGACAGCCCATCCAAACCACCGTCTTAACTGGCAGACAGCGCCGCCAAGCCTACGACCTCATCCGCCGCGAAATCGCTCAAGGCAGACAAGTGTATGTTATTTTGCCTACCATCGAAGAGTCGGAGAAACTCGATCTGCGCGCCGCCGTTGAAGAACACAAACGCTTGCAGGAACAAGTGTTCGGCGAATTTAAAGTGGGACTATTGCACGGACGCATGAATTCGGCGGATAAAGAGAAGGCGTTGAATCAATTCCGCGATAACGAAACCCAGATTATTGTCTCTACCACCGTCATCGAAGTGGGAGTAGACGTTCCCAACGCCACCGTGATGTTAATTGAAAATGCCGAACGTTTTGGGTTATCTCAACTGCACCAACTGCGCGGACGAGTGGGACGCGGTTCCCATCAATCCTACTGCTTGTTAATGAGTGGAACCAATAATCCCAACGCTCGCCAGCGCTTGGGCGTGTTAGAACAGTCGCAGGATGGGTTTTTTATCTCCGAGATGGACTTGCGCCTGCGAGGACCGGGGGAAGTTTTGGGACGGCGGCAATCGGGGTTAGCCGATTTTGCTTTGGCAAGTTTAGTCGAAGACCAAGAGGTGTTGAATTTAGCGCGAGAGGCGGCGGAAAAGTTGATTCGAGACGATAAAGCATTGGGGGGAATGCCTTCGTTGAAAAAGGAGTTGGAAGTACGCTATCAAAAGTTGATGGGCGGATCGATTTTGACTTAGGTTAGAAACCATAAGCGATACTCATGTAAGGGAAAAAATATGGAATTGCTATCGTGCATCGAAGTTTGTGCTGGTGCTGGCGGACAAGCTTTAGGATTAGAGAGGGCTGGTTTTGAACCTCAAGCACTTATAGAAATTGAAAAGTCATGTTGCAATACGCTTAAAGTAAACCGGCCTCATTGGAATGTAATAGAAGGGGATATAAAACAGTTTGATGGCATCCCATATCGAGGTGTTGATTTGCTAGCGGGTGGCGTACCTTGTCCGCCCTTTTCAAAAGCAGGAAAGCAACGGGGAAAGAATGACAAACGAGATTTATTTCCAGAAGCATTACGCCTTGTAAGTAGGTGGGCTTAATTAAACGTCAAAAAGAAAATTATTTTGTACTTCTACGTCTATAGATGCTGAGTTCAATTTAAATTGTTGAAGAGAATTACCTCGCTGACGGCTTCTCTTTTTA
>JAXHVQ010000122.1:0-18540 GCA_034189065.1 Cyanobacteriota bacterium
CACCCTGCTCCCCTGCTCCCCTGCTTCCCCTGCTTCCCCTGCTTCCCCTGCTTCCCCTGCTCCCTCGCTCTCCCGCTCCCCTGTTGGCTGTTGGTATCCGAGAGCGCGCTTGGGGTTGGCGAGTTCGGCAGCCAGCTTCAAAGCAGCTTTTCGCCCCACTGAGGTTTCAAAAACCGAGGAAAATACGGCATCAATGGGATGGTTGTTGCAAAATTGTCGCAGGCGTTGGGGAGAACCGGCGATCGCGGCCTTAATAACAAAAATACTGCGCCATCCTTTAGCGTAGCAGTCTTCGAGTTGCTCTACGGTTGCCACGGATTCGTCCAAGGCGAGAGGGGTAACGGCGCGATCGCCTAATTCCAATAGCTTCTCCCATTCGCTAGGCGGTAATGGCTGTTCGATAAATTCAACAATGCCTGCGTCGTCGGCTGCTTTCAGCCAGTGTCGCGCCGAGTCGAAGTTGAGTCCCCCGTTGGCATCTAAGCGCAATTTTGCGTCGGCGGGCCATTGTCGAAGGAGATGGGAAAAGAGGCGAAGTTCCTCCCTAAGCGATTCCACTCCAATTTTCCATTTAAAGGTGCGTCTTCCTCGATCCCAGGCCAGTTTCCAGGCAGAAAGCGCATCTTCGCCTGCGGGCAACAGAGCGGTATATTGGAAGCTGGGAATCGAAGACTTTGGCTTTGCCAAATTGTTGGATTGGCTCGAAAGTTGGCACATAATTTCGCTGGATGCCGACTCAAAGCCAAATTGACAGGCGGGGTGAGTGTTGGGGATGGCCGCGATCGCCTCTTCTGCCACTTCATTCCCCAACTGCTGGCAATAGGCTAGCGCTTGGGCTAATGTTTCCGAACCAAACCAAGGTAACGGTGCGATTTCTCCCCATCCTTCAATTCCTCTCTCATCTTTTAATTGCAAAATAATCCCTTCTCGCACCTCCCAGATTCCGTGGTGAGTCCGCAAGGGTTGGCGAAAGCGATGTTGGTAGGGATGAAATTGGAAGCTGTAGGTCACTGGAGCCGCTGAATTTGGAGCGTGGAGGCATTATCTTATACGATTTTTGCGTTGATGAAGGATGTCACAAGCAACCGATACTAGATATAATTGATTCGTAGCAACGCTTAAGGATAGGTAATTAATTATTCATTATTCATTATTCATTATTCATTGGTAAAAAATCTCCCTCAAAATCATGTACTTCCCTCACACCTATTCCTTAACCCGATTTCGTTTTTGGGCTGTTGTCCTGGGGTTGAGCGCGGGGATAACCTCCCCTGCACTTGCTGCCACTCTCGCCACCTCCAACATCCTCTACTTAAACTCAACGCGAGGTTCGGGGACGGGGGTTTTGGGAAACTATCGCAGCGCGATCGCGAACTCTCTAGACGACTATGGCGATGGCACGATTTTTGATGTGGATTTCGTGCAAACTCACGCGGCAGGAGATTTAGCCTTCTGGTTAAACTCTCAATCTGTTAGCTATTACGACCAAATTTGGTTCGATACTACAATTTTCCAAACGGCGCTTCTTGACTCCACCGATTTGACCGCTCTCAATACTTGGGCAGCAAACGAACAACCCGAATTCATCCTCGATAGTACCTTTTTCTTCCGCAATCGAACAACTCCTAAGATTAGCAACTCTGCCGCTGCCCTCACGGTTAACCAAGCTTTAGCACTGCGCGATGCCGGAGGGGGAATTTTTATTGGCACGGATAACGATAACTTTTCCCAAACCGCCAACCAAGTTTTAACCAATTTTGGATTCGACGAACTTTTTAGGGGAATTTCTGCGCCGCTTACCGCTAACGCCTCTTTCACAGATAACTTACTGCTCGCGCCAGAAACGGTGGGAACAGACTTGTTTGTGAATCATCTGCAAGAACTGACAACCTCTTCGGTGCCTATGGGAGTCCACGAGCTTAATGAAAACGGCGACAATCGAACGATTCAAATTTACGAACATCTCCGTTCTGTCGATTCCGATGATGAAGAAATTGGAACCATTGGAGCAAGTTTTAAAACCCGGTTTGTCCAACCCGTTCCCGAACAAAATTCGATTTTAGGGATTTTAATGTTGGGCGCGATCGGTGTAGCTTCTATCGCTAGATTTAGAAAAGAGTGAGTGGAAGAAATGAGATTGAAGAAGAAACGACAATCCCTGCAATCGTTCTGGGGTGTTTGCAAGTTGGATACTTGAGAATGATTGTGGGTTATGAATATGGCTTTCTTGAAGGTGGCGTTGAATGGGATATTCCTATGGATTTAATTCCCGTTCAATTGCGGATGCCCAATTCAAAGTTGAGGCTAATTTACGATCGCAGTCAAGATAAGATTATCGCGATCGAGCCTTTTCCTATTGAGTTTTCATAAAAAGAATGTAGAGCGCTCCCTGAAAAATTCCAAATTCTTCTATTCTCCCATTCTCCCATTCTGAATTCTTCTATTCTGAGTCCCAAATTGACGAAACTTAGCCACCACCCGTATCTTACTCAACTCCCGCACCAAACGCTTGGCTTGATGTTCGTAAAGGGGCGTGACGAGGACTTGAGGCAAATCGTCCATCAACGCTCGAGCCGTCGCGAGGGAACAGCCCGAAATGCGCGCGATCGCGTTTGCCCCCTCAAACCGTGCCTCTTCAGTCAACACCTTTTCCACTCGGATGCGCCACTGTTTGGGATGAATTGCCCTTGTGCCAATTTCCACGCGGCGCAAGGCTTCGCTCGTGGCGAGGACAATTAAGCGATCGCCTACGGCCAATTTTACATCCTCCGACGGCATGAAATTGGGAGACTCGGCAGATTTTTGATGCAAAATGGGGACTAACCCATAACCATAGGCAATTTCCGCCAACAGCAATCCGTGCAGCGTATCGACTTCTTCAATTTGATATTCTGTTACCAAAATCGTTTGGGAGTTAAAGCGAAATAAACCCAAAATATTCTCGCCAAAAGCAGCCCCCGCACAAGCTTCCGCCGTCACTGCATAGGTACTCAACACTTGAGCGTCGGGTAAAAGATGCGCCAAATGCTGGCTGAGGGAGATTCCTTGGGTGCGAATCGCCAGTTTTGCGGTTGGGTTAACCGCACGAATCGTTAGCGCCGCTTCTAAGTTGGCAATTTCGTCATCCGTCGCCACTACCACGCTTTTAGCCGTTTCAATATTCGCCTTCGACAGCCCATCGTGCAAATTCCCGACAAGCAGAGGCATTTGCGGTAAGATTGTTGGGTCGAAATCGGGATTGAAAGAAATGCCGACGAAGGACTGTTTGAATTCTTGAAGCATTCTCGCAACGCGCTGTCCGACTCTCCCCAGTCCGATGAGGACGACATGATTTTTTTCGGGAATGGGAGGGCGCTGTTGGGCGAATTGGAACTTGGACGAGAGCAACGCTTCGGTGAGCAAGGCGTATAACACGCCCACAAAGGCGGTTCCTGCCAGGGTGAGGCCGAGAGCAAATAGTTGCAACCACCCGGGAATTAAAAAAGCTTCTCCGATTCCGCCGAAGAGATCGGCATATCCCCCTAATAGGAGAATGGCGGTTGCGTAGAAGGCATCGAGCCAGGTGGTAGGGTAGTAGAACCTAAAGAGGAGGGTTCCCAAGGCGAGCAATGCTAGAACAATTGCACCACAAGCGATCGCGACTCGTCGAACTTGCTGTTGAAAACTGAGTTGGAAAAAGCGGCGTATTTGCTGTTGCAGATTTCGTCCCGTAAAATTGCGCACCACCGCGATCGCGTACCAACGCTTTTTTCCCGTCTGCGGCAGTTTGGGGTTGAGGAAGAACGGATCGGTCGTTTCGATATAGGCAACCCGATCGCCTGCGTGCGCTTTCTTTTCGGGTTCCCACTGGTGAAAGGCACGAACAGGGGGCGTTTCTGGCGGTTCGTGGGCGAGGAGGCGACGGCTGCGGCTGTTGAGATCGTAGAGATAGCGAACGTTACACCAGCGATGTCCCGGCGGTAAGGTTTCCTGTACGACGCGCATCCACCGCCCTTCGAGGTTAAAAAATCCTAACGTATCGAGTCCCAAGGCCGCGATCGCGAAAGTCGGTGCGGGGAGTTGAGTGGGTTCAAAGGCGATAAAATTCTCCAATTGCTCGCTCAACAACTGATTGAGGTTTTCCCGGCTCGAACGAATGACGAGGCGCGTTTGGGGGTTGAGTTGGCGCGCGGCGAGGACGGTTTCTGCATTGGCCCGCTCGTTACTGGTAACGACGAGAACCGCTCGACAGTTGCCAACTCGGGCTTTCTCTAACGTGCTGTTGTGACGACAATCTCCGACAATTACGTCGTCTAATAAATCGAGCAAGTTGGGGATTTCCCAGGTTGTCGGGAGCTCTCGCTCAATGGCAATAACCCTTGCGCCGAATTCTTTGAGTGCGACAACGCAATGCTGGCCCAAACTGCCCAACCCGCAGACCAGAAATTGATTGGTGGTTTCGGAAGGCATGAGGGGTTAAGGTGATAGGTTTAAGGCGATTTTGTTAATTATTGCAACAATATAGGCAGAAAAGGTCAAATCTCGATAGAAGATAAACCAGAAGCTCGAACAATGGATTGATTTATCCTTAATAGTCGTTTAAAAAACAAAGGAGATTTAGATTTTGACACACACAGCTCTATTTCTGGCTGCCTCTTCTGTTGCAACCACCGTTGGTTGGAGCCCCAAGGTGGCGATTGTGATGATTATTTGTAATATTTTGGCCTTCGCGATCGGGAAATATACGATTCAAAAACCCAGCGCGCCTCCCGCATCGGGAGTATTTGCCGGAATGGGTTTACCGGCGCTTATCGGTTCTGCCTGTTTGGGACATATTCTGGGCGCTGGCGCGATTCTGGGATTGGCGAATTCTGGCGTACTCTAGGTTTGAGTAACTTGGGGGACACGGCTGTTGGTTAATGGCACTATTTCAAACTCTCATCTGACCTAATGCCGTGCCCCTACTTGAATCTGACCTAATGCCGTGCCCCTACTTGAATCTGACCTAATGCCATGCCCCTACTTGAATCTGACCTAATGCCATGCCCCTACTTGCAATTTGACCTAATGCCGCGTCCCCACTCTCCTCTGACTAAATTAACGAATGGTTGCTGTTAGATCGCGATTTCATGCCCGAAATTGCGATCGCGTGCCTATTCCCTCGGTCGAAACTGCTGTTCGATGGCCCGAACTAACATTTCCCTGGGCAAAAAACGCGGCACAGTCGTAATCAAATGATTGGCGACTCCCCCCGTTACCAAATGTGACTCTCCCCTCTCCAGTGCCTTCAAGCTTTCCCGCACCACCCACTCGGGAGACGTAGATTGTTTGGCCGCTTCTTTGGCATTTTTGAAGGGGTTGAACCCCGCTACATCAAAAAACTGGGTTTTAGTCGGTCCGGGACAAACTGCTAGCACTTTAACGCCGGTATCTTTATTTTCGCCCCACAACGCCTCGCTGAAGCTCAAAACAAACGCTTTTGTCGCGGCATAAACAGCTAAATACGGCATTGGCTGAAATCCCGCAATGGATGAGAGGTTGATAATCTCCCCAACTCCGCGCTGCTGCATTAACGGCAGAAATTGATACGTTAAATCTGTCAAACTAAGCACATTAACGCGAATCATGTCAAGCTGTTTTTCGCGGGAATTTTCGACAAAAGAACCGTAATCGCCAAATCCCGCATTATTAATCAGAGTATCAATAGCGAGCCCCAGGGTTTGCACGGTGTTGAAAATACGGGAGGGCCCATCGGGTTCGCTTAAATCGCAGACAATAACTTCAGCGCGCACAGCGTGGCGATCGCGCAACTCCCGGGCCAACGTTTCCAGTTTATCTTGCGATCGCGCCACCAAAACCAAATCCGTCTGACGTTCGGCCAGAGCTTTAGCAAAAGCCTCGCCGATCCCAGAGGAAGCACCGGTAATCAAAGCAGTTGGCATAAAATCAACCTCGAAAGCAGGTATTTTTCCGGTAGTACGATGCTAGATCGAAAATTTTAGCCTTTCATGGTGTACCATGAAATTAAGAAATTTGTAGTTCTGTATACTCTATCTTAAAAAAAGATAAAAACCCTTAAAAAATAACGAATTTTAGACTCACTCATCGCCAAGGTACCCAAAACAGGAGGGAGGACAACCAACCCAAAAATGCAACCACTCAGACGATACAACGCAGACTCCATAGCGCGATATTACCGTCGCCGGCCGTGGGAAGCGATCGCGCGCACCCTAACCATCATTTGGTTTCTAGGCGGCTTTATCTGGCAAATGCTGTGGGACGACTGGACCGGTCAAACCGAAAAAAACAAATATAAACGCGCAACCCAACTCCGCCACACCCTGACGCACCTCGGCCCCACCTTCATTAAAGTCGGTCAAGCTCTCTCAACGCGACCCGATTTAATTCGCAAAGACTACCTCGAAGAATTAACCAAACTCCAAGACCAACTCCCTCCCTTTGACAGCACCCTAGCCTTTACCATTATCGAAGGAGAATTAGGGCGATCGCTTCAGGAAATGTACCGAGAAATCTCGCCCCAACCTGTTGCCGCAGCCAGCCTCGGTCAAGTGTATCGGGCAGTTTTACACAGTGGCGAGGAAGTCGCCGTCAAGGTACAACGTCCCAACCTCCTACCCACCTTAACGCGCGACCTCTACCTCATGCGTTGGGCAGCCGGTTGGATCGCACCTTGGCTGCCCTTAAATTTAGGTCACGACCTGACCCTCATCGTCGATGAATTTGGCACCAAACTCTTTGAAGAAATCGACTATCTCAACGAAGGACGCAACGCCGAAAAATTTGCAGCCAACTTCCAAGACGACCCAACCGTAAAAGTTCCAGCCATTTACTGGCGCTACGTCAGCCACCGCGTCCTCACCCTCGAATGGATTCATGGTTACAAACTCACCGATCCCGACAGCATTCGCGCCTTAAACATCGATCCCAACGCCGTCGTTGAAATTGGAGTCGTTTCGGGACTGCGCCAACTGTTAGAATTTGGCTTCTTCCACGCCGATCCCCATCCCGGCAATCTTTTCGCCACCCCAGACGGACGCATGGCATTTATTGACTTTGGGATGATGGACCAACTCACCGAAACCACCAAAGAAACCCTAGCCGCGTCGGTCGTTCATTTAATTAACAAAGATTACTATGCCCTCGCCGACGATTTCGTAACGCTGGGATTTTTAGCCCCCGATACGAATATCGAACCCATTATCCCTGCCTTAGAACAGGTTCTCGGCAATGCCATCGGCGAAAGTGTCGGCAACTTCAACTTCAAAACCATTACCGATGAGTTTTCCGAGTTGATGTACGACTATCCCTTCCGCGTTCCCGCCCAATTTTCGCTAATCATTCGTTCCCTCGTTACCCAAGAAGGACTTGCCCTCTCTCTGGATTCTAACTTTCAAATCGTTCGCATTGCCTATCCTTATGTCGCCCAACGCTTGTTGAAAGGAGAGTCTCCTGCCATGCGTCGCCGGTTGTTGGAGGTGTTGTTGAAAGATGGGAAATTTCAATGGCAGCGGTTGGAAAATATGCTGGCGATCGCGCGATCGGGCGGTCGTTTCGATCTTTTGCCCACCGCCCAACTCGGGTTACAATACCTATTGTCTGACGAAGGTCGCTATTTGCGCAATCAACTCCTTTTAGCCCTGACTGAAGACGACCGCCTGCACACCGACGAAGTACAGCGCTTGTGGAATTTGGTTAAAGATGACCTACAACCGTCGCGCCTATTTGATGTCGCCCTGACAACGCTGCGGGATATCTCAGCCGAACGAGTCGCAGCCCTCGTCCCCACTGCATTGATTGGGAAGTAAACGATTTGAAGGTTTTAGGTTTTGGGTTGAGTGAAACTTATAGCTCATAATTCATAACCCATAACTGGCGAGTTCTAGACTCTTAAATGTCTTGCATTCTAATTTAATTAACATCAGGTTTCATTCACTTTTTTTAACAGATGTACGTAAACGCCCAATATCCTTTTGTACTCTTAGCCCTGGGTTTATTTATCAGCGTAACTTGCGGCTTAGCTTTTGAGGCAACTCTTAAACAAGGCGTACAGAACTGGTCGAAAGCTCGTTCTGGAAAAATTATAGAGCAGTTGCAGGGAGTCCAACTGACGCTTCCCTATTTGGGAATTAGTGCGGGAATTTGGCTATTTCTCGGTGCGGGTTTGACAATTTTCGGTTTGCCCGGTTGGTTATCTATCGGGACTTCTTTAGTGTTAACACTGCTCACAAGCGGCTTGATTTGGGCGCAGTTAAGTCAAGTGTTAATTCAACTTCAGCAAGGAGGCTCGCGAGCGCTCGACCTCGACGTTCCTGAATAGACTTTTGGCTTTTAGGTTAGGATTTCAAATTCTCCGAAAGGCAGAGGGCATCAAGTGAATTCACAATTGAGATGCGTATTGACTTGACCCTCTACGGAGAATTTTAAATTGCGTCAAGATGGAATCGATTTAGCGCGATCGCAAAAATCCAAAGACGGTTTTCAACACTCCATGCAATCTCTCATTGTTAGCGAATTTCTCTTTCTGCAACAATAAGGCAGCTTTACTATTCACTTCAGAAAGTGTGGGATAAATATGAATGCCAGAAAGAGCAGAAACTTTCAGCTTATATCGCATTGCCAAAACAATTTCGTGAATTAACTCCCCTGCCGACTTACCTACAAGATGCGCGCCTAGAATATCCCCTTTTTCCGTTACAATTAATTTAGCAAAACCGTCTGTTGCTCCTTCTGCTTGGGCGCGATCGACTCCTTCAAAGGGCTGTTTGAGAATACGAACCTCTTCTCCGTAGCGCTTCCTAGCTTGCTCTTCAGTTAACCCCACGCGAGCCAATTCTGGGTCGGTAAAAGTGGCCCAGGGAATAACGCGATAGTCTGCCTTACTGGGGAACCATTTCTTAATAGGAGAAAACAAAGCGTTGGTGAGAACGACAACTGCTTCGTAACCGGCGACGTGGGTAAATTGATAGCCCCCAATAACATCTCCGCAGGCATAAATTCGAGGATTTGAGGTTTGTAGCGCCTCGTTTGCTTTAATCCCTTTTTTACTATATTCAACTCCAGCCGCTTCTAAGTTTAAAGATTCTATATTGGGTTTTCTACCAGCAGAAACTAAAATTTCATCGACTAAAACCTTTTCTTTTCCTGCCCAAACGCACTTTTTCCCATCAATGAGTTCGACGCGCTCGGCTCGGGCGTTTTTGAGAATGGAAATTCCTTCTGCTTCCAGTTGTTTCTCCACCACCGCTGCTGCTTCGGGGTCTTCTTTGGGTAAAATGCGATCGCGGCTCGAAAAAATCGTCACCCGCGCGCCCAACCGATGAAAGGCTTGTCCCAATTCGCAACCAATCGGTCCGCTACCAATAATGGCTAAGCTGTCGGGACGTTCGGTTAATTCAAAAACTCGCTCGTTGGTCAAATAACCCGCTTCTTCGAGTCCGTCAATGGGAGGAATTGCTGGACGAGACCCCGTAGAAATAACGAAATTGCGTGCGGTGAGTTGATGACCGTTGACCTCAAAGGTATGAGCATCTATAAATTGCCCGGAACCAAAAATAACCTCCACCCCCAACCCTCGAAAACGTTCTGGGGAGTCGTGAGGTTGAATGGCCGCGATCGCGCTATGCACGTGACCCGCCGCCTTGGTAAAATCGAGCGTCGGCGAGTTGGCGTACGTTCCAAAGCGCGAGGCGTGTTTGACTTCATAA
Organism: Cyanobacteriota bacterium; assembly: GCA_034189065.1. Classification (GTDB taxonomy): domain Bacteria; phylum Cyanobacteriota; class Cyanobacteriia; order Cyanobacteriales; family Spirulinaceae; genus FACHB-1406. The sequence goes on from JAXHVQ010000122.1 coordinate 9,705, forward strand.
GCAACCCGAGCTGCGTGAATTAGCGATTTGCTGGGGACGCAGCCATACCACAAACAATCGCCGCCTAGCTTATCCTTTTCCACGAGGGCAACTTTCGCCTTGAGTTGAGCTGCTGCGCTGGCGACGACTAAACCGCCAGACCCGCCACCAATAATGACTATATCGTAATGGACTGCCATACTTCTACCGACCTTTCAAGAGTTTTAGAGAGTATATTCGCTGCGGCGACCCCAATGGAGCAAATTTCTCTTTACTTTAATTGTTAAATCACACCAAAATGAGTTTGACCTGAGTAGGGGCCTGGGTTGAGATGAGGGGGAGCAGAGGGAGCAGGGGGAGCAGGGGGAGCGGGAGAGACACTCTATTTGATGTAAGTATCCGTTCACAATTAATCACCCATCTCGATATGCTCAAAGCCCTGATATACCGTGTTTACGAAAGCAAGAAGCGTATAAAAGATTTTGTTGAGGGCTTATTCCAAACTTCTGCAAAGCTGGGGGAAAAGAGGCCCATTCCCCTTCTAAAATTAAGTAGACCGGGCGGACGAGCCAATGATTCGGCTCGAGCGGGAAGGTTGAAATTTTGGGGAGAGATAATGGCGGATTTTTGGGAAACGGTTTTAACGCTGACACAAGAGGTGACCGATCGCGTCGGAACTCAGTTAATGAAGGATTTTGGTAAGATTTCGGCGACGCGCAAGGCGGATGGAACCCTGGTGACACAAGCCGATCGCTGGGCGGATGGGGCAATTCGCGACGCGATCGCGGCGGTTTTCCCCGAACATGGTTTATTGACCGAGGAGACGCTGCACCTTTTCCCCAAGGGCGATTGGTGTTGGGTTATCGACCCCATTGACGGTACGACTAATTTTACGCGAGGCATTCCCATTTGGGGGATTTCCATCGGGTTGCTTTACCAAGGTACGCCTGTTTTTGGCGCGGTGAGGTTTCCGCAATTGGGTCAGTTTTTTCACGGTTATTATTATGGCGATTCGGGCTTAAATGGACCGACGGGCGCTTTTTTGAACGACGAGCCCATCCGTACCAGTCCCGACGACCCCAGTCTCAATCATTTGTTTAACCTGTGCGCGCGCAGCACGGCAATAATGGCGCGTCCTTTTCCCTGCAAGCTGCGGTTGCTCGGCGTTGCCAGTTACAATCTCGTCCTCGTTGCCTGTGGTACGGCTTTGGGGGGCGTAGAGGCGACTCCGAAGATTTGGGATGTTGCAGCCGCCTATGCGATCCTTCACGCCGCAGGAGGAGCTTGGGTTTGCCTGACTTCCGAGCCATTATTCCCTCTTCAAGTGGAGCAAAATTATCGCGATCGCCCCTTTCCCACCCTGGCTGTTGCTCGCCCTGACTTAGTTTCTGCCTTCAGACCATTCATCGGCAAGTAAGGAGTCGCCCAGTCAAGAATTAGGCAAACAGCAGGCTGTAGCCAATGACCTAACTGGGTTTCGAGGCACTCCAAAATCCGTTGAAAAATGACAAAGGACGAAAGACAAACGACTTAAATGTAAACAAATGTAACAATATTGCCATCATACTGGCATACCAGCTTGACAGCACCGAAAAAAGCCATTAAGCTTGCATAGCATACCCGGGTAAAAACCTTAGAAAAAGAGATGCAAGACAAGCAGAAGGTCACACTATATCTCCCACCAGGAATCCATCGACAACTCAAAATTCGAGCAGCAATCGACTCAGATTCCATGTCATCGATGGTAGAGAAAGCCGTTCAATTCTATCTCGAATATCCAGAGGTGGTAGACGAAGTAGAACCCGCGCACGGAAAGACTCATCGAGTGTACGCCTGTCCAGAATGCCAAAGTTCTTTAATCGAGAAAGAAGGCGAACTGGTCGCTCTTAAAAGCCAACCAGGGATTTTATCAGAAGAAGTCTCAGTGGAGGTTAAAGAAAAAGCAGTTCACTCAAATACAGATGCTCCAGAAGAGCTGGTTCCTTGTTAATTAGTTTCGGAGAAAAAACAACGGGGTTTTTAGGGATTGTGCCGTATTCAACCAAAGGTCGAAAGTCATGAAAGAAGAGCTAAATATTCTTATCCAAGCTCAATATCCCCTGATTTACCTCGTAACGCCAGAAGAGGAAAGAGCGGAAAATGCGATCGCCCGGATCGCGCAAATGAAGACCCAACATCGGCGAGTCTTTGTTTGGACTGTGACCCACGGTTTAGTCGAGTATGGTCAACCCCGCAATATGACCCAACACAATACGGTTTCGCCAGAAGCCGCCATTCAGTGGGTCGTTCAACATAGAGAACCCGGTATTTTTATCTTTAAAGATTTACATCCCTTTATTGACTCGCCAGCGACCACTCGTTGGTTAAGGGACGCGATCGCCAGCTTTAAGGGCACAGAGAAAAACATTATTTTAATGTCTCCCTTCCAACAAATTCCCATTGAGTTGGAAAAAGAAATTGTGGTCATTGACTTCCCCCTCCCCAACTTAAGCGAGTTGAACCAAGTTCTCTCCCGTCAATTGGAACAAGGGAAAACCAAGCGCACGACCACAGAAGCGAGGGAAAAACTGCTGAAAGCGGCACTAGGGCTAACCAAAGACGAAGCTGAAAAGGTTTACCGCAAAGCTTACGTCAAAGCCGGCCGCCTCACAGAAGAGGAAGTGGAAATCGTCCTATCGGAGAAAAAGCAGCTCATTCGGCGCAATGGCATCCTCGAGTATATCGAAGAGGACACCACCATTGATGCGGTCGGCGGTTTGGAAGAGCTCAAGAAATGGCTCAAACAACGTTCCAACGCCTTCACCGAACGGGCTCGAGAGTATGGCTTACCTCAACCCAAAGGGATGTTAATTTTAGGCGTACCCGGATGTGGAAAATCCCTAATCGCAAAAACCACCTCCCGATTGTGGGGACTGCCCCTGCTACGCTTAGATATGGGTCGAGTGTATGACGGTTCGATGGTGGGGCGATCGGAAGCCAACTTACGTAACGCCTTAAAAACCGCAGAATCCATCTCTCCCGTTATCCTCTTCATCGACGAACTCGATAAAGCCTTTGCAGGGGGGACGGGTTCGGCAGACTCCGACGGAGGAACCTCAAGCCGAATATTTGGTTCCTTCCTGACGTGGATGCAAGAAAAAACCTCTCCCGTGTTTGTCATGGCAACGGCAAACCGAATCGAACGCCTTCCGGGAGAGTTTCTGCGAAAAGGGCGATTTGACGAAATCTTCTTCGTAGATTTACCCACTACCGAAGAACGCCAAGAAATCTATTCAATTCATCTCGGCAAGCGACGCAACGAAATTTCGCGCTTCGACTTATATCAGCTTGCCAAGATGTCAGAAGGTTTTTCTGGGGCAGAGATCGAGCAGGCAATTATCGCTGCAATGTATGAAGCTTTCGCACAAGACCGCGAATTCACGCAGCTAGATATTATTGCCGCTCTTAAAGCCACACTCCCTCTGTCCCGAACGATGATGGAGCAGGTCACAGCGCTCAGAGACTGGGCGAGACAGCGAGCGAGACCGGCAGCTTCAGCCGTTGCAGAATACCTGCAACTGGAGTCGTAAACAGGCTTTCTCCTGTATTCCCTACAGGAGCGAAGGCTAGCCAAGCTTTGTGGCTAGCAGCACAACCCAAAACCGCCGCCGTTAGCGGCAAACCCAAAACCAACAACTGTCGTTTTAAAGTTAAGAGGAAATCCAAGATGTCTCACTTTAGCACCCTGCGGACCAAAATCAGCGATGTCGAAATTCTGAAAGCTTCTTTGCAAGACCTCGGCATTTCTACCAAGAGCAGTGCTGATGTTCGCGGCTACAACGGTCAGCGCGTTCGTGCCGACTTGGTTGCCGTTCTCGATGGCGAATACGATCTCGGTTGGTCCTGCAACAGCGACGGCACCTATGATTTGATTGCCGATCTCTGGGGCGTTGCCAAAAAGCACAATCAAACCGAGTTGATCAACTCCATCAACCAAAAATACGCTGTTAATAAAACTCTGGCAGAAGTCAAGCAACGCGGTTTGCAAAATGCCAATGTCAAGTTGGTCGTGCAAAAGTAACACTTAAAGCGCGTTCCCAAGCTTGTGGGTTGACCTTTGGAGGTTGACCCTTTTTTTTGAGTTTTTGATTAAATCTGCGAAAAACCAGAACCCAAAATGACTCGATGTGGGTTCTGGTTTTTTTGATGATATTAAACGTTGAGCCAATATTAGACAAACAAGAATTTTGTCCCCGTCGCTTGGTCTTGATTTCGATTGGAATTCTCCCTATGAAGGAGACTCAGTAGGAGATTCCTCGGTCGGGGGAACAACTTCCTCTAGGTTGTCGTCGCCGCCGCCACAAGCGGCAAGAGGCATTACTAGAGCCAAAAGACAAGCTAACATCATAATTTTCTTAGTCATCTACTTCTCCTTTGTAAGGACTGTTGGGGTGATTCTAATTATGCAACATTAGCACAAAAAAACGGAGGATGACTTTAAGAAAAGATTGTCTTCGACTCGACAGGCGCGATTCGTTCCCCGGGCTAGGGTGGTTTTTCCCCCACAGAATGTTATTCTAAATCCATCCGGCGTTGGGGCGCGGCTAAAGGAATTCGACTGGGTGTCCGACACCAGAAGGATAATGCTAGGATGATGACGGCTCTTGACGCTTCAACGACTCATTTTGTATAAGTCTAGCTGCCTATGTCTGTTTCCCCACGCAATTCGACGGCTCCAAGACAACCCAGAGCGAGGAGAGCGGCTCTTCAAAAGCGAACGAGGAAGGCGAGCACATCAGCTCCTCCTCAAAAAAATGGACAGTTTTCAACTCGCAAGGTAAAGGAAGCGAACTTGACTCAACGCTCGCAGCTTCCGCCGTTGCTCGGACTGTTACTGTGGGTACAACGAGGGTCTTGCGCGATCGCGTTTTCCCTCATCGCCACCGCTTTAGCCAGTTACGCAGCAACGGTTTATTTACAACAGCAGTGGAGCGAAGCTTACAAAACCCTCTTGAAGCTACAACGAGAAACCCGTAACCTCACAGCAGCCGACGAAACTCTCAAACATAAACTCGCCGAACAAGCTCAGAGTCAGGAGGAAGGGTTGACGTTTCCTTCCCCCGAACAGACAATTTATTTGTCGCCTTCGACTGAGGAGGCGCTAGAAGTCCCTGTATCGCCCGAACCTGTTCGAGTGCCTTCTCCCAGTAATGTGCCTTTGGGGTATTAATTGATACAGCGCATAACGTTGACATGCTACTCTAGGAATTTGTGCGATTTAAGGGCGTGCATTGAGTAAGATGAGAATTTCCGCCCGAATCGAAACTTTTTTCCCAGCGAGGTAGGACGGCTATCTTGACAGACGAACGCTCTATAACTTCCCCCAAAGCGAAGACCTTGCGCGCGCTGCTTCGCCGCCCCCGAAGAGAGCGCGTCAAGCGCCGTCTCTCGACTTCTCAGCCTCCCAGGGCGTTAAGGCAGCGCGTGGGGTCTCCTCTTTGGGCGCGCGGATATGCGGCTTTTCGCGATCGCCTCCGCCAACTAGAAACGTCTAAATCCTGGGAATGGGGGAGGCTGTTACTCGTCTGGGGCGTTTTAGTTCTGTTTAGCGCGGGACTGGCGATTAATTTGTATCAACTCCAAATTGCGCGCGCGCCCGACTTGGTACAAAAGGCGCGGCAGCAACAAATGGTGTATATGCGCCCCTATATTCCTCGTCGCCCTCTCATCGACCGTCAAGGCAATGTTTTAGCCGTCGATCGCTTAGTTTATACCCTTTATGCTCACCCGAAATTGTTCAAACGCGATCGCGCTCTCATTGCGGCAAAACTCAGTCAAATTCTCGACCCGGTGACTTCAGAGGAATTGCTTAAAAAGTTTGCCCAACGAGAAAGCGGCGTTCCCATAGCCTACGCCCTTAAAGAAGAAAGTGCCGATCGCGTTGCCGAACTGTCGATTGACGGGTTAGAGTTGGTTCAGCAATACTCCCGCCTTTACCCCCAACAAGAATTAGTATCCGATGCCATAGGCTACGTCGATCGCGACCACCACGGACAGGCGGGGTTGGAATACTCTCAGCAAAAGCTCCTAGAACGCAGTATATTGGCCCTGAGACTCTCGCGTACGGGAAATGGAGCCTTAATGCCCGATCGCGTCCCTGAAGGCTTTCTCGACTTCGACGACCTGCAATTACAGGTTTCCTTGGACCTGCGCCTGCAACGGGCCGCTCGCTTTGCCCTCCAACAACAGATCGAAGCGTTCAATGCTAAGCGCGGTGCGGTTATTGTAATGGATGTCGGCGATGGCGCAATTCGCGCCTTGGCTGCCGAACCAACCTACGACCCCAATCAATATTACAACTACGATATTCGCTTGTTTAAGAACTGGACCGTCGCCGATTTGTACGAACCCGGTTCGACATTCAAGCCCATTAATTTGGCGATCGCGATCGACGAGGGCGTTATTCAACCCGAAAGTACGGTCAACGATACCGGCTTTCTACGGTACGGCAAATGGACCATTAGCAATCACGACTACGACACCCGAGGCGCGCGAGGACAACTGAACCTCAACCAAGTTCTCCAATATTCGAGCAATGTGGGAATGGTGAAGGTAATGAGTCAAATGAAGCGCTCTGATTACTATAAGGCGCTACAAAACTTAGGAATCGATGACAAAATGAGTCTCGACTTGCCCGGGGAAACCGCCGGACAGCTCAAAAGGAAGAAAAAGTTTGTCGAGTCGGCGGTGGAAGCGGCAACGGCAGCCTTTGGACAGGGGTTCTCCCTTACGCCCTTCAAACTCCTCCAATTAAACGCCGCGATCGCCAACGGGGGCACATTAGTTACGCCCCACCTCGTCGAAGGGTTGGTAGACTCCAAGGGCAACGTTCAATATACGCCCCAGCACCAACCCCCCCGCCGAGTGTTTTCCGAGGAAACTAGCAGGGCGGTGCTGCGAATGATGGAAACTGTTATTGAAGCTGACAGTGGAAGGAATGCGCGCATTGAGGGGTATCGCATCGCGGGCAAGTCGGGAACGGCTCAGAAAGCGAGTCCGGCGGGGGGATATTATTCTAATTTGAAGATTAGTAGCTTTGTCAGTATTTTTCCGGTTGACAATCCCCGTTATGTGGTGCTGGCAGTGGTAGACGAACCCAAAGGCGACAATGCTTACGGTTCCGTTGCCGCCGCGCCTATTGTACGGGCAGTGATGGAGGCCGCGATCGCGATCGAAGGTATCCCCCCCTCTCAACCCGATTTGAAATAATTATTGAACTCTTCTGGAAGTTTCCCAAAATGCACCTCAAGCTTTACAAACTGATTACAAAAAAGAGGAGCTAGTTTCACGATGTTAAATTTGACTGTAGCACAACAAAATATATTTTTACTCTCCCGCCTCCTGCAACGTTCGATTGTAGAGCGCTGGACTGACGCGAAAGCCAGCAAGATCGATTAGACGATCGAGAATGGGTTTGAGAACTGGGATAAATCCCTGTTGTTTAGCATGAATAAGAATGCCCAGAAGACCTCTCAGTTGAAGTCCATAACTTGCTGCAATACTTCTACCAAGACGTTCGTCAATCAGCAGCCGATTAGCGCTAAGTTCAATTGCAAGCGCGATTGCTTCAGCCTCACCTGGGTCGAGAGTCTGCTTGAGGATATGCAGAAGTTGAAGATTGGTCGGTGTCTGGATTTCCAGCCAATCCGCGTCAAGTAAAGAAACGATCGTGGGTTGAAGAATCGGCAAGCAAGTCAGTTCTGAATGCACTGCGGGAGGAATCAGAACTTTGAGATAAATTTGCTGCAACAGAGAAATTTCACCGATGAAAACCAGATTACTAATCGGTGAAGTGTTGCTGACAATGACCATTACCAACCTTCCTCTCGCAGACTTTTGAGGTCTTTTTCTAAGTCTTCAAGATCGTAATGAACGCAGATTCCGCGACTAGCAATTAATTGTTGAAACTCAATCTGATGCAATCCGGCGAGTTGACTGGCGGTACCGAGAGTGATGCGTTCTTGCTGAAACAATGCGATCGCCAATTCCGTGCGGAGGTCCGTTTCACTGATATGCAGAGCATCGGGAAGGTCGAGTGTAATTTGCATCGATTAGGCTCTGTGGGTGTTTGGGGTCATGACTCTCGTTCGTCAATCCTAACACCACATTTGTATTATTGTGACAGTTGGAATGCTACCCGCGATCGCGATCGAAGGTATCCCCCCCTCTCAACCCGATTTGAAATAATTGAGGTTGGTTAGCTGGTTGCCTTTGTTCAAGCTGCCAATCGAGAGAAAGCTACGTCTCATTCGCCCGAACTTCAGTCCTTGTGAAAGGCTTTGGCTGTTCGCAGCATCTTGCGATCGTTAACCAAAGTTTTGAAAACCTCGATCGACTAGAAGAAGTTATGTAAAGAGTGATGTCGAGCTTTCTGGGCATAACCTAACTCGATCTGAGGGTAACTTTGTATCATTGGTAGCCAAGGTAAGCCGATTATATAGCATTTCTGAACGGGATGTAAACCGTTTCAACGTAGGGACGTTCAATTGAACGTCCCTCGCGGTGGATTTGAATTCTGGGCTATTTATTGTTTACGTTTCATTTGAAAACGCTATAGTATGGCTGTTTAACCGGATACGCCTATGCGAGCGCCTTTATCCAAACTCACCCACAAAACAAAGCCCTCTCCGCTAGGGAGAGGGCTTTTTTGATTTAAAGTCTAACCATTAATTAGGTCTAACCGTGTCTTATCCGTTTATCGAAGGAGCAGTTAAAGCAACCGGTGCTTGTTCGCCACTTGCCAAATCTAACGGGAAGTTGTGAGCATTGCGTTCGTGCATGACTTCAAATCCCAAGTTGGCTCTGTTGAGCACATCAG
>JAXHVQ010000123.1:0-18466 GCA_034189065.1 Cyanobacteriota bacterium
TCAAATCGAACAGCAGCGCAGTTTGGGGGCGGCTAAGGGGGCGCAAATGGAGGAGGTGAGGGGGCAGTTGGGGGAGGTTACCGATACTGATGCTGATGAGTTGGGACGGGTGGCGGCGGCTACGGCTACGGCGAGGGTTGAGGTGGAGGCGGCGGTCGCTCAAATATCGTCGCAAAGGCAGCTAGCGTCTAAGTGGGAGGACGATGTGGAGCAGTTGCTCGTTCAAAGGGAAAAGTTAAAGTTGGTGGCGCGGACGGCGGGGACGGCGGTTACGCCGGATTTGGATTTGTTGGATGGGACTCGTTTGGAGGCGGGGGTTGAGGTTTTGAGCGTGGTGGATTTGGGGCAGTTGACGGCGCGGGCGCGTATCCGTCAGGAGGATAGGGATTTGGTGGAGTCGGCGGCGAAGGTGCGTTTTTATCGTCAGGGGGATGGGCAGCCTTATTGGGCGGCGGTTTCTGATTCGAGTGTGGTGCCGGTGGTGCAAGTTTCTGAGAGGCAGCAAAAGCCGATGGTTGAGGTGAGGATGGAGATTGATAATCGCCAACGGTTGTTGTTGCCGGGAATGGAGGGGTATGCTCATATTCAGACTCGAAAATTGCGGGTTTACCAGAAGGTGGGCAGGGAGTTTAATAAGTTGTTGAATTGGGGTAAGTATGTTCCTTGGCTTGAGGGGGACTCTCGCGGTTGAATCGGGGTACCGATTCGGTGTTGCCCCTACTTGCCGAATCGAGATTCATGGAAGCGATCGCGCGCGTGCTGACTCAACTCCTATGTGACAAGTACTCGGCTCGCACCCGAGCAGCTTACAAACTGGTAGATTAACTACCCGAATTAGCTTCGGGGGCGATCGCGGTTTCTCCTTCTGATGAGAAGGGCTCGTCTAAAGCAGGGAGAGTGGCGGTTTCGGGTTCGGTGTCGGCGGGAGAGTCGCGACTTTCGATAGGTTCGGCGCGGATAGGGGATTCGCGCCGAAGGGGTGCTTCTTGGCTGTGTAGATTTTGGAGGAAGGGATTGAGGTCGGCTAAAACCTCTGAAACCGATTGATAGCGATCGCGAAAATTGCTGCGAATCATCTTGTTGACAATCGCTGCAAATGCCGCACTCACATTCGCCCTATCTTCCCAAACAATTTCTCCCGTATCTGGGTCTTCCTTCAGTTTAGCGGGATGGCATAACGTCAAAGCGCGAATCGCCACCATTCCCGCCGCATAAATATCGCTGTTAAATTGCGGGTTGCCCAAAGCTTGTTCTCGCGGTGCGTATCCCCGACTGCCGATCGCGATCGTTTGGGTATCGACTCTTTCTGCCTCATTGCTTTGGGTCCGTTCCTTCACTGCCCCAAAATCGATCAACACCAGTTTCCCATCCCAGGCACGCCGAATAATATTACCCGGCTTAATATCCCGATGAATCGCGCCGCGTTGATGAATAAAGTCCAAAATCGATAACAACTCCCATAATAGCAGCCCCACGCGCCCTTGAGAGAAGGGAACATCCACAGCCAGTTCGTGCGAGAGGGGACAACCCTCAATAAACTCCTCGATTAAATAAAACTCATTGCCCTCTTCAAAATAAGCCAACAACTGGGGAATTCGGTCGTGTTTGCCCAGCCGTTCCAAAATTTCCGCCTCTTTCGCCAAAAAACGCTTAGCAATTTCCCAATGCTTGGGATTATTACTCGCCGGTCGCAGTTGCTTAATGACACAAGTCGGCGTTCCCGGTCGCTGTAAATCCAACGCAATATAGGTTTCCCCAAATCCCCCCGCGCTGAGTTTTCGCAAAACCTTGTAACGTCCGCCCAGAGTTGCCGACAGGATTTCGCGATCGCGTTCTTCGAGGATATCTTTGAGGTCTTCGTCTTGGGCAATAATTTCTTGAACAATGGGAGAGGAGGCATAATATTTAATCGTTTGTCTGAGGTTGCGCTTGCGCCATAATTCCTCCAACGCGCCAACGGCAGCACTACCCGAACCGCCCAGGACGATACCTGCAACGGGAATGGCGACGGGAACAATAATCCGTCCGCCGACGAAGGCGAGATAACTCAACCCCAAAAACGCGATCGCGCCCCCAACAGTCCATCCCGCGCGCGCTAACCCCTGTTTGCGACGACTGATGAAAATTCCGAGTCCGAAGACAATCGCGAAGACAAACAGTCCCCTCGCAGCACCATTGGGCAAGACTTCCACCAAGATTTTTCCTTCGAGTAACGTGGCAATGGCGTTAGCTTGAACTTCCACACCCGCCATTTGTTCGGAAACCGGCGTGGGATGAAAATCCTTCAACATCTCGCTCGTTGGACCGATGAGGACGATTTTGTTGCGAAAATATTCACCCTTTTGCAAGTAAGAATTCCAATTTTCCGAGTCTAAAATATCTGCAAAAGGGATTTGCTCAAAGGTATTGGGCGGACCATAATAAAAAATATTTTCCCCCTTTGACTTCGGGTAGCTGAGGTCAGCCGCCTGCAATGTGGCTCGCGAGAAAGAAGGAATAGTTGCGACAAACTCGTAAAACTCCGAAGCGAGGTCGGGATTATTGTTAGCCCACTGGCGCGGAAAGACTTCAGCTAAGCGGTGAATGCGATTATCTTCTTCCAGGGGGTAATTAATCGAACCCAAGGCGAGGGAGGGAGTTCGCAACCCGGGGTCGGGTTTGACCAATTGTACGAGCGCTCCCGGTCGCAGCGTATCTTCTTCGTACATCGCCGCTAAAACAATGCGCTGGGGGTAGGCTTGCAAGACCTTTTGTAGTCGAGCATCGTCTGCTTCGCCGTAGAGACTGGGACCGGCTAAAATTACGTCGAGAGCAACCGCCTTGGCTCCAGCTTCCAACAATCGCTCCATCGCGATCGCGTAGGCTTCTCGCTTCCACGGCCAATGTTGCAAGGTTTCGAGTTCGTGCAGTCTGGGGTTGCGAGCGTATTGCCCCAAGGAGGTGTCGTCGATGGCGACAATGACGATTTCCGCAGGCGGGGCGACTTTCGGCCGCAGGCGCGTCAAGAGGGTTTGCAGTTGTCTTTCGAGAAGTTGAACCCCCTTGCCATTGCCCGCCGTTGCGATCGCTGCCACAAGTGCAACTAAGCCGACCACCCAATAACTCCAACGGTCGCGCTGAAACCCCCGTCCCAGAAAGCTGAACGCGAGGGTTTTTGTTGTTTCCTGCCTTTGGGTTGACTGAGAGGAGGGGGAAGGAGATTGCGTTTTACTCGCATCTTCCTTACAATTGCTATTCATTTTCAGTATATTTTTGGAAGTATTTTCGCTGAGCGGCAACCTCCTTATTGCCGGGACTTGTCGTTAGTTTCAACAAAGTCCCAATGCGTTGCTTAGAAGTGCATTTTAGCTCAAATTTTTCCAAACAGACTCAGAATGCGATCGAAAATTGGGTCTCCCGCGCGCGTTTCCATAATAGCGCGAACGAGTTGAGCAAAATCGCGATCGAGTTGGCGATCGTGCTCAATTGTTTTGCTGGCAGAATAGAAGGCCACGTCGTCGGTTTGCAACTCGTTAGTCCGACCCGTATGCCAGCCGGAAAAAGGGCTTTTCAAGTCGCGAAAGGCGCTTTTTTTCCAAGACAGGACTCTCCCGCGCAAGGTCAATTGAAACCAAATCACTTCCTCCTCTTCAAGTTCGACAAATAAATCGAAATAGGGTTCTCCTCCCTGATACCAAAGGCGAACGTCTCCCCGTTTGGATTCGTTGGTTAGGAGCGCGCGATCGATCTCTCGTAGGGAAGCGCCGAGTTGGGTAATTTCAGAGGAATCCATAGAAGGAGCAACAAGAAGGCAAGGACATTTGTCAACTCCACTATAACTTTACGAGCTTCTTCGGTCGGCGATCGCGATCGGAATGGATATCTTAAATTCGGTCTCCCCTCCGACTTCGGAATCGCACTCAATATGTCCGCCGTGTTGCCGAACGACGATTTGATAGCTGGTTGTCAAACCCAAACCCACTCCTTTCCCTACGGGTTTTGTGGTAAAAAATGGATCGAATAGCTGGGATCGAATTGAAGGGGAAATACTGACTCCGTTGTTGCGAATGCGAATGGAAACCCAATCTCCTTGGCATTGGGTGCCAATAGAAAGAGTTGGGGCAGTGGATGGTTGTTTTTGGGCTAACTCGTTGAGGGCATCCACAGCATTATCGAGGATTTCGAGGAACACTTGATTGAGATTTTTGGGATAGCATTCTACTCGAGGGAGTTGACCGTACTCTTTAATTAGCGCGATCGCGTCCCGATAATGGGTTGCTGCGAGGCGATTTTGCACCATCAACAATGCCGAGTCGAGCGCTTTGTGGACATCAATGGATTTGATTTGAGCTTCGTCGAGATTGGCAAACGTCCGCAGCGATCGCACGATATCTCGGACGCGATGGGTTCCATTTGCCATCGAATTGAGCAATTGTAACAAGTCTTTGCGAATAAACTCGATCTCGATTTCTTCGAGTTTTGCGGCGAGAATGGGTGTCGGTTGGGGAAACTCTGCTTGGTATAAATAGGTGAGTTCGAGTAAATTATTTAAATATTCGGCTGCGTAGGTTAAGTTGCCGTGAATAAAATTAATGGGATTATTAATTTCGTGGGCGACTCCAGCCACCATTCTGCCCAAACTCGACATTTTTTCACTTTGAATTAACTGCGCCTGGGTATTGCGCAGTTCGCTTAAGGTGACTTGAAGTTGTTCGTTGGTTTGGCTCAGTTCTGCGGTTCGCGTACCTAACTCTGCGTTGAGTTGTTTGAGGGTTGTTTCCGCTGCATTGCGTACGGCAATTTCTTGTTGGAGTTCTCGGTTAATCGCCTCGAGTTGTTCGGGGGTTTTTAGGGATAAAAATTGAGGGAGTAGCTTGACTATTTGAAGGGCAGTGTAAACCGACACAATAGCCGTTCCCGCTCGTTCGACACCCGATGTCCAGTAATTGGGGTGCCACAACGTCCAAACATCGAATAAATGGCCAATTCCGCACAAAATAATAAAGGCGGCAAATAGGAGGAAAACTTTGAGAAACGGCGCATCTTCGCGTTTGTAGACGAAATAGAGGAGTGCTGCGGGAATGGAAAGATAGGCGATGGCGATCGCGCCGTTGGAAATCGCGTGGAGCAGCACTAACCCCGGTTTCCACAAATAACACATCCCGTGCGGCATAAAACTGACAGCCAACACGCTCGTTATGGTTGTTGACATGGCGGTCTCGGCAAACTTCGTAGACTACTTAGTTTACTCCTCCATCACTTCCTACTGTTTTGCCGGATTTCTGTATTTATTCTTAATCAAAATCACTCAAACTTTAATAAACAGAGTATAATTGCTGAGAAAGTGCGAGTTAAACGCTCTTGATAGATAGGGCTTGCTGCACAAAGCCAAAACCCTTATTAATCCATGCTTTGAGGTGTATTGAGGGTTGCCTAAATCCTCACAGATCGGGAAAAATCGATCTGCTCCCCCTGCTTCCCCTGCTCCCCGGTGCTCATCACAACACTTATTCAGCAAGCCCTAGATAGTTCTTTTCTCGCTCCCGCTGTCACGACCACCGTTCGAGGAGCGATCGCGATCGGAAGCGAGAGGACAAATTCGGTGTCTTTCCCCTCTCCGCAATTACACTCAATGCGTCCGCCGTGTTGCCGAACAACGACTTGATAGCTCGTTGTCAACCCCAAACCTACTCCCTTGCCAACAGATTTTGTGGTAAAAAATGGATCGAACAGCTTGGAGTGAATGGAGCAGGGAATGAAAGCGCCGTTGTTGCGAATGCGCAGTTCCACCTCATTGTCCCCATTGAGTCGCGTGCTAATTGAAATGAGAGGTTCGATGGGTTGTTGTTCGGCACGTTCGTCGATGGCATCTACGGCATTGTCGAGAATATCAAGAAAGACCTGATTGAGATTTTGAGGATAGCATTCAACAAGGGGAAGTTGGCTGTATTCTTTAGCGATCGCGATCGCTCCACGATGGGAAGTTGCCTCTAAACGATTTTGCAACATCAGCAGAACCGAATCAAGAGAGTGATGAAGATTGACAGATTTTACCCGAGCTTCATCGAGGTTTGCAAAGGTGCGCAGCGATTGCACGATATTGCGGATGCGACGAGTTCCTGTTGCCATTGATTTTAGCAATTTCAGAGCATCTTCGCGCACAAATTCCAAATCCATTGTTTCGATTTTTTCCTTCAGAACGGGTGTGGGTTGGGGAACTTCTTGTTGGTACAACGTAACGAGCTCTAGTAAATTTTGTAAGTATTCTGTGGCGTAGGTTAAGTTGCCATGAATGAAACTAATGGGATTATTAATTTCGTGAGAGACTCCCGCCACCATTCTGCCCAAACTCGACATTTTCTCGCCTTGAATTAACTGCGCTTGGGTGCCGCGCAGTTCGCTTAAGGTGGCTTGAAGCTGTTCGTTTGTTTGACTGAGTTCTGCCGTTCGTTCTTCCACTCGAGTTTCCAACTCTTCATTCAGGTGTTTAAGAGCGATTTCTATTGAGGTGCGTTCGGCAATTTCTTGCTGAAGTTCTTGATTAATTGCTTCGAGTTCCTCTGCTGTTTTCAGCGATAAAAATTGAGGGAGTAACGTCGCCATTTGCAGCGCCGTATAAACGGAAACAAGTGCTGTCGCTGCTCGTTCGATCCCCGTTGTCCAATAATTGGGATGCCACAGCGTCCAAACCTCCATTAAATGGCCGATTCCGCATAAAATGATAAAAGCAGCAAATAAAATGAAAACTTTAAGAAATGGTGTATCTTTGCGCTTGTATACAAAGTAGACGAGCATCGCCGGAATGGAAAAGTAGGATAGCGCGATCGCCAGATCGGAAATCGCGTGGAGCCAAACCAATCCTGGTTTCCATAAATAGCACATTCCGTGGGGCATAAAATTGACAGCCAACACGCTTCCTAAAATTGTCAACATTGCCGTTTCCTAATCCTCGCGGTTTCATAGGGACTTCTTCTTTTGTAACGCGAAATTCCCATTAAAGCGACTGGATTTATACGTAATTATTATTGCTTAATATGTATAAACTTTATAGAATAAATCAGTGAATTCAGTCTATATACTGCTAAGTGCTGAACTAAAACAACTTCTAAAAACCGCTAATTTGCCCTGCTTCCACGGAGAGAATTTGGGAATTTTTCAGCCAATGGGCATCGAAAGAACCGATATACGTAGTAGTAATTAAGGTTTGAAAGCGGTCTTGAATCGCATCTAATAGTTGATTTTGCCGATTGAGGTCGAGTTCGGCGAGAACATCGTCCAAAAGGAGGAGTGGCGGTTCTCCGACGACATCTTCTATGAGTTTTAACTCGGCTAACTTCAAAGCCAGAACTAGGGTTCGCTGCTGTCCTTGGGAACCATAAAATCTCGCTGGGGTTTGGTTGATACTCAACTCGACTTCATCGCGGTGGGGACCGACAACCGAGGTGCCGAGTTGTTGTTCGGCGATGCGACGCTGTTGAATTTTTTCGAGGAAGGACTGTTGAACCTGCTGCGGATCGTCATCGGAGCGCGGGACGTTGGGGAGATAGGTAATTGCGAGAACTTCTGTTTCGCCGCTGATACTGGCGTGCCAGTGCTGTGCGAGGGGAGCGAGGCGTTGGAGGACGCGCGATCGCCTGCGCGTCACCCGGGAGCCATGAGCGGCTAATTGCGCGTCCCACAGCGCGAGTTGGACTTCCATATCTTCTATGGAACTGTCGGTATCGCGGATTTTTTTGAGGAGCGAGTTCCGTTGGCGTAAAACTTGGTTGTATTGCTGCAAAATGTAGGCGTAGACGGGTTCGAGTTGTACCAGCAAACCATCGAGCCAAGTGCGGCGGCATTCTGGGGAACCGCGTACGAGATCGAGATCGAGACTGGAGAATTGAACGGCGTTGAGAATGCCTAAAAAATCCACTTGGCGGCGTAGGGTTTCTCGATTGAGGAAAACGGTACGTCGTCCCTGTTTGCGTAAGGTTAGTGCGAGTTCGGCTTCTCCGTAGGCGCGTGCGACGGTAGCTCGAATATGGCCTTGGGGTGCGTCTTCTCCAACGAAGTCGCGATCGCGGCTGCTACGATGGCTTTTAAGCGTGGCTAATAATTCGACTGCTTCTAATAAGTTCGATTTTCCCTGAGCGTTATTCCCGACGACAATTGTTTTGCGCGCATCGAATTCGACCTGTTGATTGAGGTAGTTCCGAAAACTTTGCAAATATAAGTTTTTAAGATACATCGTATAAATTGAAAATTATATAGAATTCGCAATTCGCAATTTGCAATTGTAGGTGGGGACAAGACTTTTATACGACCGATGTGTCGTTCTAGGTTTTAGGTTTTAGGTTTTAGTGTCTAAACTCCCAATGACTAATGACCAATGACTAATGACTGTACGGGCGGGGTTACCCCGCCCCTACTAATAATCCTATTCTTCATTATCCGCCGCGTAGTTATTTTCCGACCAAGCCCCACTAAAATAACCTCGGCACTGGGAAAAAATGCCATAAGAATCTAAGATTGCATCTTCTGATTCACCTACATTCTCGCTTTTTCTATCCTTGATTTTAATCAAATTGTATTGCACGTCTTTGTCGGCATAAATTGCAAAAGCAATTTGAAAAACCTCAAAAAAATTAATTGCCCATTGACAAGCTTCTTCGGGCATTTCCTGATAATATTTAATTAATTCTGCAATGCGCGTTTCTAGATGAGTTCGCGTACCCGGACAGGCAAGAATAATCTTGAGGAGGAGAATGACTAGGGTTAAAGGATTGCTTTGTAACCAGAGATGCAAAAAAATATCTGATGGCTCTGTTCCGGTTTCTGTTGTCAAAAAGTCGATGGTTTTTTTACAAGTTCTCAATACAATTGCATCGTTCACACTTTGGTCTTCGTACTCAACATAAATACTTTTAAGTTTTTGATGGAGCTTACTTTTAAGCTCTTCGATTCCTTTTTGACGATCTGTCAGAAAAAACAAGTAGTTCAGAAAAGCTTCTTTAAAATCCTTATACCTAAAATCCTGAACTTGTTTTAGAAAAATGTGTGCTAAATTGGTATAGCTAAATTCTCCCCTTTTAGCGATAATTTTTTTAATTAACTTTAAAACATCTTCTCCCAAGTTTGTCGGGTTTTCGAGATTTCTATTCCGATAAGTTGTTAATTGAGAACGAGTGGTATACATCGCCAGGTCGAATTTAAACTTATCTTTTAGCTTCTTGGAAAGCGTTGAGGCAATCTCCCGTTGTTCCTGGGAATTACTTGTATTTGCATACTGGGGAACTAAAAGATAAGAAACGTAACGTTCGCTCCAATGTTTGACCTGTTTTTTGGCATTTACTTCGCCGCCAATTGCCTTGTTCGTATAAAGTAGTAAATCTTGGTAGTCTTTACTTTTGCGAAAAATATTAAGCCAGTTTTTCAACCGATAACTTAGTCTCGAAGTAGAAGAATAAGAGGTATCGAATTTATCAAATCCTTCAACAAGCTGTTGGATACAAACTCGGCTGCGTTTCGGTTCCCAGTTGTTAATTAAAATATAACAACAACGTTTAAGTGTATAAACGAAATCTTGAACTTCGTTGGCTTCCAAAATATCTGAAAGCTCTTGCATTGCTGCTGCATTTTCAGAATTAGCGTTATATTCAAAAAACAAATTCCTAAATTCTTGTAGTACCTCTTCAGGCGGTTTTGTTTTGACAAGTCTTAGTAAAAAGTCGTAGATCACGTCTTGAGATCGCTCGAGTTGAGTTGAAACAGAGTTGGCGGTGACGCGGCTAAAATCGTTTTGCATTCCGAGTAGTCCTACCAGTCGTAGTGATGTTCCTGACAAACGCTCTAAGAGGAAGGATCGCTGCATCTCGAATCGAGGCTCGGCTGTCACTCGACCCTAATTTTACATGGAACTTTTGAATAAGCGAGACAATTGAGGCAATTTATTCGCTTTGGAAGCGGATATAACAATCTCCGCACTCCTTTTCAAGAGCGATCCCGTTCGTTCTCTTTACTTATTTTAGATAATTCTTCTCTTAAAAAATATTTTTTCTCAAAGAGGGTACGGAAAGGTCAAAAACTTGAGGATTCCGCGATCGCGCGCAGTTTTAAGTTTGGGCGAGGGGCAAGCGAACGGCAAACAAACTGCCCGAACCCAACTGCGATCGCACTTCAATGGTACCGCGATGAGACTCAATAATGCGAGACGACAAGTGCAGTCCCAAACCGCTCCCAGCGCGTTTGTGGCGACCTTGGCGGAAGCGCTCGAAAAGGGTTTTTCGCTCTTCGGGCGAGATGCCAGGACCGGTATCTTCGACTTCGATGGCGGCGACAGACTCTGTTGTCGCCAAACGAATTTCCACCGAACCGCGATCGGTAAATTTAATGGCATTGCCGATTAAATTGGTCAAAACGCGGTACAACTCTAAGCGATCGCCTTGGACGCACGCTTTCGCTCCCTTAAGGCAATTACAGCTCAAATCCAGTCCTTTTTCGCGCGCCAGAGAGCTCAACTCTTCTACCGCTTCGGCAACCAACGCCCCCAAATCGACCCGAGAGAAATTGTAAATTTTGCGTCCGGCTTCGTGGCGATACACCTCCAGCAGGGTATTCACCATTTCTAAAAGGTTGTGGTTGCTGCGGGACATAATTGCGAGGGCTTCTTCCATTGCAGGGGACAACTCCCCTAATGCCCCCTCTCCCATCAACGCTAAGGTACGGTCTGCCGCGACGAGGGGCGTTCGCAGGTCGTGGGCGAGGCGAGAGACAAAATCTTCCCGCTGACGCGCCACCAGGTCTCGTTCGTCTACACTATGCTTGAGTCGCAACAGCGATCGCACCCGTGCGAGCAGTTCTTCGACTTCGACGGGTTTGCGAATGAAATCGTCCGCCCCGCTATCGAGACCGCGAACGACGCTTGCTTCGTCGTAGGCGGTAATCAGCAGGATCGGAATGTAGGGTAAAGTTGGATGGTCGCGAATGCGCTTGGTGACCTCAAACCCGTCTATTCCCGGCATCATGACATCTAACAATAATAAATCGGGGGGAGAGTTTTCAATTTCAGCTAAAGCACTCGCTCCGTCTTCGACTAAAATACTTTCGTATCCTTCTTCGTCGAGGATGCTCTGAACCAGAAATAAATTGTCCGGCGCATCGTCAACCACCAGAATGCGATCGCTTTTAGGAGTGTCGGCGAAAAAGGGGTGGGTCATGGGAGTTCACCAGTTCAGAGTGTGCGAGTTTAGAGTAGGGACATTTTATAAAACGTCCGTACATGAACCCATCACCCCATCACCCCATCACCCCATCACCCCATCTCCGGTGTCTATCCCTGTCCGGGAAGAAAACTGCGTTTGAGAACCTTCATCGCTTGGTCGGCTATTTCGCTGTAACGGATTTGACCGCACAGCACTTTCCCCATAATTTGGGCGGCTGCCGGACGCTTTGCTCCGACTTTATAAGCAATTTTGGGGAATTTAAAAAATAGCCCGCTCAGCCGTTGCGCCCAAACCATCTCGCTTCCCCACTCTTCGTCCACAGTCTCGCTATATTGAGCGAGGGCGTTGCTGTCCCCCGCTAAGGCTTGACTAATGGCTTCGGCTGCTTTTACGCCGGTAAAAATTGCCGGACGAATGCCTTCGGCTAGCAACGGGTCGGCGATACCTGCGGTTTCTCCGGCTAACAGCGCGTTTTGGGCGTGGAGGGTTGTGTTGTCGGACCAGAGGGTCATGGGATATTCGTAGTATTGACCCCCGGCGGTGTCCAAGCCTAGACTGCTAGCGTAGGCTCTAAGCTGTTTTTCGAGGTTTTTGCCGTTGGCTTTGTGACTTCCCATCAAACCGCCGCTAATGGTGTAGCGATCGCCTTTGGGGAAGTTCCAGATGAATCCGTTTTTGAGGGAACCGAAGTCAAATTGGGCGGTATCGGGCTGTTGGGGCGGGGTTTCAATTTCTAATACGCCGCCAGCATAGGTTTTTTGGGCTTTGAATCCGAGCCATTGGGCGCACGGACCGTTGACACCATCGGCAGCGATTAGGTATTGGGCTTGGAATTCGCCGCCATCGGTTGTCACTTGCCACGCGCCGTTGTTAAATTTTAGGCTGGTGACGGCGGTTCCATCTTGCACCTTGGCCCCGAGTGCTTTGGCTTTTTCGATGAGGAAGTTATCAAAGTCTTCTCGCCGAACCATCCACATGGGTTCTGTGGTCAGTTTGGCTTTCGCTCTGTCTCCCATTTGCCAAGTGTAGTTGACTTGGGTGACGCGGCTGGAAATGACGGGCGAGAAGTCAAAGTCAAACCATTGCGCGATCGCGGGAGAAACGCCGCCGCCACAGGGTTTGTAACGCGGGAGTGTCTCTTTTTCGAGAACCAACACTGAATGTCCGCGTTGGGCGAGGTGATAGGCTGCGGCTCCGCCCGCAGGTCCGGCTCCGACAATGATGCAGTCTGTCATTTCTGTTTTCAGTTATTCGTTATTCGTTATCAGTAGGGACATTTTATAAGTTTTATCAAACATCTCTACACCGAAACTTCCGTACAATCGCCTAAATTGTGGTAATATCTTCTTCTTTTCGGGCGAGGATATCGTCAATTTTACTGCTGTACTTGTTGGTCATCTTTTGGATCTTGTCCTGGATATCGCGGGACTCATCTTCGGAAACTTCGCTACTTTTTTCCTGTTTGCGCGCGGAATCCACGGCATCTCTGCGAATATTGCGCACTGAAACCTTTCCCTCTTCTGCGTATTTACTCGCAAGTTTTACCAGTTCTTGACGGCGCTCGCTGGTTAAGGGGGGTACGTTTAAGCGAATGATGGTTCCGTCGTTGTTGGGGGTGAGACCGATATCAGACAGAGAAATTGCCTTTTCAATCGCGCCTACGCTTGTTTTGTCGTAGGGTTGAATGGCGATGGTAGTGGCATCGGGGGTGCTAATGCTGGCGAGGGATTTGAGCGGGGTTTCGCTCCCGTAATAGTCCACCATAATTCGATCGAGGAGACTGGCGTTCGCTCTCCCGGTACGAATGGTGTTGAAGGAGCGTTGGGTCGCTTCAACTGCTTTTTGCATCAAACTTTCAACTTCAGTTAACTTCACACAAACCTCCCACTAGGGTTCCAATAGATTCTCCTTTGACAGAGCGAATAATATTACCTTTGACGAATAGGTCAAAGACGACGATGGGGATATTATTTTCTCGACATAAGGCGATTGCGGTTCCATCCATCACGCCTAAATTTTGAGTGAGGACGCGATCGTAGGTCAAGCTTTGATAGCGTTTGGCGTTAGAATGGATTTTGGGATCGCAGTCGTATACACCATCCACTTTCGTGGCTTTAAAAATCACCTGGGCATCGATTTCGGCCGCCCGTAAAGCGGCTGTGGTGTCGGTGGTGAAAAAGGGGTTTCCCGACCCCGCACCAAAAACGACCACTCGTCCTTTTTCGAGATGGCGAATGGCGCGTCGGCGAATATAGGGCTCGGCGACTTCTTGCATGGCGATCGCGGTTTGGACTCGCGTTGGAATCTTAATCTGTTCGAGGGCATCTTGCAAGGTAATCGCATTCATAACCGTGGCAATCATGCCTACGTAGTCGGCTGTTGCGCGATCCATCCCGGCGGAAGCGGCTTTGACACCGCGAAAGATGTTGCCGCCACCGACCACAATAGCAACTTGCGTACCGCTGGTGACGACTTCTGCAATTTCTTGAGCCACATCAGCGACGACTTTGGGGTCGATGCCGTAGCCCAATTCGCCCATTAAGGCTTCACCGCTTAATTTAAGTAAAACCCGTCGGTAGGTCATCGGTTTGCTGCGACGTTAATAGAGGAATAAGGGTCTGCGAGCTCTCGACTTCGCACAACTTTGTCTAAGATAGCAGGTTTTGGTAACGAGTCGTCTGGCTGAGGATTTGGGTTCTATCGGGTTCGAGTGCTCGATTTTCCGGTCGGGTTTTCAATTTAATTGTCTCTCCATTTGAGGGAGCAGCCCTGAAGTTCGGTTGCAGTCTGCTCGATGGCTTTTCCTTCGAGGAGGGCGACAATTGCCTGACGCAAAAAGGGTTGCGTGACGGCTTCCGCGTCGCTGGGGTTGTCGTCAATGGCACCGCAGTAACGAATGGTTCCTTCGCCGTCGAGGAGGAATACTTGGGGGGTTGTTTTGGCACCGAAGCTATGGGCTACGTCTTGGCTGGAGTCTCGCAAGTAGGGAAAGTTGAGATCGTTCTCTTTGGCAAAGGTTTTCATTTCCTCTAGGCTTTCTTCGGGAAATTGTGCGGTATCGTTGGCGTTGATGCCCATTAGAACGAGGCCGCGATCGCGAAAATCCCTTTGAATTTCCTTGAGTCGCTCGAGGGACGAGCGCACGTAGGGGCATTGATTGCCCATAAAAACTACGCCGACAATGTGTTGATTTTCGAGATAGCGCGTGAGGTGGTAGACTTCTCCGTCTGCCCCCGGTAGTTCAAAATCTGGCGCGCGATCGCCGATTAAATTTTGCTGATGTTCCCTTATCATGGTATCTGCGTACTCCCGATCGCAAAGGGGCTTGACAATTATTTTAGATGGATGCAGTTGGTCGGTCGGTCAACCGATGGAGAATTGTCCCTTGATTTTGCTTGATTTTTTCCCACGCTCAACATGGGTTGAGAGGGTTGTTCTTTCAGCGTTCCCCGGTTTTCCTGCTGGCGCTAAGGTCTAGAGAGAAATTTCGGTTGGGTCGAGCGCTCTGAAATTTGTAGCCAATGAGCTTATACACCAGTTTAGCAGCCGTAAACTCAGAGACGACTGAATCGCTCGTCGGGGCGAGTTCCATGACATCGCATCCGACTACTGTGCGGCTGTCAAAAAGATGTTTCAAAAATCGCGTTAAGTCGTACCAGTTGAGCCCCCCGGGTTGGGGCGTTCCTACACCCGGCATGACGCTCGGATCGAGACCGTCTAGATCGAGGGTAACAAAAACTTTGGGCGTTGCGATTTTGGCGATCGCGCTCTCAATCCAGTGGGGGTTCTGCACAATGTCTTCTGCCCAAACGATGGGCAGTTGTTTTTCTTGAATTAATGTTGCTTCCTCTTGACAAATGCTGCGAATTCCGACCTGCAAAGTTGGCAATCCCATTTCCACCACGTGCCGCATCGCACAAGCATGATTGTAGATCGATCCTTCGTACTGGTAGCGCAAATCGCCGTGGGCATCGATTTGAACGACGGTAAACGGTTCGTTGAGGAACTCTTGGTAGGCGGCAACAAGGCCGACAGTAATGCCGTGTTCGCCGCCGAGGGCGATCGCGAACTTCCCATCGGCTAACAATCGACTAACTGTTTCCTTGACAATTTGCACCATTTGTGCGGGAGGGAGGTCGGGACGCTCGCGCGTATCGGCGACGGGCTCGTGGGTATGAATAGCGGTCTCGAAGCAAATTTCTCGTTTCAGTTCGACATCGTAACATTCCAACTGCGGCGATGCCCTTAAGATCGCCTCGGGACCTTGCTCGCACCCTTTACGGTAGGTTGTCGTTGCTTCGTAGGGAATGGGTAGAATTACGAATTCGGCTTCTTCGTAAGACTTTTCAACATCGGCTTCGATGAAAGGAAGTTGAGTCATTTGTCCTTTGTCATTTGTCCTTCGTCCTTTGTTGGTAAGCACTCAGCACTTCGACAGGACGTTCGGCGAGCGCCATCAGCGTACCTCAACTCCCTTTCCCACTACAATGAGGAACAGACTTCGGTACTTCTGTGAGAGTGTAAGACTCGCAGCACAAGTCAAGTCAACGTTGACCTCTTCGAGAGGGAATCGAACTACAGATTACTTTACCGCCTGCCGACAGCAGCAGCAATAGGACGCAATTGTTCAACTAAGCGTACCATCTCCGGTAGAGAAAGAGCTTGACGCGCATCGGAGACCGATTTTTCGGGTTCGGGATGACATTCTACAATTAAACCATCTGCCCCGCACGCGATCGCTGCCTTGGCCAAAGGCGCAACCAACTCTCCCTTGCCCGCCGCATGAGACGGGTCTACAATGACCGGCAAGTGGGTTAACTGCTTCAATGCCGCCACAACGCCCAAATCTAAAACATTGCGCGTGAAACTATCGAAACTGCGAATGCCGCGCTCGCACAAAATGACATTGGGATTGCCGTGACTTAAAATATACTCGGCCGCCCCGACAAATTCTTCGAGGGTTGCTGCCAGTCCGCGCTTGAGGAGAATGGGCTTTCCCGCTTGTCCCAGGGCTTTGAGAAGGTCGAAGTTCTGCATATTGCGACTGCCTACTTGTAGCACATCGCTATGAGCCGCGATCGCTTCAATTTGGGAAATTGCCATGACTTCCGTCACTACCGGCAGTCCGAAACGCCGCCGAATTTCCGCTAAAATCTCCAATCCGACTTCGCCCAACCCTTGGAAAGCGTAGGGCGAAGTCCGGGGCTTATAAACGCCCCCGCGCAGCGCTTGCACGGGGGCGAGACTCAACGTTCGGGCGACCTTTTCCATTTGGGCTAAACTTTCAACCGAACAAGGTCCGCCGATAATAATAATTTCCGATCCGCCCAGTACCACTGTCTCTGAAATTCGGACGCGAGTGGCATGGGACTCGTCAACTTTACTCGTTAGTTTGGCGCATGAAATCATTTGAAACTCCTTAAAATTAGTCTTGAAATCAGTAACTTGCAATGGGGCAAATTGGGAATGCGATCGCCATAAAAAAAGCCCGGTATCCTGAAGGGTTCCGGGCAAGAGGCATTCAACAGCACAAGCAACATCTACCCAGAACTTAGGTTGGGGTACCAAAAAAAGTAAAAGTCAAACTGGGAATGGGGTGAAGGCATTGTGCTGTTGCCGTAGATTGGTGGGGACTCTATTAAAAAAACCGCAGCTTCTAGAGCAGCGGTTCGCCGAAGGTTCCATGATGAGATGGATTCACCTTTGGCGAACTAGGTTAAACCAAAAATAAAAGTTGGAAGAATTGCTATACATGGAGCTGGGGAGAAACTGTATTGATGTGTGCCAACCTTAGCACTAAAAGGAATTCCTTGTCAACCGCTCTCTTCGTCTATCTGAGGAGAGAAAAGCGCGATCGCGCTTTTCTCAATTTCAGAAATTGCGTGCTACGATTGAGAAGAATTAATCATTAACTAAGTAACCACCTCTCCCACAAGGCACTGCGAGAGGTGGTTTGTTTTTTGTTTGAGAAAATTAAGACTTCACGGAGGTTTTGTGTTATGAGCAAAATTCGGTTATATCTCGACGAAGACGCAAGCGACTTAAATTTAGCCGCAGCGTTGCAATCGCGTGCAGTTGACGTTTGGACAGTAGCCGACGCGGGGATGTTGGGTCGTTCGGATGAAGATCAACTTGCTTTGGCAAACCAAAATAATCGAGCGCTCTTTAGCTTTAACATTAGAGATTTTTATCGCCTTCATACGCTCTGGATTCAGCAAGGTTTGTCTCATTCGGGAATAATTTTAGCCCCTCAACAACGGTACGGAATTGGCGAACTGATACGAGGTATTTTAAGCTTAATGGACAGTAAATCCGCCGCTGGAATGCAAGGGCAAGTTGAGTTTTTGAGCAATTGGATTTCTTGAAAATATACAAGACAGCCTTGGAAATATACAAGACAGCCTTGGAGTCAGTGTAAGATGGAAAGTGATACAAAAGCTAGATCGCCAAAGGAGTCCCGTGCAGTATGGTCGCTGTTACTGATATTGGAACCCTCATCACCACCCCCAACCCCGACCCCAACCCCAACCCCCTTATACAAGGGGGCAAGGGGGTTGGGGTTGGAGGTCGTCCGACGATCGCGGGAACCCGAACTTCGGTGAGACGGTTAGCGGTACTGTATAAACAAGGAGCAAGTGCTGAAGAAATTGCGCGTCGCATGACCCATCTAAGTCTTGCTCAAGTTTATGCAGCTTTGACCTATTATCATGCAAACCGCGATCGCATTGAAGCCGATCTTGCAGAGGAAGAAGCGGAATACTGGAAACTGGCAGCAGCATCGCGCGATCGCGCTCCCTAAATACTTCGCGATCGCACTGCGCTGTAGCTTAACTCGACCACGTTTCGATGCCTAAAATACGTCCTGCGAAGCGAGTTGGAAGAGCTTCATTTAGCCAGATTGTCAGAGAATCTTTACGTTGAGATGTAGTCAGTTTAGCAATTCCTTTCGCAACTTCACCGAGCGTGATGACGCTTAAATAAAGCGCTTCAGGAGGTTGAGCATCAAACCAATCTATTACTTGTTGATTGGGATGTTTAGCGATTAGTTCAGAGATCGCGCAAGTATCGAGAAGATAGGTCATAGAACGAAGCGATCGACTGGGAGACTGCGATCGCGACTGAGGTCAATTTCTCCGGTAGCAGCGACTTCAGCAAGGGGAGAGGAACGGAAAAACTCGGAAAGCTTAGTTGATGGTTCTTGGGAGTTATTATTCCATAGGATATTGAGACTTTGAGCGAGAAGTTGGATAATGCGAAGCTTGTCTAGAGGAGAGAGACGTAAA
>JAXHVQ010000124.1:0-18112 GCA_034189065.1 Cyanobacteriota bacterium
TGGATTCATCATTTTTGATAAGATAGGTCTTGTTGACAATAGCTGACCTATCTTTTTTTACCACTATTTGGTCAATTTGTCTCCCTTGTCTGAGTTTCGGGGCGCTTGTCGCCCCCCCAGAGTGTTTGTAGAAAAGCTTCTATCGATGAAATTTGAAGATAAAAGAGTAGTTTTTTGGGCAATTATTGACCGGTACAATAGCGACAGCGTTCATGAAAAATTACTTAAAGAATTGCAATGGCTAAAATCGTCACAGAATTTATTGCTAAAAGAAATTGAATCTACAAAAGGGAAGGTTAGTGGGTATTGCTTAAAAGAATTAAACGAGCTGTATTTAAACAAAGCGATCCAAAAACTTGAAGCGACGAAAGAACGAGTGCAAAGCGAACAAGAAGGAAAAAACAAAGCAACAACACCCATTCAACCCAATTCTCTCCTTTCACTTCTTACCACGTTGGAACCTATTCCAGACGATTTTCCTGACGTAGATGAAGGACTGCTGTCTCCTGATGACGTTTCGCTGTAGTCCTAATGACCTATCAATATTTACTCGATACCAATATCATTTCAGATTTAGTCAAAAACCCTCAAGGTCTTATCTTTCAGCGCATTGAAACGGTCGGAGAAAACAAAATTCGCACTAGCATTATCGTAGCTTGCGAACTTCAATTCGGTGCAACTAAAAGTGGCTCTTCTCGTCTTGCTCGGCAGCTCGACTCTATTCTTGGAGTGTTACCAATCTTACCCTTGGAATCTTCAGCAACTCCACATTATGCAACAATTCGCAACCACTTGGAACAAAAAGGAACGCCTATCGGTCCCAACGATCTTTTGATTGCAGCTCATGCCTTAGCTCTTAATTTGACGTTGGTAACAGCAAATGTCCGTGAATTCAATCGCGTCCCCAATCTAAATGTAGAAAATTGGCTACTTTAACAAAATGTAGGGCGGGCAGTCCTTCTCAAAAGAATCATATGCAATTTTACCCTTGGGACTGCCCACCTTGCACCCAGCAGTGGTGGGTTACGGTGCGGATACAAAAGCTATGGTTTTTTCTCAAAATCTTGCCCGCACCTAACCCACCCTACAATTTTGTCCTTAAAACTCTCCTGCCAATGCTTCGACGCAGCGATCGCAAATTGTCGGGTCGTCACTAAATTCGCCCACGCGGGTTGAATAATTCCAACAGCGATCGCATTTCTCCCCATCCGCTTTCACAACCCCCACAGCCAGTTTATCCGATTCGCTCTTAAATTCAGCGCGTTGAACCGCCGACCCAGAATCAACCAATTCCACTTGGGAGGCGAGGAACAGATAGCGCAACTCATCGATACGGTTGCCACTTAAACTGCCGCTGGGGTTCATTTGCTGTAACTTTTCTTTCAAATCGGCATCGGCGACATACAGCAACACCTTCGCTTCCAACGAAGAACCGATCGCCTTCGCACTCCGCGCCGACTCCATCACCTTATTAACCTCATCGCGCAACTCGCGCAAAAATGCCCAGGAAGCTGCTAATTCCGGCTTTTCCCACATTTTTTCCATTTTCACCCAGCCCGATGCGAAGACAGACTCGTGAGGGGTGTTGTAGGGGAGAAATTGCCAGATATCCTCGGCTAAATGAGAGAGAACCGGCGCGATCGCGCGAGCTAAATTTTCCACCGCTACGGCGAGAACGGTTTGGCAACTGCGACGGCGCGGCGAATTGAGGTCGGAGATATACAACCGATCTTTGGCAATATCGAGATAGAAATTCGACAAATCCACCACGCAGAAATTTTGTACCGTTTGGAAGAAGCGGAAGAATTGGAAACTTTCAAACGCCTCAGTCACTTCCGCAAATACTTCTGTAATGCGGTGCAGCATATATCGATCCAATTCCGGCAATTCTTCGTAAGCAACCGCATCTTTTTCCGGATCAAAATCGTGTAAATTCCCCAATAAAAACCGCGCCGTATTGCGAATCTTTCGATACACATCCGAAAGTTGCTTGAGGATATTTTTGCCCAAGGGAACGTCGGAGGAATAATCCACCGAAGACACCCACAGGCGCATTACATCCGCACCGTAAGGCGGTTCCTGCTTTTTATTTTTACCGCCATTGATAATGGTATCGGGTTCGACTCCGTTGCCCAAAGACTTACTCATTTTCCGTCCTTGTTCGTCGAGAATGAATCCGTGGGTCAACACCTTTTTATAAGGCGCAAATCCGTTAGTTGCCACGCTCGTTAATAAACTTGACTGAAACCAACCGCGATGTTGGTCGGTTCCTTCCAAATAAATATCCACAGGATACTTTAATTCATCTCGCCGATTGGCAACTGCCGCCCAAGAAGAACCGGAGTCAAACCAGACATCCATTGTATCGGTTCCTTTACGATATTGTTTGCCATTATTGCGATAACTTTCGGGCAACAATTCTTCAACAGACAATTCCCACCAGGCATCGGAACCTTGTTGAGTCACAATTTCTTGAACGTGACGAATTGTCTCTTCATTGAGTAGGGGTTCGTTGGTTTCCTCGTCATAAAAAACGGGAATGGGAACGCCCCAACTGCGCTGGCGCGAGATACACCAATCCGCGCGATCTGCCACCATTGACACGATTCTATTTTCCCCTTGGGCGGGAATCCATTGTACTGATTCAATGGCTTCCAATGCCGCATCTCGAAACCCTTCAACTGAAGCAAACCACTGTTCCGTCGCGCGGAAAATAGTTGGTTTTTTGGTACGCCAATCGTAGGGATATTTATGAACGTAAGCTTCTTCAAGTAACAACGAGTTCGCCTCAGTTAGCGCCTGAATAATGGCTTCGTTGGCATCTTTGAGAACATTCAATCCGGCGAATTGTCCCGCCTCTTCGGTAAAGTTTCCTTTATGGTCTACGGGCGAAAGAATGGGCAAACCATAGCGCTGACCGACGATGAAATCTTCTTGACCGTGACCGGGTGCCGTGTGAACCAATCCCGTCCCCGACTCTGTGGTAACATAATCGCCGCCGATGAGGATTGGGCTTTCGCGATCGCATAAGGGGTGTTGGTAGGTTGTATGTTCTAAATCCTTCCCTTTTAACGTGGCTTTAACGGTTAAAGTCGTGCCAAATTTCTCGGCAAGTTGAGCGACTAAATCTTGCGCAACAATGAGATATTTTGAGTCAGTGACCCCCCTCTGTCCCCCCTTATCAAGGGGGGAGGTATTAGCAGAAACTTCAACTACTGCATAAGTCAAATCGGGATTCACCGCAACCGCCAAATTTCCCGGCAGCGTCCAAGGAGTCGTCGTCCAAATCGCTACGCCTAAATGGGGCAAAAACTGTTCTAAAACTTGGGCATTTCCCCCCGCTTTTGTCACCGAAAAAGCGGCATAAACGCTGCGAGACGTATGACCTTCAGGGTATTCTAACTCCGCTTCGGCTAAAGCGGTTTGAGAACTGGGACTCCAATGGACGGGTTTCAGTCCGCGATAAATGTAACCCTTGAGTGCCATTTGCCCAAAAACGCCAATTTGCGCCGCTTCGTATTCGGGTTTGAGGGTGAGATAGGGATGTTCCCAGTCTCCCCAAATGCCGTAGCGTTTGAACCCGGTGCGCTGTTCTTCCATTGCGGCGATCGCGAAATCTCTCGCTTTGTGGCGTAGAGTAAGGGGAGTGAGACTTTGACGTTCCTTCGATTTCATATTTTGCAAGACTTTCAGCTCGATTGGCAAGCCGTGACAGTCCCATCCGGGAACATAGTTAACTTTGTAGCCCCGCAGGATTTTATACTTATTGATGATATCTTTGAGGATTTTGTTGAGGGCGTGACCCATGTGGAGGGAACCATTGGCGTAGGGAGGTCCGTCGTGCAACACAAAAATTTCGCCCGGGTTGTCCTGCGACAGTTTCTCGTAAATTTGATTTTCCGCCCAGAAGGTTTGGAGTTGGGGTTCGCGCGTGACGGCGTTGGCGCGCATCCCGAAGTCGGTTTGAGGCAGATTTACGGTATCTTTGTAGCTTTTGGGTTCTGTCACAGGTCGGATGCAGGGATGATGGGTTGAAGTTTGCGCTTACCATTATGCTACAAAACTGGAGCGAAGGGGAGGGGAATCGAGGGGCGCGAGAAGAGTTAAAATTAGGAGTAGGAGGAATTAACATTATGCTAACTACTGCTCGGGAAATCTATATCCAAGTTGTTCGTACTCTATCGCTGACGGAGAGACTACGTTTAGCAAACCTCATCCTCAATGATTTAGTTCAACAAAACGTTTCTGTAATTGACCAGGATGATGTATGGACGGAGCAAGATCGACTTGACTTAGCCGCTTTTTCCTTGCAGTACGCTGCAAAGCTTTTTCCAGAGAGTGAGGAAATTCCTGAGTGACCTTTAATCCTGGCGATATTGTCACAGTTGATTTTCCTGGTGTTACGGGTGTTAAGCGTCGTCCTGCTGTTGTTTTGTCCTCGGCGACTTACCATGCAAATCGTCCTGATGCAATAATCGGATTGATTACGACCCAGACGAGTGCATTGGGTATAACTGACTACGAGCTTCAGGATTGGCAGGCAGCAGGTTTGCGAACTGTATCTATTTTCCGAAGTTTCATTGTTACTTTACCTCCTTCTGCAAACTTGGTTAAGATTGGTCATTTATCAGAGCGTGACTGGCAAGGGATTCGCGCATGTATTAAGGTAGCCCTTGCAGAATTGGACGAGCCGAAACCACCTTCAGAACCAGAGTCGCCAACCTCTTCGTAGCGATCGCCAGCTAACACTGGGTTGGTGCGGACGGAACGGAGGTTATCGGTGAGAGTTTAAGGTTATCTGCTAATTTTTGACGTTATCCTGAAAATTAAGATTGCCCGCTCTGGTTTAACTGAGTGATTTGCCTTATGATTCAAGCCAATCTTAATTTACTGAACGCTGATGAATTTATTGCACGAGATAGCGAGTTCGAGCGATATGAGATTATTGATGGAGAGTTAGTAGACTTGGAGCCAACCGGATTACACGAACAAGTTATTGATTTTTTAGCCCGAAAGATTCATGTTGAAATCGATCGCCTAAATTTGCCTTACACGATCCCTCACCGCTGTCTAATTCGTCTCTCCGATACAACAGCATTTCGTCCCGATTTAATTGTCTTAGACCGAACCAGACTGATTGACGAACCGCTTTGGCAATATCAGCCTGTAATTACATCGAGTGCGGCGATTAAGTTAATTGCAGAAGTCGTCAGCACGAACTGGCAAAATGACTATGCTCGGAAAGTAGAAGACTACGCTTTGTTTGGCGTGCCAGAATATTGGATTGTTGATTATTTGGGGATAGGGGGCAGAGAATACATCGGCAAACCCAAACAACCGACGTTTACGTTATGCCAGCTTGTCGATGATGTCTATGAAAAACACTTGTTCAGACAAAATGAGGTTCTCGTTTCCTCAATTTTTCCAGAGTTACAACTCCAAACAGAAGCCATCTTTGCTGCTGGGCAATTGTAGGAAAGCGCGACCGTTATCCGAACAAATTCGCGATCGCGCCTGTCTTTCGAGCTACAGTAGACGACTAAGTAGAAAAGAAAACGATGCAACTCACAATTGAACTTCCCGACGACATCGCTAACCAACTTTCGCTGCAACCCGCCAACTTTTCCCGTAAAATTCTGGAACTCATTGCAGCCGATAACTACCGCCAAGGTCGCATAGGAGCAGCCGAAGTCCGGCGAATGCTCGAGTTTTCTTCTCGCTGGGAGACTTACGAATTTCTCAAGCGCGAAAAAGCTTATCTCCCCTACACTGAAGACGATTTAGAACAAGATGTCCAAGCCCTTCGCCACTTGTTAGGCACAGAATGATTATTGTCTCCAACACCTCTCCCATCAACTACCTCATCTTGATTGGACAAATTGACCTGTTGCGCGAACTATTTAAGCAAATCATTATTCCTCAAGCCGTCTACAACGAGTTATCCGATTCGTTGGCTCCAAAACCGGTTCAAACCTGGATTGCGAACCCCCCTAATTGGTTACAAATTCAAGCCGTCACCCAAGCTTCAGATGAAATTGTCGATTTGCTCGATCCTGGGGAACGTGCAGCAATCCTGTTAGCGCAGCAACTCAATGCAGATTTATTGCTCCTCGATGAAATGAAAGCACGGCAAACTGCAACAGACAGAGGTATAGTTATTACAGGTATTCTGGGAATTTTGGATCGAGCGGCAACAATGAGGCTCATTGACTTACCGACTGCTGTCCGAAGTCTACAAAACACCTCTTTTTGGGCATCTGAGGGTTTGCTTAAAAGCTTGTTAGACAAGCATCCCTAAAGTCATTCTCAAGATTGTAGGGGAGATGCGATCTTGGCAACTGTAGAGAAATGCGATCGCGCTTTTCCTTCGAGCCACACCTAGAGTGGGAGAGATGCGATCGCGCCCCAAAGTAGAAAGGAGCGCTCGGATAAAATGAACCTATCCATAGTCGAATATTTAACTCCCCTTAAGAACCATGCCAGTTAGTCGCGAAGCCATTCAGCAAGATTTAGAGGCTCTAACTGCCGAGCAACTTCAGCAAGTCGCCGATTTCATCGCCTTTTTAAAATTCTGCCACAAACGCCGATTGCTTGTATTTGACCCCAGTCAACTCGCTACCCTGACGGCTGAATTTGCAGAAGAAGACCGCGCTTTAGCTGAAGCAGGGATAGATGACTATGCGGTGTTACTTCACCAAGAAGATTAATAATGACCGATTTGATTGCGCGAGGTAAAATTTAGTTAGCTAATCTTAACCCCATTCAAGGTTCCGAACAAGTTAGTTTTCACAAGAAAGCTAAGTCTCCCCAAAAACAGAAAAAACAACTAAAAGGCATTAAAAAACTCTTACATCTGAAAGCATTGTCGTGATTAAATTAAGTATTTCTTCTCTGTAAATATCTCAAGTAACCTTATTTAACCTGTGCAGTTGCCAGAAAAAAATTAGACTTACACCGTCGATTTTTATAATTTTATTAAGGAAGTCGCCTTATTTCTGACGAAATCGCCTAAGATATGAACAAAACTCAAGATTTGAGACTAGGAGCAAACGATGACTCAAACTCCATTACAGCCCCTCAGCGTGGGAAATGCAGTGAGTGCGGCGTTTCGGCTGTATCGCGATCGCTTTAAATCTTATTTAATTATTGCCATACGAGCCAATTTGTGGTTATTGCTTCCCCTAGTCGTCATTTTACCCATTCCTTTCCTATTTCTATTAGAACCCGTCAACACTTCACTTGTAGGACTTCTTGCCCTTGCTGCAATTCCATTAGGCTTTGTGGGGTTGGCGAAATATCAGGCAAATTTAGCGCTGATTTCCCGATTAGTTTTTGGGATATTAACTAACAAACCAGAAACCGTTGAAGAAGCAAGTCGTCAAGTTCTTCCCAAGGTGTGGAAATTTTTGCGGGCATCTTTATTAGTGGGAGCGATAATTGTTGGAATATATATCGCTTTTGCTTTATGTATAGGACTTTTATCAGTAGCATTAGGAGGTTTAGTTTCAGGAGCGGGTGATGGATCGGGTATAGGTATTGCTATAATTTTCATACTATTGATTACAGTGGCAACAATCTGTGGGATTGTGTTTTTAATTCGGTTTATTATGCGATTCTCAATAATGGAAGTTCCTTTAGCAATAGAAGATATTAATGCGGTTACAACAGTTCGACGAAGCTGGAATTTGACTCAAAAAAATATAGGTCGAATTTTCGCAATATTTCTGGTTGCTGGCTTAATCACTTTTCCTCTTCAGGCAATCGCAAGTGTATTGTCGAATGTCATTCAAGCTATCCTCAATCAAATTATTGATATAGAGAATACTTCTCCAGCTTTCTTATGGATTTCAGTGATTATTAGCTATATTTTAGGACTTATTTTAAGCGTTTTCTTCGTTCCTTTTTGGCAGGCGATTAAAGCAGCGATTTATTACGATCTCCGCAGTCGGAAGGAGGGAATTGACTTACGATTGCGCGATCGCGCCCTTTAAACTCAAACAAAACACGAGCAATTTTGCAAAAAACAAGTTAGAATGAATTTCTTGAATCGCATTAAAATTCAAACGCCAGAAAGTGTCGAACTTGAATTTTCTCTCGCTGGAATTGGCAATCGCGCCCAAGCTTTATTTGTTGACTACGTATACTGGTTGCTAACATTACTGCTCTTAATTGTTCTGGGACTGTGGTTTGCATTTTCTTGGTTGGATTTTCTCCAAGATGCCACCGGAGACAGTTCCCTAGCACTGTGGTACTATGCCATTTTAGGACTCATCTTTTTCTTTGTCTATATGGGGTATTTTGTTTTTTTTGAAACCCTCTGGCAAGGACAAACACCAGGAAAACGACGGGCAAAAATTCGAGTCATTTGCGATGATGGCCGACCCGTTGGATTGCCCCAAGCGACGCTGAGAGCGTTGCTGAGACCCGTTGACGATTTGTTCTTTCTCGGTGCATTAATGATTATGTTGAGCAAGCGGGAAAAACGGTTGGGCGACTGGATTGCGGGAACTTTAGTCGTGCAGGACGAACAAGCACGAACAGCAGCGGATTTTCCAGTGGCAGAACAAGCGCGAGAATTCGGAGATCGCCTCTTACAAACTGCCGACCTTTCTGCGTTGCCTCCCGACGATTTTGCCGCCATTCGCGAGTACCTACAGCGCCGTTCCGACCTATTGCCCGATGCCAAAAAACAGATTAGTTTGCAACTCGCTCGCAACGCAAGAGAATGCCTCGCGATCGCGCAAATTCCCAAAGGCATTACGGCAGATTTATTCCTTGAAGCTGTATATTGGGCGTATCAACAACGATAGGAGAATGGGGAATTGGGAATGAATTTTTAACGGTTAAGGGGAATTATGGGAATTCTAGTGTTTGGCAGTTTAAACATGGATTTAGTAGCTCAAACGCCCCAACTTCCACGTCCGGGGGAAACGTGCATCGGTCGTAACTTTTTGACGGTTCCGGGAGGAAAAGGAGCCAATCAAGCCGTTGCAGCAGCGCGTTTGGGGGCTGAAACCTACATGGTGGGGCGAGTGGGAGGCGATCGCGTCGGGACAGAACTACTCGCCAGTTTGCGAGAAAGTGGCGTGGAAACCGAAGGAATACTGATAGATGCAGACGCTTCTTCAGGGGTTGCCCTCATTATCGTCAGCGATCGCGGCGAAAATCAAATTATCGTCGTTCCAGGAGCCAACGAGCGCGCGGGGCCCCCCGATATCCAACGCGCCATCGCCCTATTTCCCCAAACCACCCTCATCCTGTTGCAACTCGAAGTCCCCCTAAACGCGATTATTGCCATCGCCACAGCAGCCAAACAAGCCGGACTCAACGTCATGCTCGATCCCGCACCCGCGCCCGATCGCCTCCCCGCCGAATTATATCCTCTCATCGATTTCCTCGTTCCCAACCAAATCGAAGCCAGTCAGTTAGTGGGTTTTGCCGTACAAGACCGAGAAAGCGCAACCCGGGCGGCGCAGGAATTTTGCGATCGCGGAGTCGGCACCGCCATTGTCAAACTCGGCGATCGCGGGTTAGTCTGGGCAACAGCTACAGATAGCGGATTCGTTGCGCCCTTTCCCGTCCAAGCCATCGATACCGTCGCCGCAGGGGATGCCTTTGCAGGAGCTTTTGCCGTCGCCCTTCAACGGGGAATTCCCCTCGAAGAAGCCCTTCATTGGGGTGCCGCAGCAGGCGCACTATCCGCCACGCGCTCGGGCGCGCAAGCCTCCCTTCCCAACTTAGAAACCTTAGAAACCTTTATGCAGCGCGGGTCAAAGGTTTTTCCAACCCAGGGCAGGTAGCCTTAAATCGCGGTCAAAACAAAGAACCAAGGACAAATGACCAATGACAAAGGACAAAGGACAAAGGACTAATTTTTTCAGGTGTCTCGAGCTACAATTTAAAATTCGCGATTGAGCAATAATATAAACCGATTCCCCTTCCCGCTCCCCCGCTCTCCCACTCCCTCACTCCCCCGCTCCATGAAACCCCACATCATTGTCTCTGGTCTCGGCCGTACCGGTTACAAAATTTTCAAACTGCTCGGACAACAGGACGCTCATGTTGTTGGAATTAGCGATCGCCCAATGCCGGGAGAACGCAAAGAAAACATCGTCATTGGCGATTTGCGTGCCGCCTCAACCCTAGTCGCCGCCGGAATTCGACAAGCCCAAACCCTCGTTCTCGCCAGCAGCGACGACGGGTTAAACCTCGCCATCCTCACCCAAGCGCGAGTCCTCAACCCCCGCATTCGCATTGTCAACCGCATCTTTAACGCAACCCTGGGCGCGCGCCTCGACAAAACGCTCCTCAACCACGTCAGCACGAGCGTTTCCTCCCTCGCTGCCCCCACCTTCGTCTTCGCCGCCCTCGGCAACAAAGCCATCGGCCAATTGCAACTATTCGATCGCACCTGGCCCATCCACGAAGAAATTATCGACGAAAATCATCCTTGGTTGGGACGGTCTTTGGGATCGCTGTGGGACAATCGAAGTCGGATGTTAATCTACTATCTCCCCGCCAGCAGCGAATTCGACCTCATCACTGCCATTGTAGAAAGCAAACAATTGCAAGTCGGCGATCGCTTAATCGTCGGCACCAAACCCCAAATACGCGCCACCCGCCGCCCGAAAATTCGCAAACTGCTCAAAGTCCTCGCCAACCTACGCCAGTTCAGCCATTACGGTCGCCCCGTCACCCTCGTCAGCCTAGCACTGCTCGCGACCATTTTCATGGCAACGCTCACCTACGTCCTCGTCAACTTTAACACCTCAATTGTCGATGCCCTCTACTTTTCCGTCGGCGCGATTACCGGTGCGGGAGGCAAAGAAGAAGTCGCCGAACAAGGTTCCGACGGCGTTAAAATCTTTACCGCCATCATGATGTTAGTCGGTGCTGGAGTCATCGGCATTTGTTACGCCCTGATCAACGACTTTATTTTAGGCAGTCGCATTCGCCAGTTTTGGGATGCCGCGCGCGTCCCCTCACGCAACCACTACATCGTTTGCGGGTTGGGAGAGTTAGGGCTGTACGTCCTCGAGCAATTTATCGAGCAGGGATACGAAGTCGTCGCCATCGAAAGTAATCCCAGCAACCGCCTCCTCCATGCCGCGCGTTCCTTGGGTATCCCCGTGATTCTCGAAGATGCCAGATTAGCCGACTCCCTCAAAGCTGCCAACGTCAGCACTGCCGCAGCGCTTCTTGCCGTCACCAATAGCGACACCATCAACGTCGAGATTAGCTTGTGCGCGCGAGGACTGCAACCCAAACTTCCCGTCGTCGCGCGCAACCAAGACCCCGAATTTTCCTGGGCAGTACAGCAAGTTTTTGGCTTTGAGATGGTATTGTGTCCCAACGAATTAGCAACCCCCGCTTTTGCCGCCGCCGCCCTGGGCGGTAAAATTTTGGGCAATGGCATGACAGACGATTTATTATGGGTGGCCGTAGCGACTGAAATTGCCCCTTCTCATCCTTTTTGCGGAAAAACCGTTCGAGATGCGGCAGAAGAAGCCGATTTCGTCCCACTGTACGTAGAGACCAGAAGTGGTTTGATTCAAGGCTGGGAGCTTTTGAAATCTCCCCTTCGTCCCGGCGATGTTTTATATTTAACGATTCCAGCGACGCGGTTGGATCGGTTGTGGCGCGCGAATCTTCACGAATTGATTTTTTCTTAGATGGTACCTATGGGATTTTACCGGAAATTTCCGTTAATTTTTAACTTATTGATTGGGAATAGAAAAAGTTGCCTTGTAATCCGGACTATTACGCAAGAGATTCGGGATAATACACAATGTTCCTTGTAACTGTTGATTCCCGAAGCTCCTATGAAATCCAAAAATCACAATGACACATCTGATGTCCAAAAGTCTTGCCCTACTGACGTTTCTAAAGTCCGAATTCGCCAATTCCATAGGACTTTCGAGCAATCCTATGTTTTGTCTTAAATAATATTGGTCTGGTAATTTTGGCACGATAGATTAGTGTCAGATCGAGCGAAAAGACCTTTAATTCTTGTCAAAAGCGATGGCGACACTCCCTAAACCCGCTCCTCAACGTGCAGAACCGATAGCTTGGCATTCCTTAGCCATTTCCGCCGTTTTCTCTGGCTTAGAAAGCGATCCCCAGAAAGGTTTGAATGCGAGCCAAGTCCGCGATCGCGCGGCGGAATACGGCCCCAACCAATTAGTGGGGAAAAAAGGCAAACCCGCATGGCTTCTGTTTTTGCTGCAATTCAATCAACCGTTGTTGTATATCCTGCTGGTTGCCGGGGCGGTAAAAGCACTATTAGGCGAATTTGTCAACGCCTGGGTTATTTGGGGCGTAACGATTATCAACGCAATTATTGGATTCGTCCAGGAATCGAAGGCAGAAAACGCGATCGCCGCCCTCGCCCGAGCCGTCACCACCGAAGCGACGGCGGTGCGAGAGGGGAAAAAGGTGCGCCTGCCCTCCTCAGAATTAGTGCCGGGAGACCTCGTCCTCCTCACCTCCGGCGATAAAGTCCCCGCCGATTTGCGTTTATTTAAAGTACGAGACCTACAAATCGACGAGTCTGCCCTCACCGGGGAATCCGTCGCCGTGGAAAAATCCGTCGAGGTGTTGAGCGACGATTTACCGTTAGGCGATCGCGCAAACATGGCCTACGCCGGCGGTTTTGTCACCTTCGGACAGGGAAGCGGTGTCGTCGTTGCCACGGGGCGCAACACCGAAACGGGGAAAATTTCCCAACTCATGGAGCAACAAACCCACCTTTCCACGCCCTTAACCCGCAAATTCGATCGCTTCTTCCAAAAACTGATCTATGCAGTGCTAGCCTTAGCCGCCCTCACCTTTGCCGTGGGTTGGCAATCCCGAGGTCTCAAAGACGCG
Source organism: Cyanobacteriota bacterium (assembly GCA_034189065.1). Lineage (GTDB taxonomy): Bacteria > Cyanobacteriota > Cyanobacteriia > Cyanobacteriales > Spirulinaceae > FACHB-1406. Next base: position 12,868 of record JAXHVQ010000124.1, read on the forward strand.
CTAGAAGCCGCCATCGCCCTCGCCGTTAGTGCTATCCCCGAAGGACTGCCCGCCGTCGTCACCGTCACCCTCGCCATCGGCGTATCCCGCATGGCCAAGCGCCACGCCATCATCCGCAAGCTACCCGCCGTCGAAACCCTCGGCAGCGCCACCGTCATCTGTTCCGACAAAACGGGAACCCTTACCGAAAATCAGATGACCGTCCAATCCATTTACGCTGGAGGCAAGCAATACGCCCTCAGCGGCGCGGGATACGCGCCCGTTGGAGAGATTTATTTCGACGAACAGCCAGTTGATATTAGCAAAGAACCCGCCTTAGAAGAATGCTTGATAGCAGGAGTGCTGTGCAACGACTCCGAAATCGAACAAAAAGACGGTCAATGGACGGTTTTAGGCGATCCGACCGAAGGCGCGCTCGTGACCGCCGCCCATAAAGGAGGTTGCGATCGCGCCCGTTTAAACGCAAAAATGCCTCGCCTCGACTCGATCCCCTTCGAGTCCCAATTTCAGTACATGGCGACGTTGCACGAAACCCCCCACGGTAAAACCATTTACGTCAAAGGCTCCCTCGAAGCCCTGCTGCAACGCTGTCAGCCCTTGGACCCAGAGGAAGAGAATCTCCCATCATCCCCTTCGCGCTCGGCCATCGAAGGAGAGCTGAAACAGATGGCAGAAGGGGGGTTGCGGGTGCTAGCCTTCGCCAAACGCCCCGTCCCGGAAACGCAAACAACGGTGGAGCGCGCAGATATCGAGGAAGGGTTAATTTTCCTGGGATTGCAGGGCGCGATCGATCCGCCTCGAGCCAGCGCAACGAAAGCCGTAGGAGCCTGTCAAAACGCAGGAATTCAGGTCAAAATGATTACCGGCGACCACGTCGTGACTGCCCGCGCGATCGCGCAAAGCATGGGAATATGCAAAAATGGCAAAGTCCTCGCCTATACGGGAACGGAACTCGCTGCAATGGGCGATCGCGAACTCGCCGCCGCCGTCGAAGAAGGTTCCGTTTTCGCCCGCGTCGCCCCGGAACAAAAATTGCGCCTCGTCGAAGCCTTGCAAGTGAAAGGCGAAATCGCTGCCATGACGGGAGACGGCGTAAACGATGCACCCGCCCTCAAACAGGCAGACATTGGCATTGCGATGGGGGGAATGGGAACGGAAGTCGCCAAAGAAGCCGCCGATATGCTGCTCGCCGACGACAACTTTGCTTCCATTGAAGCTGCCGTTGAAGAAGGACGCGCGGTTTATAAAAATTTGGTGAAAGCCATTTCCTTTATTCTCCCCGTCAATGGTGGAGAATCGATGACTATTTTATTGAGCGTCCTTTTAATGCGAGATTTGCCCATTCTTTCGCTGCAAATTCTCTGGTTGAATATGCTCAATTCTATCACAATGACGGTTCCTTTGGCCTTTGAGCCTAAGTCTCCGCATTTCATGGAACAACCGCCTCGTTCCCCGAGCGAACCCCTCTTATCAAAGCGGCGCTGGTTGCGAGTTGCGGCTATTTCTCTCTTCAACTGGTGCCTCATTTTCGGGGTCTTTGAATACATTCGCTATACCACGGGGAATATGGCGCTGGCTCGGACAATGGCCATTAATGCGTTGATTGCCGGACGTATTTTTTACCTATTGAGTATTAGCCAGCTCGTGCCTAATTTAATCGCAAAAGTTCGAGGAAAGTCCGGTTCGAGTGGGGAAATTCCCGCCATTGGTTTGGGGATCATTGGGGCAATTTTCCTACAAATCCTCTTTTCTCAAGTTCCTTTTATTAATACCATTTTCTCGACGGCACCCTTAAACTTAGGACAATGGTTCTTCTGTCTGCTTGTTGGCTCGCCTATGATTGTTTGGTCTGCCTTCGTCAACCGTTTCGACCCGCCAAACTAGAGCATCCGCTCTGGATATTGTACGATATAGCATTTCTGAACGGGATGTAAACCGTTTCAACGTAGGGACTACAAATTGAACGTCCCTGAGAGAGAGCAAATTTACTTAAATTTTTAACCAATTTATCTGAAATGGGCAAATCGTCTTGTAATCTGGATTATTGCCGCAAAATTTGATCGAGAACCATGATACTGCAACGCCATCGCCTTTGGGTCGCCCTCAGTCTCGCTTTCGGCTTAAGTGTCAGCTTAAGCGCCTGTCAACAGCCTCAAGCACAAAATTCGCAACTCCCTCCCCAAGAAAGCGATATCGATAGTGTCCCTCCTCCCGCTCAAAGCGCAACGCCAACGCCTTCTCCCAACGCCGCGCCCCCTTCTTCCCCCGTCACCGCGCTACCTTCCCCCACAACTGCCTCAGAAACGCCCCTTCAAGGAACTTATCAAGGAGGGGGTTTTACGGTAACGATTTCGGGTGAGGGACAAAATGCGTCCTATCGCGGATGTGACTCGAACAATCAATGTCTCGATATTCCCAAAATTTCTTCGATTCAAAACGGAATTTATACTTGGGTCAATGGCGATTATACTTATACGATGTCGCCAGAAAGTAGCGGTCAGTATCGACTGCAAGTATTCGACCCGAGTCGGACTGCGATCGCTAATACAATCGTAAATCCCATTGCACCCAGTTCGACAACCCGTCCCGATAACCCAGACTTTGCCCGAGAAATACAGGATAATACGCAGTGTTCTTTCGTAGCTGTCGATTCGGGGGCTGTGAATATTCGCAAAGGGCCTGGGACACAATATGATGTTGTTGCCCAACTGAAGCGAGGCGACAGCGTGAGGGCGCAGTCTCGCCAAGGAGATTGGGTCAAATTAGCGGCTAAAACTAATGGTTTCCCGCCTAATGAAACCTATGAACCGTTGGATGGATGGATCTCGAATCAATATCTCAATGGATGTTCGGAAGATGAATTTGAGATGTGGCGCAATTGATGGCTCAATTTATTTCTGAGGAGAATTAAAGGCTGAAAACCTAAAACCTTACAGCGCCTTGGGCTGTATCATAGTACAATCGATTAGCAAGGCGTGTGGTGGGCATTGCCAAGGGTGAGAGAATTTGTTGAATCCAGCCTTTTTTCGGCAATTCCCACCCTACACAATACTGAATTTGGACCATTGACCAGAAATTGGTTTGCTCATTGTTGTTACTGTACCTCATAGCAGCGCAGAGTGCTGTATCTCAAACGCAAGGCTTACCAGCTTTAGCAAAAGCGTCAGCTAACACATTTTTATAAATACAGAGAAGGTTTTCAAGATGATCTGCGCTTAATTGATTAAAGGGTTCCGGGAATTGGTCAACTCTGAGGGTTTCTCCATCCTCGACATCGAAACCCATAGCGCGAGCACCTTGGCTAACTCCAGCATGAAGATGAACGTTCAAAATATCGCAACCTTGATACTTAGCAATGCGGAGACTAACGTCATAAACTGCCAAGGAACCGAATCCCGGCACTTCAGATGCAACAGACTGAACGAAGTGATAAATTTCGTTAAAGTTATTGAAGTCACTTTCACTCATATAGTTAAAGCGTTCTAGAGCAATTCCAGCCGCTTCGGCTAATCGTCGGCGACCTACACGAGCTTGGTGTCTGTGAACTTTTCCTCGTTGGTCTTCGCTCAGAAAGGCTTTCTCAAGGGCACTTTTCAAACTCTCTGATTCTCGGAACCAAGTGTAGTATATCTCTTGAGCGGGAAAAATAGTGGCAAGATAGTCGTTAAATATATCAGTATAAGTTTCCACTTTTTGAATTTATTATTCAAACTTTAAGGTCAAGACGTATTGGCAGCTTATCAGTGACTTTTGGCTTAATGGGGAGGGAACTTAACTTATGTTTAAGCATCCCTAATTCCTGGGCGAAATCGGCACAAATTCATAGTCAAAATTAGTGCGTTCTCCAGGTTCGATGGTAACCAGTTGAACGGCTTGATTGCGATCGCCGGATGGCAAAAAGCGAATCTCATCAGAAGCGCCCGTTGCCGAAAAGTCGGTCGAAGAAAGCACTTCCTGAATTCCTTGGCGCGTCGGATTAACCGCCATCGCCGCAATTAGGGCTTGTGCCGCGTCGTATGCGATCGCCGTGCGCCAGTTCACCTCCCCTCCCCACAACTGACGAGCGGTTTCGGGGAATGTGGAGTCGGGATCCCCTAAACTATGCCAGGGAACGGCGAGAACCATCCCCACGGCATCCCTGCGCCCCACTTGTAGCGTCTCGGGCTTGTAGGCGCTATCTCCTGCCAACAGGGGCAAGCGGTTGTCGTTGACTTGAACCACTTGCAGTGCTTTGTCGAGGACTGCGGAGTTGGGGGCGAGCAGTATCGCTTCGGCACCGGAGTCGATGGCGCTTTGAACGGCTTCGGCGGCATTAAACTCGCCATTGGCAAAGTCGAATTCGGCAACAATTTCTCCTCCTTGGGCGTACAGTTCTGTTGTAAAGACGGTTTTGAGCGACTGGCTGTAGGTACTTTCAGCATTGTAGAAAACAGCCCCTTGTTTCTTTTGCAACGTTTCGAGCAAATAGTCGGCGAGGGCGCTGCCCGCAAAGCGATCGCTCGGCACGGTACGAAAAATATACTCCCCTTTACCCGATAGTTCCACCGAGGTACTCGTGGGCGAAATCATCGCAACTCCTTCCTTCTGATACACCTGGGCTGCGGCGAGACTGGTTTCGCTGCCAAAATGCCCCACTACGCCCAAAATTTCGCGATTTTGGCTATAAGCTCTCGCCAGTTGCCGAGCAATTTCTGGGTCGTTGTTGTCGTCGCCAACGAACACTTTAAGCCGAATGCCCCCGATGCCGCCCGCTTCGTTGATTTCGTTCTGCGCCTGAGCAACACCGCGCAAGATTTCTCGGGCGGCATTGGCATCCGAACCAATGGGAACCGAAGCCACAATGCCGTAGGACTTGCTCGAACCGATACGAGCGTTATTGAGATAAATTAGCGCTTCGGGGTCGTTGCGACTTTGCTCGAGGGCGGCTTCAAATTGCGCGATCGCCTCTTCCTCGTCTCCCTCGCTTACCCCTCGAGCTGCCGCTTCTTTTTCCGGCGATGTTGTCAATAAAACCCGCTCCCCCTGGCTGATACGGCTTGAGAGCGGTTGCTGCGACTCAACGGGAGGTCGCGACTCGAGGCGACTTTGCGTACTCTGATACCACCGCAGTCCGCCGACAAGTGCCACACCTGTCAATAGCAACGATACGAGGGAGACCAGAGTTTCTTTGCGTTGAGACATCGACCAGCTTACTGTATTAGGGTTTGCTGAATAAGTGTTGTGATGAGCACCGGGGAGCAGGGGG
>JAXHVQ010000125.1:0-17957 GCA_034189065.1 Cyanobacteriota bacterium
GTGCAAGGGGTTTTGACTCATTTTAACGATAATTCGTCCTTTCCCATCAATTTTTTCGGGACTCTCTTGTGGTTAGTTTCCCCTTGCTGTCTGGCTTTAGGCTTTTTTCAGCAAGCCCTAGAATAGCTTCTCGTTCGCCTGGATCGAGCTTCCCAATTTCAATATCTTGAAGGTCAGGGGTTTTGATAGATTGTATTTGAAGCCAGTCAGGAGGTTGAGCAATCCAGCGCTTCACTACAGGTGGAGATTCAGATGCCCTCAGTTCATCTGCAACAGTTTGAGGAATAGTGACACCGTTGTAAAGAGTTGGTAAGATGACAATCTGGTCTATCAACAACAAGTAACAAATTGGAGAAGTGTCAGATAGGTTATAGATTAATTGCTAGTTCTAGTAGGCGATCGCGTGCTGCCAAGATTAAGCTTCAACGTACTCGCACATGGAAACGGGTCCCTTGGAGGCTCAACCCTTCTTCCTTCATCGCTTCTAAATGTAGCGCGATCGCCTCTTGAATCAGCGTCTTGACTTCTGGCAAGGTTTCCCCCACAGCGACACACCCGGGCAAGTCGGGAACGTAAGCCCCATAGCTGTTTTCGCCCTTATAGCCGTCTAGAGGCAAACCCCGCAAATCTGGGCGAATTTCTGCATAGCTTCGACCCATATTGGGGAAATTTACCAATTGTTGACAACGACGTGCAAAATCTTGGAAAAAGCGCTCCCCTGCCTCGATGTTGTGTAAGGTGAAGCGATCTGCGATTTCATCAAGGTCTTGACTGGTCAGAAGGTTGATAAGATAACGTTTCATGCTTGCGTCTCGCGCGATCGCTGAAAACGCTCCAAAATTCCTGCGATATATGTTTCGCCATCAATGGGGGGAGTCTGTTTCGAGACAGCAATGGCAGCATCTATCTTGACTCTAACAGAATCGATCCACTGGCGGTCAGCGCGATCGCATTCATCTAGCAACTGGAGGGCAACTTCCAACACTTCTTCAGCAGAGCGATATTTGCCGGTTTGCAGCTTGGCTTGGATAAATTGCTCTTGGGTCTCGGTCAAAGTAATGCTCATGGCGGTTATTTTACCGTTTGCTTTAATTCTAGCCAATGGTGGAAAATGCCGAACGATCGACGATCTCAATCAAATTGCTCGCTCGTCGCTCCGCTCCCTAGTCCAAAATCCTTTGACCTTAAAGAAACGCAAACCCAGGACGCGATCGCGCTCCCCAAGACAGTAGAGTGGTATTCAAAATGTTTTCACACAAGCCAACACTACGATGTCTGAATCCACGATAGAATCCATCCTTCAAGAAAAGCGCGTCTTCCCCCCTCCTGCCGAGTTCGCACAGGATGCCGCGATCGCAAGCCTCGAAGATTACCAAAAGCTCTACGATAAAGCCAAAGCCGATCCCCAAGCATTTTGGGCCGAACTCGCCGAGCAAGAATTACACTGGTTCCAAAAGTGGGATACCGTTCTCGACTGGCAACCCCCCTTCTCCAAATGGTTCGTCGGCGGCAAAATCAACATTTCCTACAACTGTCTCGATCGCCATTTAACCACCCCGCGCAAAAATAAAGCCGCTCTCATTTGGGAAGGCGAACCGGGAGACTCGCGCACCCTCACCTACGCCCAACTCCATCGAGAAGTCTGCCAAATGGCCAACGTTCTCAAACAACTGGGCGTAAAAAAAGGCGATCGCGTCGGCATTTATATGCCCATGATTCCCGAAGCCGCCATCGCCATGCTCGCCTGTGCTAGAATAGGCGCGCCCCACAGCGTCGTCTTTGGCGGGTTCAGTTCCGAAGCACTGCGCGATCGCCTCAACGACGCACAAGCCAAACTCGTCATCACCGCAGATGGGGGTTGGCGCAAAGATAAAATCGTCCCCCTCAAACCCCAAGTCGATGTCGCCCTCGCCGACAACAGCGCCCCCACCGTCGAAAACGTCCTCGTTGTCAAGCGCACCGCCCAAGAAATTTCGATGGAAGCGGGCCGAGACCATTGGTGGCACGATCTACAAAAGGATGCCTCCGCCGACTGTCCCGCCGAACCGATGGACAGCGAAGACGTTCTCTTTATCCTCTACACCTCGGGCAGTACCGGCAAACCCAAAGGGGTCGTCCACACCACCGGCGGCTACAACCTCTACACCCACATTACGACGAAATGGACCTTCGACCTCAAGGAAACCGACGTTTACTGGTGTACGGCTGACGTGGGATGGATTACGGGACATAGCTACATCGTCTACGGCCCCCTTTCCAACGGCGCAACCAGTCTCATGTATGAAGGCGCGCCCCGCCCTTCCAACCCGGGCTGCTTCTGGGATGTGGTAGAAAAGTACGGCGTAACCATTTTTTATACCGCCCCCACCGCCATTCGCGCCTTCATTAAAATGGGAGACAAACATCCCAACGGGCGCGACTTATCCTCATTGCGCATCCTGGGAACCGTCGGCGAACCCATTAACCCCGAAGCGTGGATGTGGTACCACAAGGTTATTGGCGGCGAACGCTGTCCCATTGTCGATACCTGGTGGCAAACCGAAACGGGCGGCTTCATGCTAACGCCTCTCCCCGGCGCAACGCCCACCAAACCGGGATCGGCAACGTTGCCCTTTCCCGGAATTATCGCCGAAATTGTGGACTTGGAGGGGAATCCGGTGGGGGCCAATGAGGGGGGATATCTCGTGGTTAAGTATCCTTGGCCGAGTACCATTCGCACGGTATATGGCGACGACAATCGCTTCCGTCGCACCTATTGGGAACACATTGCGCCCAAAGACGGACAACACTTCTATTTTGCCGGGGATGGCGCGCGGCGAGATGAGGATGGATACTTTTGGGTGATGGGCCGCGTGGACGATGTGATTAGCGTTGCCGGACATCGGTTGGGGACGATGGAAGTCGAGTCGGCGTTGGTGTCCCATCCAGCGGTGGCAGAAGCGGCTGTGGTTGGGAAACCCGATGAGGTGAAGGGGGAAGAAGTGTTTGCCTTTGTGACCTTGGAAGGGGAGTATGAGGGGACAGAGGCGCTGGCTAATGAGTTGAAACAGCACGTTGTTAAGGAAATTGGCGCGATCGCGCGTCCGGGGGATATTCGTTTTACCGAAGCAATGCCCAAGACGCGATCGGGTAAAATTATGCGCCGCTTGTTGCGCAATTTAGCCGCCGATCGAGAAATTACTGGCGATACTTCAACGTTGGAAGATCGCAGCGTTCTCGACCGTTTGCGCGGCGGAACGTAGAGTGTGAATTTGGGGCGGGCGGACTGTCTGCCCCGAATGGTTTCGTGGGGTTGAGGCGAGGCGATCGGTTAGAATATGGGAAAATACGAAAAACTCCTAGCTCGGATTTTGGACGGTACATCTGATGCAAATATTTCCTTCAACGAGCTATGCCAATTATTGAAGCGATTTGGTTTTGAAGAACGAGTTCGCGGCAGCCATCATATCTTTAGAAAAGAAGGAATCGAAGAAAAACCAAATCTTCAAGCCGATGGAAACAAAGCGAAAGCATATCAAGTGCGTCAGGTGCGGGAAATTATTTTGAAACACAATCTAGGAGGTCAAAGCTAATGTATAAATATGAGCTGATTATCTACTGGAGTGAAGAAGATCGCGTTTTTATTGCTGAAGCCCCCGAACTCCCTGGTTGTATGGCTCATGGCGATACACAAGAAACTGTATTAGCTAATATTAAGGAAGCCATGCAGTTATGGATTGATACTGCGAAGGAATTTGGCGACTCGATTCCAGAACCTAAAGGAAAACGTTTAACTTTAACTCTATAGATTTGCACATTTTAGTAATAGTTTATCCTGACTCGTTAACAAATCTAATTATGAATCAACCTGTTTTACGTTTTCTAAAGACTCAGAACTATAAAAACCTCACTTTAGAGAAACCCGTAAATTTAGACAATCTTAACATTTTTATTGGTGCCAATGGTTCTGGAAAAAGTAATTTTATCAGTTGTTTGAAATTTTTAAAAGATTGCTTGACGACAGTCTCAGATGAAAGTAGGGGTGTAACCAGTTTTGAGAATGCAGTGGCAACGCTTGGTGGAAACAGAATTCTCAATGTTAATGTTGAGAGTCCTGCTAAGGTGAGGTTCTCATACTGTTTCGCCCAAATAGAACAAGTTGGAAATCCTCAACAGGATAGCGCGACTTTCGATCTGAAGTTTTTTGTTGATGCAAAAACAAGAGTGAGTATTGATGAAGAATATTTGTACCGTGGAGAGAATTTATACGACTCGGACGGAGATTTACCTTTTTATTATTATAAGTTTCACAATTACCAATCGGGAAAAGGCGCTATTTCAATTTACGATAACCCAGGTCAATCTTCAAAAACTCGTTTTGAGTCTTTAGAAAAAATACCGCTTAATTCCCTTGGTTTATTTGATATAACTCGATTGTTGGAATCGAGTCAATTTTCGCCAGAAGACACCCCTATTTACAAAATTAGAAGAGGAGCGATCGAGTTTGTTTCAAAATGGAAATTTTATAATGCAAATAATATGGATTTGCATGAAATTAGGCTGGCAGAGCCCAAAATAGGTGGAAGCGACGTTTATCTATCTAGTTCGGGTGACAATTTAGCTTTGGTGTTGGAAAATCTAATTCAAAAAAATATTGATTTTGAAGATAGTCTTAACGAAGCAATGAAGTCAATTTTCCCGAAAACTCGTCGTATAAGATCCATACGCTCTGGTCGTTTATCCCTGACTATAGAATGGTATTTCAATGGAATTAACGAACCTTTTTACCTAAATGAAATGTCTGACGGAACGGTTAGGATGTTGTGTTGGGCAACAATTTTACTTTCTCCCGTTCTTCCTTCCTTACTCGTCATTGACGAACCCGAATTAGGACTGCACGTCTCGTGGATGCCAATTTTAGCTGAGTGGATTAAACAAGCTTCCACAAAAACTCAAGTAATTGTTACAACTCACAGTCCAGATCTTCTAGATCATTTTACAGACTGCTTAGAAAATGTAATTTGCTTTTCTCCAGAAAATAAGATGCAGTTTTCGACTAAACTTCTTTCAAAACCAATGCTTGCCCCAAAACTTGAGGAAGGATGGCAGTTAGGAGATTTATATCGGGTTGGCGATCCAAGTGTGGGAGGATGGCCGTGGTAGTTTGGGTTTTTGCTGGGGGTGGAGAAACTGAAGTTAGAGCCTTAATTCCTTTTTTACAAAAGCATTTCCCTGGGTGCAGCTTTGAACGGAAAACACCCGTCCGTCGAAAACCCGGACCTAAACCTAATGTCAGTTATGGAAAAACAGGGCAAAGTTTAATCGAGCAAATTAAGGAGGAGCTTCCGATCGCATTGCAATACGAACCTAATCGATGCGAGCTTATTTTTGTATTCGACGATTTAGATTGTCGCGATGCCACACAACAAAGGGGAAAAATATTGCAGGAATTGAATCAAATCCCCGGATGTGCTAATCTTAATAAACTTGTCGGTTTTTCTGCACCCGAACCTGAAGCGTGGATTATTGCGGATTGGGATAACTCAATGGCTCGACATTCAGATTTTCGAGGCTCGCACGAGGCGATACGTCACTGGTTGAGTCGGCAAGGGGAAGTTGATTTTCAGGCTCCGGAATCTTTTAGCGAGTATGATTCAAGCAAAAATTCTTGCAAGAAAAAATTGTCTGAAGCCATTAAATTAAGTGTTGTGCAAAAGGGAAATCCGAGCAAGCAACGTTTCTCGAAAAAAATTCATACTCCTATACTGTTGCTTATGATAGATGTCGAGCAAGTTCGGGAAAAATGCCCGCAATTTCGCGAAATGTATAATTTTTTGCAGAACTTTTGTCGCGTTTTCTGAAATTGTAGGGTTAGGCGATCGCGAACCCCCTTCAATTCTACCCAACAATAGCTCTCAACGAACCGAAGCGTTACGAGCGATCGCATCCAAGGCCTGAAAATCCGCGATCGCGATCGTCCCACCGCGTCGATACGAAATTATCCCCTTCATTGTCCCACACAAACGCACGCACTCTTCGTAGGTAATACCGATACTGCGCGCCATTTGATAGTACGGCAACTTGACTCGCAAGCGTTCCCCTTCGGCGACGCGATCGGTTCCGTAACAAGCAGCGTAGTATTGAATGAGGCGCACTAACCGCACGATCGCGCGTTCGGAAATCAGTCCGTGGACGGTATTATGGAGTTGTTGCAAGCGCTGATTGAACGCTTCTAACGTCCGCAATGCAACTTCAGGGTTGTGGCGAATGGTGTCTAACAAGCAGTCTCGTTCCACCGTCAAAACTTGCGAGTTGGCTTCGCAGCGGACAGTTGCCGGTGCAATGCCATCGCCAAACATGGCAGGCGCGGCAAAAATTTCCCCCGCGAGAATCGGACGCACAATAGTTTCCTTGCCGCTGGCAGCGGTTTTGACGATTTGTAAATATCCTTCCACAAGGGCGTAGAGTTGCGACGGCAAGCGATCGCCTTCGTGCATCACGATTTCAGATTCCTCATAGTCCCAAATGCGCGCGCTGACTTGAAGACGCGCCAAATCATCGGGTTCTAAATCCCGGAAAATGGAGACTCGGGCTAACTGCGCCATTGATGCTTGCATTCTCACATACTCAACTATGAGCTACCTCAAAGACAATACCTCAGACCTTCTGGCATAGTAAGACTAATCACACCTTCAATAGGTCGGTTGGATCGGTCGAGATTTCCTCGCCATCCCCAAAGCCTCAAAATGGAGATCGAACTATGTTTTGCGAACAATGCGAACAAACCGCAAGCGGACAAGGATGCCATCAGTGGGGCGCTTGTGGAAAAAGCCCTGAAGTCAATGCCGTCCAAGATTTATTAATTCATTGCTTAAAAGGACTTTCTTCCGTAGTTTTACGCGCGCAAGAATACAGTATTCCCACTCGCGATATCGACGCTTTTGTCTGCGATTCGCTATTTGCAACCATGACAAATGTGAACTTCGACAGAAAGCGATTTAGCCATTATATTCGAGAGGCGATCGCGCGCCGGGAAACCCTCAAAGCGCAAATGCCTCAAGAAACATGGCCCGAAATCGCCTGCTACGAGCCAGATTACAGCGAGAGTTTAGCCCAACAGGGGCAAGAGATTGCACTTCAATTCATGGCGCGATCGCAAGGCGATGTCGATATTTTCTCTCTCAAATTAACCGTTCTCTACGGTATTAAAGGTACGGCTTCCTATACTTTTCACGCTCTAGAATTAGGACAAGAAGACGACAATCTTTACCATTTTATCCACGAAACCTTGACCGCAATCGACCGTCAAGATTTAAGTCTTGAAGATTGGGTTGCATTAGCTCTAAAAGTTGGAGAAATGAACCTACGGGCGATGGAACTTCTCGATGCCGGACATACCACAACCTATAGCCATCCCGTCCCCACACCCGTCCCTCTCAACGCAAAACAAGGCAAGGCAATTTTAGTTTCAGGACACGATATCAAACAACTCGAAACCCTCCTGAAGCAAACAGCCAACAAAAATATTACCGTCTATACCCACGGCGAATTACTTCCCGCCCACGGCTATCCCCAACTCAAACAAAACTATCCCCATTTCTACGGTCATTATGGCACCGCTTGGCAAAATCAAACCAAAGATTTTGCTAAATTTCCCGGTGCAATTGTCGTTACGACGAACTGCTTGATGCCGCCTCACGAAACCTACGAAGATAAACTTTTTACTGTTAGTTCTGTTGGCTATTCTGGCATCGCCTATTTGCCCGAAAGCGAGGGAACTGTTGATTTTAGTCCAGCCATTGAAAAAAGCCTCGAACTGCCCGGATTTACCCAAGACGAACCCGCACGCCAAGTCACAACCGGATTTGCGCGCAATGCTGTTTTAAGCGTTGCCGATACCGTTGTCGAAGCAGTCAAACAAGGCAAAATTCGCCATTTCTTCCTCGTAGGAGGTTGCGATGGTGCAAAACCCGATCGCAATTATTACACCGAATTTGTCGAAAAAGTTCCCTCAGATTGTGTCGTTTTAACCCTCGCCTGTGGCAAGTTTCGCTTCTTCGATAAACAGCTTGGAGAGATTGAAGAGATTCCTCGACTGCTGGATGTGGGACAGTGTAACGATGCCTATTCTGCAATTCAAATCGCCGTGGGTTTAGCCAATGCTTTAGAAGTTGACATTAACGACCTTCCCCTCTCGATGATTCTGTCATGGTACGAACAAAAAGCCGTTGCAGTTTTGCTTTCGCTGCTATATTTAGGCATTAAGGATATTCGGTTGGGACCGACATTACCTGCCTTTATTTCGCCCAATGTGTTCCAATTGTTATCGCAAACCTACAACCTTCAAGCCATTACTTCGCCGGAAGAAGATTTGGCAGCTTGTTTGGGTTAGGCAAATGTAGGGTGCGTTAGCGACAGCGTAACTTGTTCGGGTTAATCAAATGTAGGGTGTGTTAGCGACAGCGTAACTTGTTCGGGTGAATCAAGTGTAGGGTGCGTTAGCGACAGCGTAACGCACCTTCTAATTTTTGAGAAAGTCTAACACACCTTCACACTTCAAACAAATTCAAAAAATGTCCAACTATAGAAGACTTAAAATAACAGTTTGCCAATTCTTCCTTTACGAAGAGGTCTTAGATCCAATTAATAATTATTAATTGACGAATAGGATTTCAGATTGCGGGTGCGTTACGCTACGCTAACACACCCTACTGATTGGCGCGGATTCCCGTCAAATGTTTAAGAATCGCTGCTTTTTGTAACGCGACGGTTTGGAAGCCCGCGATCGCATTCTTCGTTTCTCCGACTCGATAAAAATCCCTCTACAAACTCGACATTACCCCTCGCGCCGCCTCGAGGGTTTTCTCAATATCCTCGTCGGTATGGGCTAAAGACGTAAATCCCGCTTCAAACTGGGAAGGCGCGAGATAAATACCCCTTTCCAACATCCCGCGATGGAAGCGCGCAAATTTAGCAGAGTCCGCCTTTTTCGCATCGTCGTAGTTGCGAACCGGCCCTTCCGCAAAAAAGAAGCCAAACATGGCACTAATGGAACCGCCACAACCCGCTTGTCCCGTCTCCTTTGCCACTTCTAACATCCCCGATGCTAGCTTCTGAGTCGTGGCTTCCAATTGTTCGTAAGTTCCTGGTTTTTGCAACAACTTTAACGTTTCGATTCCCGCCGTCATCGCCAGGGGATTTCCCGACAGCGTTCCCGCTTGATACATCGGACCTGCCGGGGCAACCATTGACATAATATCCTTGCGTCCGCCATAAGCGCCCACGGGCAAACCGCCGCCAATCACTTTACCCAAGGTAGTCAGGTCGGGCGTAACGTTAAACCTCTCCTGCGCGCCGCCGTAAGCGATACGAAATCCGGTCATTACTTCGTCAAAAACGAGCAACGCCCCATTTTCCTCGGTCAAAAGGCGCAACCCTTCGAGAAATCCGGCATCGGGGGCGATGAAACCGGAGTTGCCGACGACGGGTTCGAGGATAACCCCGGCGATTTCGTCGGGATTTTCGGCGAAAAGGGCTTTGACGGCTTCTAGGTCGTTGTAGGGGGCGGTGAGGGTGCTGGCAGTGACGGCTTTGGGAACGCCGGGGGAGTCGGGCAGACCCAGGGTAGCGACCCCAGAACCGGCTTGGACGAGGAACATATCGGCGTGACCGTGATAGCAGCCAGCGAATTTAATGATTTTATCGCGTCCGGTGAAGGCGCGCATGAGGCGCAGAACTGCCATGCAAGCTTCGGTGCCGGAGTTGACGAAACGCACCATTTCGATGCTGGGAACGGCATCAATGACCATTTCAGCGAGGGTATTTTCAAGGGCGCAGGGCGCGCCGAAGCTGGTTCCTTTTTCCAGTGCGTCGTGAAGGGCGGCAATGACTTGGGGATGGGCGTGACCGCAAATTGCTGGTCCCCAAGTGCCGACGTAATCGATGTATTGGTTGCCGTCTTCGTCCCAAATATAAGCCCCTTTAACGCGGTCGAAAACGATGGGGTTGCCGCCGACGGATTTAAAGGCGCGTACGGGGGAACTGACTCCTCCCGGCATGAGTTTTTGGGCGGCGGCGAAAATTTCTTCTGATTTACTGGTTTTTAATGAGGATGTACTGACCAATGCTCTCTCCTTAAGTTGTTTCCCGATTTAAGGCACATCGTACCTTCTCTGGGATCCGATCGGGCTGTCGAAGGGATAATTATGTAGAAACTTTAAAAGAGAAGAGGCCCGATATCGCTCTTAATTTGTCCCAATGATTGACTCCTTTGACTCAAAACCGTATTTCCTCGCACTCCACGCAACCGGTCCACAGTTGGGCATTGCGATCGCGTCTTCGGCTGGCAACTGCCGCGTTCAAACTTGGCATCTCGGACGCGAGTTATCGAATTTACTTCATACACATTTATCTGAATTTGTCAAACCCCAGAGTTGGAACGATTTGAGTTTTTTGGCGGTGGCGAAGGGGCCGGGAAGTTTCACGAGTACGCGCATCGGCATTGTGGCGGCGAGAACGCTGGCACAGCAGCTCGATATTCCTCTATTTGCCATTTCTACGCTAGCGGCGGCGGCTTGGTCAAATCGAGACCCATTGACGCGGGAGGTGCCGATCGCGGTACAACTTCCGGCGACGCGCGATCGCGTTTTCACCGCCGTCTACGGGTTCGAGGACGGGAAATTGCGCTCCCTTCTCCCCGATACAGCGATGACGCTTCCTGTTTGGCAAGAGACGTTGGAAGATTTAGGAAGCAACTATCGCCTCATCAAATTATGCGAACCTTTAGGTGAGACTGTCGCCAGCGTTTTGGAATTGGCACAACTGGAATGGGAAGCCGGTCAGCGTCCCCATTGGTCGGAAGCCTTACCGTTCTATGGTCAGCATCCGGTGGAATAGGGGCGGGGTAACCCCGCCCGTACAGGTTATTGGTTCTTTGCAGCGAATGTCGTTGGGGAAATGTCGAGCAACTTGTAGTAGAATGGGAAATTGTGTCGAATTGGGGCGAGTTATGCCTAAACTGAAAACGAAAAAATCGGCGGCGAAACGGTTTCGCTTGACCGGAAAGGGAAAAATCCGCCGTCGCAAGGCTTACAAAAATCATATGCTCGAGCATAAAAGTTCCGAGCAAAAGCGTCGTCGCTTGTCGCAGTTGACCTTAGTCCACGAAAACGACGAACATGAGGTTCGCTTGATGCTGCCTTATATGTAGATTTAAATGACTCAAAACGTAGAACAATAAAATTATGGCACGGGTAAAACGCGGCAATGTCGCTCGCAAGCGCCGCAAAAAAATTCTCAAACTCGCCAAAGGATTTAGAGGATCTCACTCCAAGTTATTCCGCACGGCGAATCAACAGGTGATGAAGGCGCTACGCAGTGCCTATCGCGATCGCCGTCGGCGCAAGCGGGATTTTCGCCGCCTTTGGATTACGCGGATTAATGCTGCGGCGCGATCGCACGGCATGAGTTACAGTCAATTGACGGGAAATTTGAAAAAGGCGAATATTGAGATCAATCGTAAAATGTTGGCTCAATTAGCCGTTCTCGACCCCCCGGCATTTACCAAGGTTGTCGAGTTGGCCGGTCAACAGAAGTCATAAAGTTTTGCCGAAAAGCTAAGGGTAGATTTACAATTAATAATGAATAATTAATAATGAATAAT
Organism: Cyanobacteriota bacterium; assembly: GCA_034189065.1. GTDB lineage: Bacteria > Cyanobacteriota > Cyanobacteriia > Cyanobacteriales > Spirulinaceae > FACHB-1406. The sequence goes on from JAXHVQ010000125.1 coordinate 11,642, forward strand.
TATTCATTGATGAGTATTGCCCTTGCAGCAAGGGATATCCTTAGTGTTTTGGTGACGGATGTTTCGCGAAACGACAGACATTTCATGAAACGTCTCTACCCCTTTTATTATGACCAAACGATTACCAATGGGGTCAAAGTGGGTCGCGCAATTGAGCGCGATCGCTTTATTTTGTTCGCCGATATTGAATCCCTCTCCCATCCTCGCCGCGAGTTTAACTCAGATTGTGGAACGGGGGAAATTAATTGTGGCGGTTAAAGATAATTTGCGTCCTTTGGGGTTTACCGACGGGGACGGAAACTTGCAAGGATTAGAAATCGATATTGCTCGCAAGTTAGCCGAAGAATTGTTGGGAGATGCCAACGCAGTAGAATTTCGTCCGACTAGCAATCAAGAACGATTGAACGTGCTTTTGGAAGGGGAAGTCGATCTCGTCATTGCGAATCTGACGGCAACCGAATCGCGCGATCGCTTCGTTAACTTCAGTCGCTACTACTATCTCAATCATACTGCTTTCGCGACCAAAGACCCCAACCTCAACACCCTGGGGGACTTAGCAACCCGAAAAATTGCCCTCCTCGAAGGATCGAGTACCATCGCCGTTGTTCGCTATCACCTTCCTCAAGCCACGTTGGTGGGCGTACAATCTTATCAAGAAGCGCAAACGTTACTCGAAACCGGTGCCGCAGACGCTTTTGCTGCCGATGTCCCCGTTTTAACGGGATGGGTGCAAGAGGCACCTCAATATCGATTATTGCGCGATCGCCTTCCTGGGGAAGCATTGTGCGTTGCCATGCCTAAAGGGTTAGCTTACAGCAATTTGTATCTTCGAGTCAATCAACTCCTCTCTCGCTGGCAAATTTCCGGTTGGTTGCCCGAACGTATTACCTATTGGGGACTTTGAAGCGAATAGCCACCATGTCGCCTGGAACTCAAGTTCGCCGCTAATATGACAAAAGCCTAAAACAAAATTCCGAAAAAAGGAGAAATCGTTTATGTCCTTTGAAACGGTACCCCATATCTTAAGTGGATGGCAGCCACAGGAGCCAGATATGGCTGATGAAATATCAAATCTGACCGACAATTTAGCCGCACAACTCCATGTTGCCAGAGATGAACTGGATCTGACTTTAAGTAGTCTCGACCGCGTTGACAAAGCTGTACGGCGCAAAGGACGGCGAAGATGTTTAGAATTAGATATTTTTCCATCTTTGGTTATCTACGTCGGCGAAATTATCAGAAGAGAAGCCAATGGACAATGGGAAACGCGCATCGTTCCCGAGCAACAGCAATTCATTTGGGAGCCTTGGATTGTTTCGCCGAACAAAAATGCTATTCCGCTTCATAGTTTTCTTTACGAAGAACTCTATGAAGGACGAACTTGCTATATCCGTAGCGCTGCTGAAAGTGAGATTAGACGGCTTTTGTCTGCTCCCCTCCATCCAACGCCTGTCGTTGCTAGACTCACTCTTTATAATGTTGTTGGCAATAACAACGAAGCTTCAGACTTATCAAACGATCGAGCTTCGGTCTGGCAACAGGAGTTTCTCGACGACTCAAAAATCAGAGAAAGAGTCAAAGTCTGGCTTTTACGGTCGCTGAAGTATTATCGGAAACTGAGCTTTTTTCCACAGTACGAGCGTTTATCCGATCTTCAACTCGAAAACGAACTTGACACGATTCAACAACAATTTGAAGAGTATTTAAAAAATACTGAAGAGTTTCGCTCATTTTGGTATGGATTTATCGATATTGACGAGGAAAAAATCATTCCTCCGGAGCAGCAAATTCTAATGCCGATGCTCGACTTATTATTACTGAGATGGGATAAAAGCAGAACATGGTCAGAAAGTGAAGTTTTTAGAGTTGATTCGGAAAATGAAGAGTACGTGAAAGCAATAGCGCGGTGGTCGGAAATTTCTCGCGGTGCTTTTTTACCTCGGGGTGTAGAGGAGCATTGGAATTGGAACACCCGCTCGGAACCCTGTTCTGTTGAATTTATACTCAATGGATTAAGACATCAACTCGAGCTGAGTTATTATGAGGAGTACATAGATTTAGAAGGTCTGCTCGATATCAATCGCCTGATTGATACCACGGGCTACCAGTTTAGATACTCTGAAATACCATCTAATTACAGGCTAGTTGTTATGTTGACCCCAGAGGAACAGAAAAAACTTAATACCGAAAAGAATCTCTTTTTTGAATAAATTAATGTGTGTCTGGGAGTTCGTATACGTCGCTAACAAATTAGTTCAAGCTGCTGTTGAATACCGTATTCATTATTCATTATTCCGAAGTGAAGGCAACCCAATTAATTCCCAATCCACTCGAGCGCGATCGCGCCGAGAATCAGCAAACCAAAGGCTAAACGATACCAGACAAAAATCCAGGTATTTTGGCGTTTGAGGTATGCAATCAACCAAGCGATCGCGATATAAGAAAAGAAAGCAGAAGAGACAACTCCCATCACCAAAGGATAAATTTCCGAGAGTTGAACCCCCACATCAATGACCTCGGTTTTTAACTCCACCAACCCAGCTAAAGTAATGGCGGGAATGCCTAACAAAAAGGAAAAACGGGCAGCGGTAGACCGTTCGAGATTCATGAATAACCCCGCAGTAATGGTAGACCCCGATCGCGAAACCCCCGGAATCAGCGCTAGCGTTTGCGCGCACCCCATCAAAACGCCGTCGATGACAGTTAAAGACTCATACCCCCGTTTGCGCTGTCCGGTGCGTTCTGCCATGCCCAGCAACAGCGCCATGACAATTGAAGCGATCGCGATCGCCGTCATACTCCGCAACGGCGAATTATCTAAGTCGGGAACCAACGCCTTCATCAGCAGTCCCACAACCACAATGGGCACCGTTCCTATCATAATTCCCACCGTAATGCGCAACTCGCTGGCTTTAAAATCCTTGCGAAATAAAGCCCCAAACGTTCCCACCGCCAGTTGAGTCAAATCCGTCCAAAAATATCCCAACACCGCCGCTATACTCCCCAATTGAATCACGGCGGTAAAGGTTACGCCCGGGTCGCCCCACCCTAAAAATACGGGAACAGCCTTGAGGTGAGCCGTACTGCTAATGGGTAAAAACTCGGTCATTCCTTGAACCATGCCCAGGATAAATGCTTGCCACAGGGAAAAATGAGCAATGGGCTCTTGGGGTAGGGTTTCCGCTGGGGGGAGTTGGGCTGCAACAGGGCTAATTCCTCCCCCAATGAGGGAAAGCATAACGCCGATGGCGAAGGCGATCGCAAAAGTTGTCAGAGTTCTGGGATGTAAAGTTCTCATACACGAGGTGGGAATTATGAAGAGTAAGGGCGAAACTTCGCGTCCGGCGATCGGGAATTCCACAATTAATATACAAGTCTTTTTCGTTTTATCCTCCCTCTCGTCGGGATGTCTACCTGATGGGGGGGATGGGGTGATGGGGCGATGGGGAGAGGGGGGGTAAAAATTGATGTGTCGTTAGAATGCGTGGGAATTGCTATGACTCATAATCCAGAATCCAGAACTCATAACTCATAACCCCAAACCCTGAACCCTGAACCCTGAACCCTGAACCCTGAACTCATAACCCATAACTCTGAACTCAAAACCCTGAACTCAAAACCCTGAACTCACCGATCCCCCCCAGGGGCATCCAAAATATGGTATTATTAACAGGCGTGCGAATATAGGTAAAGAATTGTAAAATTTTGTTAAACACTCGTTGGTCAATTCACGTGCAGTCATCCACTAATCCCCCAGCGCCGGTAGAAGGCGCTTTATTAAACTTAACCCCGTCTCTCGAAGCCTTTAGAACCGAGTCCAACATCCGTTTGTGGCAAGCATTCGCGGCTGCCGCCTTTCTCGTATCCGCCCCAGTTTTCTTAGAAGCCCCTTTAGTACGCCAATGGCCCCTGTTCAGCCTGCTACTAAGCGGAATGTGGTTCCTGTTAGCGCTGAAATTGCAGAAACGTCCCCAAACCGAATTCTGGGGCGATTTGCTGTGGGGATTTACCTGGAGTTGGCTAGCCGGTTCGATTTATTGGGGGTGGCTGCGGTGGGAACCGGCGATTCATCTTCCCATCGAATCCATCGGTATTCCCTTTGCTGTGTGGGGGTTGCGGCGAAATTGGTGTGCGGTGGGCCATTTATTTTATTTGGGATCCCTGTTGGGAACAGCAGCCACCGATCTATACTTCTACTTGACGGGTTTGATGCCCTATTGGAAACAAGTCATGGCAGTTGACCCAGCCCTTGCTCCTTTAGCCCTCCAGGGCGCAATTGCGCACATTCAAACCCCTTGGGGATTGGGTTGCGCCATTGCACTGGGAAGCGCCTTACTCCTCATCGGTTTAAGCGCCTTGCAAAAACAGCAAGCAGGTTGGTGGGCTTTCAGCGGCGCAGTCTTGAGTACAATTGTGGTGGATGGACTGTTTGGATTAGCTATATCAGTTGCATCGTAACCGATGACGGATAACTTACAATAAGGGTTGCTCCGCCCTTGGACTCCCACCGATCGCATCTTCATCGAGGCAGTTCTTGCGAATAACTTCCCGCGCCAGCAGCCCTTTTTTAAGCACCGTGGTGACTTCTGGATTGACACCTTACCTAATTTTACGCACGGCCAGCGGCAACCGCTACCTTTCTTTGGTGGGGGGAAACTGTTGGACGGTTGGACGCAGCGAGGAGAATAATTTTACGATCCCCGACCAGTGGATTTCGCGCAACCACGCAATGCTCCAATGTACGGAAACGGGGGAGTTTTATTTAATCGATTTGGGAAGTCGCAACGGGACATTTGTCAACGGTCGCCGCGTGAATATTCCCGTTACGTTGCGCGATAAAGACTGCGTGACCTTCGGACAAACAGAGTTGGAATTTCACTGTCCCGGGCGCGATCGCGTAATGGCAAACGATCGCTCTCAGTTGGAATCTTCTGAAACCCTGACTTCTACCCTGCACGTCCGACGCTTGACCTCGGTGATGGTGGTTGATATCCGTAATTTCACCAAATTAACCCAGCAATTGGACGAAAAAATTCTCTCAGTTGCGATCGGAAACTGGTTTCGCCAAGCCGGAACCATTATCCGAGAGGCGGGAAGTTGGGTGGATAAATACATTGGCGATGCAGTGATGGCGCTGTGGTTTCACGGAGAAACCGATATAACCGAACAAGAAATTCTCCAAATCTTTCGAGCCGTCAGCGATCTCCACAAAATGAGCGCAGACTTAGAAAACCGCTATCCCCTGCCTTTTCCATTGCATATCGGCGCGGGGATTAATACGGGGTATGCAATGGTTGGAAATACGGGCAGCGGCGATCGCCCGGATTATACCGCCCTGGGCGATACCGTAAATGCCGCCTTCCGCCTCGAATCCTGTACCAAGGAAGTCGGGGCAGATATTGCTTTGGGACGAGCAACCTATACGTATTTGGCCGGAATCGAGCCGATGCAAAAACGCTTTAAACCGATGAAAGTCAATCTCAAAGGCTACGAAGAGCCCGTAGAGACCTATGTTTCCACCTTCGAGGAACTCGACCGGTTCTTGCTCGACGAACTGTTAAGCGATCGCGGGCATTCATAGGTTTAATTAAAATTGGGTCTAATATGAATGAGACAAGGGAGCAAATGGCTTTCTTTTATAAGGTAGAAATTCCCTTAAATCAAGAAAAGCCGCGAGGAGCAAACCTTCGCTTAGACCCGGTCTGCGTCCCGAAGGCATCACCCGCGAAGACCTTTCGCAAGCCGCTGCCGACGAAACCCCTCGCCCCATCCCCCAATCCCACCCTACAGCTTTAGCGCGCCACGGGGCATCCCATCTGAACGGGCAACCCGTATCCCAAGACCAGCAAAGCGCCCCGAGTTCCATCTCCCAGCCTCAAACAACCGGACTCGAGTTAGCGCAAGGTCAAAAAGCCGGGGACGCTGAAGGGCAAACAACCACTGACACCCGTCAAAAAGCTCTGGGAACAGAAACGGACTTGGACTCTCGCCAGAGTTCCACCGATGGAGAATTAGTTGCTCTAGTTGATGGTGGGATTATAACTATTCCGACATTAGGTTATATAGGGCTTGCTGAAAAAAGCCTAAAGCCAGACAGCAAGGGGACACTAACCACAAGAGAGTCCCGAAAAAATTGATGGGAAAGGACGAATTATCGTTAAAATGAGTCAAAACCCCTTGCACTTGCTGGCACAACCCTGGGAAGTACAAATGTACCGTTTATCCGACTCCCCCGACCCCACCCCAGAAAACTTTGAAATTCCCTTTAACGGACAACTTTCTCCAGAAAATCGTTGGGTCATTCTGTCTTCGCTGG
>JAXHVQ010000126.1:0-17927 GCA_034189065.1 Cyanobacteriota bacterium
AACACCCAACTCTTAACTCTTAACTCTGAACTCTGATCTCTGAACTCTGAACTCTTAACTCTGAACTCTGAACTCTGAACTCTGAACTCTGAACTCTGAACTCTGAACTCTGAACTCTGAACTCTGAACTCTGAACTCTGAACTCTGAACCCAAAAATGTACGCCCTTTCGTTCCCCACTTGGATTATCCATATTTCCAGCGTCATCGAATGGATGGCTGCCATTGTACTCATTTGGCGTTACGGACAACTGCGAGGCGATCGCGCCTGGTACGGACTCTCCTTTGCCATGTTACCCGCCTTGGTTAGCGCCATGTGCGCTTGTACCTGGCACTTTTTCGAGAATGCCGACTCCTTAAAAGGGTTAGTCACGCTACAAGCGGCGATGACAGTGGTGGGAAATTCTACCCTCTGTTTAGCGGCAGGGTGGATTTGGTATGCTTCCCGGGAGACTCGCAATATGTCCGAGTCCCAAACAACCGTTGAAGCTAAAGATTAAATAATGAGTAAAGAAACATTATTTGCCCTCTCTCTTTTTCCTTACCTGGGATTCTTGTGGTTTGCCACGCGATCGCAGCAATTCCCTCGGTTAGCATTAATTGGATTTTATGCTTTATTGATTTTTGTCGGCGTGACGATTCCTGCGGGCATTTACGCCAAAATCCACTATAGCGCAGAGTTAGCAAATGTTGATTGGTTGCATGGCAGCGCTGAATCCCTTTTAACCCTGTCTAATATTTTGGTCGTTCTGGGATTTCGTCAGGCGATTCTTGCCTTGGAAGATGAGAACGGGAAAAAAAGTTAGGGAAAAAAGGCGGGGACGCGGGAAAATCGAATTTGTAGATCGATTTTATGAGTTGAGCAATTATTGGGTGAGAAACAAAAGAGTTCTATTGATTTTGACTTGCTTTTTCCCAAGACTTGGGATACTATTATTTTATGATGGAAATATTGACATACATTTGCGATCGTCACTATTTCCATTATTAGATTATTAATATATCATGAGTAAATCTAAAAAGCAAGAGCTCAATTTAAAATTAAACTTATATGAAATCCCTCAAAAAATGCTACAGAACTTTCCCCCCATCTCCCCATCTCCCCATCTCCCCGTCAATCATTTGTAGCAACCATTCAAGAATTTCATATTACCTCCAACTCCCTTATTATCCAAGTGACGAACGACCCGACTCCATCGCCGCATCGCCCTCTTAAAAGAAAGACAAATCTAGAGTGTAATAGCGATCGCACGTAGCTCCCTAAAAAATCGCAGCCTTCCCAAACTGTCACACGGGCAACTCGAAAATCGTCAGGGGGAGAGATAAGCTAAAAAGAAAGAGAGGGCGTTGGTTTTGCTAGTCTCGCCAATAGATTTATGGTTTCAGAAAAGTTTCGCTATCAACTGCGCCAAGAAGTCGAACAGTGGCGTTCGGAGGGATTAATCGAAGAAAGCCTTTACGAACGACTGGTCGAACGCTATCAATTTAACCGACTCGATACCGCCGCGCGCAACCGTTTTATTTTCATTCTTTTAGGATTAGGCGGCGTTCTCTTAGGCTTGGCTGTAATTACCTTTGTCGCCGCCAATTGGCAAGTTTGGTCGAAGAACGTGAGAGTTGTCCTGCTTGTAAGTTTATTTACAAGTGTCAATACAGCAGGTTTTTATTTATGGCGACAACAAACCGAAGGCTGGCAGACTCGCGTCGGACAAGCATTGTTACTCTTAGGCGCGCTAACTTTAGGCGCAAATTTGGCACTGATGTCCCAGATGTTTCACCAAAGCGGCTCGATTTACGAACTGTTCTTGGTTTGGGGTGCGGGTGTATTGGTAATGAGCTATAGTTTAGAGTTGACGTTTCTGGGGATTCTTGCCTTAATTTTAGTGGCATTAGGCTATTTTAGAGGCGCGCCCGATCTGTATTCTCTGGGTAGGGGAGGGTCAATCTTCGTGATGATTCTCCAACATCTTCCCCTATTAACAGGTCTATTATTTGTGCCTTTAGCTTACCGATGCCGATCGCGTTGGCTATTTGCCTTAAGTGCGATTTTAGTAGCCGCTTCGGGAGAAGTTAATTTCCTGTTTTTGACCGTTCGATTATTTGATGACCGGGCCGCGATCGCGCCCGTCGTCGCCGCGATCGCGTGTACGCTGATTCCGGCGCTGTTGTGGGCCTATCGAGACTCAATTTGGGAACGCACTCATCCTTTGTTCGATCCAATTAGTCGGGGTTTGTCAGTTACCGTTTTGAGCATTTTATTCTACGTTCTCTCTTTTAGAATATTATGGCTGGGATGGCTGAGTTCGCCAGTAACTTGGGTACCCGAAACCCAAGCTATTCCTGCTTATGCTTGGTCGCCTTTATTAGACGCTTTAATCATTCTGGGTTTGACCCTTTATGCCTGGTGGAAGTTGGGCTATCGACGGGACGAATTTTGGCGAATTGACCTTTCGAGTACGGTCGTCGGTGCGATGCTGGCGGCGACGGGGACGTTGATGTGGTGGGATAAAGGGGTGCAACCGTTGGGCGAGATCGCGATTTTTGCCTTCAATGTCCTACTATTTTTACTCGCTGTCGGTCTCGTGCGCGAGAGTCTGGGGACGGGTCAGCGTAAGGCGTTTTGGTGGGGAATTATTTTAATGGTTTTGCAACTGACTTCTCGAATGCTGGAATATGACACGGGACTTTTATTTAAAGCGATCGTTCTGTTTTTGTGCGGCGTAGCGATTATTGCAGCAGGACTTTGGTTTGAGCGCTACATTCGGAGCTTTTCAACAGACGGGAGTCAGTGACTTAAGTACCTGTTCGCGATTAATTACCCATCTTTATATGCTCAAAAACCTGATATACCGTGTTTATGAGAGTAAGAGGTGTGTAAAGGATTTTGTTGAGGGGCTTAAGAGTAAAACTACCGACAAATTTTAAAAAATACTGATACAATACTCTAAATTTGAAAGATACGGTGGCGGTCAAAAAGTAGGAGTTCGCTCATGCCTCAAGGTAAACTGAAATTTGTGCTTTTAGTTGTTGCATCTTTAATTCTGATTTTAGGAGCAAGCATCGCTTCTCAAAAAATAACAGATAAAGCATCGTCTCAAGGAATAACTTTACAAACCCTTCAATTGGGTTCTGTATTGGCGTTGAAAGGTCAAGAAGAAGCCTTGGGAAATCAGATGAAAGCTGGATTAGAAGCAGCCTTAAGCGGAGAGGTTGTGCGAGGGAAGAAAATAAAGTTACTTTTTAGAAACGACTTTTACGAGCCTCCAATTGCAGCTAGAGAAACAAGGAAATTATTGCGTAAAGGTATTTTTCTGATGGTCGGTAATGTCGGGACTCCCACAGCAGAGAAGACTTTACCAATCCTCTCAAAACATAATATTCCTGCCGTCGGTTTCTTGACCGGAGCAGATATCCTGCGGCGAGCGGGGTCAGAATCAACTATCAACTACCGCGCTAGCTATGCACAGGAAATAGACGCTGTGACTCAGATGGCTTTAAAGGCAGGAGTAAAGCCGAAGGAAATTTGTGCCTACGTGCAGCAAGATGGTTATGGCGTGGCCGGATTAAAAGGGTTAAGAAAAGCCTTAGCAAAGGCAGAAGTCGCAGCGGAAATTCTACGCCCTTACGATCGCGTTTTGGCGAGTTACACAAACTTAGTCCGCAACCAATCCACTCTCCAGCTTAATGGTATAGGTCCGGTTGGCTTTTATATTCGTAATACTCCCAACGCCATCCCAGGCTATCAATCATTAAAACAGTGGGAAGAAAAAACCGAGACAACTTGTAAGTTAGTCGTTACAGCCGGAACTTACAGTAATGTTGCACGATTTGTCAAACTTGTCAGAGAAAACTGTAAAGATTGGGCAATCTCATCTCTCTCATTTACAGATGCCGAAGCGTTTAAGCTGGACTTAGAAGAATATGGATTCACTGAAAAAATTATTATGACTCAAGTCGTCCCCTTATTAGACGCTGACCTTCCGATTGTGAAAGAAGCGAAAACTAAGCTGAACGATGATTTCGGGTACATTTCCTTAGAAGGATATATCGTTGGTAAAATGACTCTCAAAATTTTGAATGACATCAAGGGGAAACTTAATCGCGATAACTTTATACAGCAAGTATCGAGTTCGCAGCTTAATTTGGGTGGAGTTACGATTGACTTTACCGAAGACAGAACTCAAGCTTCCGATCTAATTAAAGTGACGACTCTAAAGTCCCAAGGATTTGTAAACTTAAGTGATGCTGGCTTTTCAGAAATGTTTCAGTGATTTCCATTGCAATCCAAATCAATCTGACAAAAAGTCATAATCAGGAAAATTTATTATGGAAGAAAAAAAACGTTTCCTACTCGGAAAAATCAGGAAGTTTATCTTACAAGGCTCCAAGAGCACCCATACAAGTACAGCTAAGGAAAGACCCCAAATCCCTAAGATTCCTAAATCTGTTTCCGTTGTAGATACAAAGGTCTCCGATTTCGCTGACTGGTTCCGGAATATTTCTCTGGTCAGACTAGCTGCCGTGTTGAGCGAAACAGCGCTCTTGTTTGGGGTCATTTCTTTTTTAATGACTATACCGGGTCGGCGAGAACGCCAAATCCAAGAAGCCCGCCAAGTTTTACGTCAAGAAGCAGACCACGAATACAGCGAGGGACGTATTGAGGCGCTTAAGGTATTGAGCCAGCGCTGTGCCAGCAATCCAGGTTTAGAAGCTAAGGATGCGCATTTAGAAGGGCTCAAACTCAAGAGTTGCAAGCGTTTTTTTCCGAGCCACTTGCTGCCGTCAAGGTTCCAAGGTGCCTCAATGAATTTATCCAATTCAAACCTGGAAGGAGCAATTTTAGTGGGAGCTGATTTGAGAAATATTAACTTGCAAGGTAGCAATCTCCGGCGAGCGAATTTAGAGGGGGCTAATCTACAGGGTGTCAATTTAACTGGAGCTGATTTGAGGGGTGCTAATTTAGCGGGAGCTAATTTGCAAAATGCACAACTCAAGGGCTGTCAATGCGACGAGAGTAATTTTTATGGCGCTCAGCTTCAGGAGACAGATTTTTCTGAAGCAAGCTTGGTCGAAATTAAAGCGCTGTGGGCTAACTTCCAGAATGCTAATTTTCGTCGTGCCAATTTACAATCGGCCAATCTCAATCGAACTCAACTAGAAGGAGCTGACTTTTATAAAGCTGATTTAAAGAAAGCGTCGTTGCGGTTTGCAGATCTAAAATCGCAGAATCGTCTCAAATTGCAGTCTCAGGCCAACTTCCTCGAAGCGAACTTAGAAGAAGCAGATTTGTGGGGGGCACAATTTTGGTCGGATTTTCAACTGAAAGGGGCTAAAAAGTGGGAAACAACTCATAAAGCCAACAATTGGGAACAGCAAATTAGGCATCCGAGGGAGCCTCGTTTGCGAATTGCCCTTCTGAAATCGGAAGGTCATCAAAGTCTTTTTGATGCCTATGAATTGGGAATGCGTCGAGCAGCTAACCGTCGCGTAGAAATTTGGGGCGTGAAGCACAAAAAGGGCGACCAAAACGAAGCTAAAGCAATTGAATATTTAGTTGGGAAAGGAATTGACGCGATTGTCTTAACCCCAGAACATCCCAAGCGCTCAATGGAGACTCTTAAAAAAGCTCAGGATGCTGGAGTCGCGATTATCACCGTTGATTTTTGCTTCGATCGCGCCGACGCGGAAGATTTCGCAATCGCCTGCTATAACACCAATAGCTTTAAAATGGGCTATGACTCGGGAAAATATTTGAAGCTAAACAGGAAGAGATGGAATCGGAAAAATCAGCCGAATGACTCAACTTTTCGGCGAAAGCGTTCGCCACAGCCGATTAAGATGGCTATGGTTGATGGCGCTGTGTATGACCGTTACTATGAGTATCGCCAAGGTTTTTTAAAAGCTGTTGACGAAATTAACGAAGAGCGCTCGGATGTTTCCTTTGAAATTGTAGATGCGGTTAGCGTGAGAGGCGCTTCCGAAGATCCCGATCGCGTGTTGCAGATGCTCGAAGACCACCCTGAAATTGAGTTACTTTGGGGAGGATCGAACCTGGCAACAGAGGTTGCACTTCAAGCGCTTAAGCGGTCGGACACTAAGAAGCAAGTTGAAATTTTCGGAATTTTAGATTTGTGGATAGATAAAGCAACGAAGTTGCTCGATCCCGATAGTCCATTAAAACTTGTTATCGACCAGTCTGGAGTTAGGATTGGGGCAGAGGCGGTTAAAACAGCAGTCGAAGTCTTGCGAGGAGAGCGTTCGGGTAAAGATTATAAGGAGTGTACAGTTGAGCATCGCCTGCTGTTGCAAGAGCAAGAAAAAGCAGTTAAGAGCTTGCTGGTTAGCGAGTTCGGTAGTATTGATGAGAAGTGGTCGTTACCGGTGCAGAAGCAGCAGGAAAACGATAAACCATTCAAGTGCGTTAAGCACGCTTCCGGAAAATAATACTAAATAGATGACCAAATTATTGGAGATGTTTAAAGTGTGCGATCGCGGCCTGCCTGCCAAAATTTGTTAACGAATGATGAGCAACCCAGAACAAAGGACAAACCATAAATCCATTTGGCGATTTATTCTACCCCTAGCCTTTCAAATCGCCCTAATTTTAGGCATTCCCGCCCGAGCTATTTATACGTACCGGTCGGGACAAACGGCGATTCTCCAAACCATTCCCATAGACCCGTACGACTTCCTTCGCGGCTACTACCAAACCCTGCGATACGACATTTCCCGCGCTGAAACTCTCGAGCCGCTTCCTGGTTGGAAAACGGTTCTGACACCTATGCCAAGTGGCGAGGAACGACTGCAAGAAGGAACTCAATTGTACGTGGTTCTTCAAGCACCTTCGCCGGAAATAGAGCAAACGCCGTCGGGTCTTCCCCAAGCGTGGAAACCCGTCGCAGTGAGTCGCGATCGCCCGTCGGAACTCCCGGACAATCGCGTGGCTTTGGAAGGGACTTATAATAGTGGCTGGATCGATTATGGTTTAGAACGATACTATATGCCAGAAGACCAGCGCATCGAAATTAACGACTATATCGATCGCACCCTTCGAGAAGCCGGTCAGACTCGTCCCTTTGTGGTGGAAGTGAAAGTCAGCGAACAAGGCGACTCGGTGGCAGAAAGTCTTTGGGTGGGCGATCGCGAATTTCGCTTTTAGGATTTCAGCCTGAAATTTCAATGGCATCTTTTCCCTGCTCGCAATATTAACTCAAACTATTCGTTGACTTCAGTCTCCCCTTGTGGTATAGAAATATCCACACCGACTCCTCGGTCGTAGATTTGAAGATCCCACTGACCCGAACGATTGGTTTCAAAGGCGACAAAACGGCCGTTGCCGCTGAGGGTGGGATGGCGGACTTCCCCTAGAATATTTTGAGTCAAATTTTCGGCGCGGGAAGAAGCGCGATCGTAAATCCAGATATCGGGTTTGCCTCCTCGTTCGGAGACATAGACAATGTAGCGTCCGTCGGCACTGATATCGGGAGCATCTTGAAAGCTGCCAGCTTCGTTGAGATTGGGGAGGGGAAGCAGTTTCCGGCGCTGAAGATCGTAGACAAAAATCCCGCGAGCGGGCCCGCGATCGCTGGCAAAGGCGAGGTAGCGTCCTTTATAGTCAAAACTAGGAAATTGTTCTGCCTTTGAGGTATTGAGCGCGTTAAGGGTTAAACCCGAAGGCTGAGGAGGAGGCGCAATGAAACCGCGATCTTGACAGCCACTTGCCAACAGTCCGATCGCGAGCGCGGCGATGGCCAATCGACCGAAGTAGGACAGAAAGTGTATCGCTTTCGCGTTAAGCGTTAGAATTGCTGCTGTTGGACGCATTCGTTAAAGGTAAGGCACAGCAGTTGACATCGTTGAGACAGACTTTCCCCCATTGTAAAGCCCAACGGACAAGAGAAACGCGGTTTTCAGTTTTAGTTTTAGTTAGCATATTACTAACGTGGTTATCGACGGTTCGCTTGCTAATTTCAAGCCGTTCTGCCACTTCAGAATTCGTTAAACCGCTTGCAACCAGATCGAGGATCTGGACTTCTCGCTCTGACAGCGGCACCGAAGTCCGAGGGTTTTTGTGGGTCATGGGAAGATTTTCCTTGGTAATTTGTACTCGCCGTTATTTTCATTGTAAAACTGGAGAGCGCGATCGCTGGTGGAGGACTGGGGAAGCGCCAATAAAAACTGATGCCAAGGGACGAATCGAATATGAATCGTGACAAAGGGAACCCATTACAAAAATTATTAGAAGCGGTTGCTGCCGGAGAAATAACCCCCGCCATTGCCTTTGATAAACTCAAGCATCAAGGATTCGAGCCCGTAAGCGAGTTTGCCAAAATTGACCGCCATCGGTATTTACGTAATGGTTTTCCGGAAGTGATTTGGGGACAAGGAAAAACGCCCGAACAAATCATTCAAATTATCGAGGTTATGCGTTCGGGAATGTCCGAAGACGAGCAAGAGATTCCTATTCTCGCAACGCGGATCGAAGGGTCGGTTTTTGCTCAACTCAGCGCGAAGATTCCCGATTTACAGTACGACGCGATCGCGCGCATCTGTTTCCTCGCACCGGGTCCCCTCGTCCCTCGACACCGGGGTAAAATTGCGGTTATTGCGGCGGGAACATCGGATTTGCCCGTGGCGCGAGAAGCCGCTCTCACTGCCGAATTGTTAGGCTTTGAAGTCTCGCAATTAACCGATGTGGGCGTAGCGGGCATCCATCGCCTCTTGAGCAACCTCTCCGTCATTGCCGAGGCCCACGTCTTAATTGTCGTTGCGGGGATGGAAGGAGCGCTGCCGAGCGTTGTTGGGGGGTTGGCAGACTGTCCGGTCATTGCTGTTCCCACCAGCATTGGCTATGGTGCGAACTTTCAAGGTTTGGCCCCCCTCCTCACTATGCTCAACTCCTGCGTTTCAGGAATTGCTGTGATGAATATTGACAATGGCTTTGGGGCAGCGATTCTCGCCGGTCAAATTTTGAGAACGGCTCAAAAGTTGCAACAGTCGTCCATTGTCGAGGAACCCACAAATTACGAAGGACAAATGACAAATGACAAATGACAAATGACCAGACTACTCATCCCCTAAAAAAGCTTGGTCAAATACTTCCAAATACTTCCTGGCCACGATTTCGGGCGTAAAGTGGTCTTCAAGGTAGCGCCGCCCCGACCGACCGAGATGGCTCGCCTTTAGGGGGTTTGCCGCCAAGTGACGGATGAAGCGAGCAAGTCCCCAACTATCGCCGTTGTCGAAAGCGCGACCGCAGTCCGCTTCGTCGAGCAATTGGCGCAAATAAGAGTCCGAGGCGCAAATGGCAGCGACGGGGCGACCCGCAGCTAAAATTCCATACAGTTTGCTGGGTGCAATAATTCCTTCTAATCCTAGCCCGATACTGACCAGGGAGAGGTCGCAGGCGGTGAGCGAATAGGGCAGTACGGCTTTGTCTTGGAAGGGCATAAATTGGCAGTTGGTTAACTCCAAGCATTGAACTTGGTCGAGACAGCTTTGCAATTTAGCCCCGCGACCAATAAAGACAAATTGAATAGGTTCGTCGCGCAAGTGTTGGGCGGCGAGCAAAATAGTGTCTAAGTCATGACAGCGACCGAGGTTGCCCGAATAGAGAACGGTAAATTTGTTGGTAAGGTTGAATTTTTGGGCGAACCAATTGCGCTGTTTGTCGAGGGGAGAAATGAGTTTGGGATCGGCCCAACTGGGTACGATGGTAATTTTGTCGGCAATTTCGGGGCATTTTGCGACAATGCGCTGCTTCATGGTCGAACTGAGAACGACAATTGCGCGCGCGCGTTGCCAAATTTGGCGATTGCATCGGTCCCAGAGGCGCACGAGCCAATGTTTGGCTGGCACGACATTCAGTTCGACGGCGACATCGGGGTATAGGTCGTAAATCAGACAAACGTAGGGCAGTCCGAAAACGAGATTGGCGAGATAGCCCATGATGGGTAAATAGGGCGGTTCGGTTGTGACCATGAGGATATCGCGCTTTTTGGCCGTTTTCAGCAGGTGCATTGCTGCGCGCAGGCAGAAGAGTAACCCGTTGATGGCGCGGCCGCGAATGCGCAAAGGGAGAATGCGAGAGGTGCGCGATCGCTGGATCGAAACCCGTTCGGTTGCCTCGCGTTGGGGTGCGGATTCTTTGGTGAAGGCATAGCCGGGTTGTCCAGTAAAAATACTGACTTTGATTTTTAAGTCGCTCAGTTGTGCGGCGAGTTCGGAAATGAGTTGACCGGTGGCGGCAAAGTCCGGTGGGTAAAATTGGGTAATAATCAAAAGGGTTCGGACGCGATGACCCCGAGCCACAGTCCGAGCAGTTTTGCCGGTTTGTGGGGGTTCTAACTTGGGATGCAAAAACCAGAATTTGGGTAGCTTTTCGTTGACCATGCCCGACGCTTGCAGAAGTTGGGTTTATAAATCGCGTTACTCCACGGTCAGGGCAGGGACATTTTTGACTTAACATTCAAAGTGACAATCTAGAACTACAATATGCGTTCGCCTTCGAGGTGGATCGAGTTTCAATTTCAAGACAACAAAAAACCACCTCTTGGCTCAGGCTGTACTGAGTCAGATGCGTTGACCCTGACTGCGTAACGACTCGCCACTTCGGAGTAGTTTAGGAATCCAAGGGAGCGATCTTATGTATAAATATAGAGTGGACAGCTTCAATCGTTAATCGATCTGATAACGAATCGAGCGCCAGTGCGATTATACTGCAATGCGGACTCGTTCAATTATTGGCGGTTGGATAAGCTGTGGAGATTGAAAGGCTTTTATGGCTGTGTCAGTGCTTTTATCTACGCATTAGTAGTTAGATAATTGAATAAGAGAAGTATTTTTCCTGGAATACAAATGATTCTCAAAACGGAGAGATGGGACTTAAACCGGAAACCATAAGTATTATTACCAATGTAACTGTCAATTTTAAAGATTTTGTGAAGCTTCCTTTCGAGTTTGCGAGAACCGACGATGGGTGGCAAAACGAGAAATTGAGAAAGCGAGATTTAGGGAGATGCGATCGCGGGATTCTCAGCGAGCAGTCTGACTGCCATTTGATTGCCAGAGGCGGTTAGGTGGACGCTATCGCGGAAGTAGCTTTGAACGGTCGCAATTTTGGGCCAGTTGGACCAGGCTGCGTGGAGGTCGATGAGGGGGACTTGCAGGGCTGCCAGGACGCGAACGAATTCGGCTTTGTGAGGGGGTTGACTCGGTTCGGGCAAGACATCTGTCCAGTTGGGCGTATAGAGGACGAGAACGGGAGTCTTATTCTGCCGCGCGATTGCGACGATTTCCCGCAACATCTCAAGGTTTTTACGGAGCTGCTCTTCGGAATTCTCGGTCAGTGGAATTTCGGTTGTCGGGAGCCTTCGATTGAATTTGAGTGCGAGTCGCGGAAAGAGGTAGCGCGCCCACAATTCTTGCAAAGCCAGTATAGGAGGACGTTGGGGATAGTTAGGGTCGTTGCCGACGCGATCGCCGGTGCTGGTGGGTTGGGTTAGGTCGTGGGTGCCGATTTGTAAGATTAAAAGGTCGCTATCGAAGAGTCCGAATTTACGGATATACCCGAGTTGATTTCCGATTCCCCACGATCCCGCAGAAGCATTCAGCACTTCTACGGTTTTACGGTTTCGGGATAATTGCGCTTCTAGCTGTTCGGAAATGGTTTCGGTCTGCGCGATGGGGGTTCCCCCATTGAGAACGGAGTCCCCAGTCATGAGAATTCTCAGGGTATTGGACGGTTTTGGGGACGCGATCGCCTCCGATCGCTGGGAATATTGGTTGTAGGCGATCGCTTTGCCAAAACGAGACAGACGTTGATTGGGTTGGAAGCGATACCCAGTTTGGGGATCGCGCTGAACGAGGACGGGATTTCCTAATCCGAAGCTGAGCCGTAGTATAATTTCAAGGGCTGCTATTGGGAAGATGAGAGTAGCAAGAAATAGAAGGATTCTGCGCCGGTTCATCGGGATAGGTGGTTTTTGAGGCAGGAGGAATGAGGGAGTCGAGGCAAAATTTCTGGTTTAAGGCTAATGACCTGTACGGGCGGGGTTACCCCGCCCCTACTCATCTAGAAAGTCGATGGCGGACGAATTCAAGGGCTGAAGTTGCGATCGCGAGGACGTTTTTCCCAGAGACGCAACCGAGGGAAACGGGACTCAATTGATGGGTTTCGGCACTATACTCGTACAAAGTGTAGCCATAGTTCTCGAACCATTCGACTAATTCTCGATCTTGATATACAATCTCCACCAACCAAACAGGCGGACAGTGTTGCTCGAGTAGAGAAGTTGCCCCTTTGAGGGCGAGTAATTCCGCGCCTTCAATATCCATTTTGGCGAGTTTTAAGTTGGATGGAGGCTTATTGTTAAATAAATGATTTAAAGTCTCGCAAGGAACGGCGATCGCGTTTTCCGCTATTTCTGTTTCCTCGACGAGGTGCGGCATACAATCTCCTTCGGCGAGTTCGAGGCGAACAGTTCCGACGCGATCGGCAATTGCACTATCATATGATGTGACTTGATGCAACTGGTTGAGGGCAATATTTTCTTGCAGGCGAGCGTAATTTTTGGGCAGCGCTTCGATACTATAAATTTTACCGGAATCAATTTTAGAAGCGGCAAGGAGAGTATAAACTCCAATGTTTGCCCCTAAGTCCAAAAAAGCATCTTCCTCTCGGAGATAGCGTAACAAAAAGGTCATTTCGTTGCGATCGAACAGTCCGCAGTAGAGTACGGCGCTTGCTGCTGCGCTATCGGGATAGCAGCGAAGTTTTAAGTCATCAACGAGAGGGATGTCGAGGGAACGATGGGTTAATCGTTTATAAAATTGCCATCCGATAAATCGCGCGATCGCTTGCAGTTGTTCTTGACGACAGTTGGGATGATTCCAAATATAGTTTAGCGTCTCAATTGCAAAGCGGTTATGAGTCATTGGTCGTGGGTGATAGGTTAAGCAGAAGTTACACCGAGTAAACCCTGTGTCTGAGAGAAGGAAGACGAGTCGAGTGGAGGCTTTTGGCGACGAAGGCGAAGGGCTTTGAGCGCATCCCAATCTCAATTTTCGCTCCCTGTCAAATCAGCAACACCGGTCAGCAGCCGTCCCTCGATTGTATGCGATCGCGTTCGGGGTACAATTCGCGAAACACCATTTCCACAGCAATACCTTAGACCGGTGACGAATTAACTCTGATGTCCGACCTCCAACCCCAATCCGTTGACTAATAACTAATAATCCATAATCATGGCTAAAGCAAAAACGAAAACCCCCAAAATCAACCTCAGCGATCCCCAGCATTATTTTAACCGAGAATTAAGCTGGTTAGAATTTAACGATCGCGTCCTACACGAAGGACTCGATCCTCGCACTCTTTTACTCGAACGCCTCAAATTTCTATCTATTTTTAGTTCCAATCTCGACGAATTTTTCATGGTGCGCGTCGCGGTTCTCAAAAAGCAAGTCGAGGCCCGCGTGAGCAAACTGACTCCCGACGGACGCACCCCCCAAGAACAAATCGAGGCGATCCGCGATCGCCTTCTCCCCTCAGTCCAAAAGCAAAACCAAGTTTTTGAGCGAACCCTAAAAACTCAAATGCTCGAACAGGGAATTTGCCTAATCGATTATGTCGATCTCGACTCCAAGCAGCGTAAATACTTACAAAGCTTTTTTGAAGCTCATATTTTTCCCGTCCTCACGCCTCTGGCAGTCGATCCCAGCCATCCTTTTCCCCAAATTTCCAACCTCAGTCTCAATTTAGCCGTATCGGTCAAAAATCCAGACACCCAAGAAGAACTATTCGCACGCATCAAAGTCCCCAAAATTTTATCTCGCTTCGTCGCTTTGCCCAAAGAATTATTCCCTTCGCCCCAATCCAAAAAACCCATTGTCTGGGCAGGCATTCCCCTCGAGCAAGTTATCGCGCACAATCTAGACTCGCTGTTTCCGGGGATGAACGTACAGGAATGTTATCCGTTTCGCGTTACCCGCAACGCAGATTTATCGGTGGAGGAAGACGAAGCCGACGATTTATTGCTCGCCATCGAACAAGAGTTGCGCAAGCGGCGACTGGGCGGTTCGGCGGTGCGTTTAGAAATTCAGGACTCGATGCCCGAAAGCGTTCGTTCGACGCTGATGCGAGGACTGAGTTTGGATGCAAGCGATGTTTATGAGGTCGAGGGATTGTTGGGATTAAAAGATTTAATGTTTTTTCTGGGTTTACCCTTACCCGATTTAAAAGAACCGAGTTGGACTCCTGTGGTTCCCCCTAGATTGCATCGAATTCTCGAAGCCGCAGCCAGCCGCCAATTTGAGCGCGAGGAAGGGGAAGATTTTTTTGATTTAATTCGCGATCGCGATCTCCTCGTCCACCATCCCTACGAATCCTTCACCGCTTCAGTCCAAGAATTCATCGCCCAAGCAGCCTGCGATCCCAAGGTTTTAGCAATCAAAATGACCCTGTATCGAACATCGGGAGATTCGCCGATTATCGATGCCCTGATTAATGCCGCCGAAAATGGAAAACAAGTCGTGGCGTTGGTGGAATTAAAAGCGCGTTTTGATGAAGAAAATAATATTCAGTGGGCCAGGAAATTGGAACAAACCGGCGTTCACGTTGTTTACGGTTTAGTCGGTCTTAAAACCCACACCAAAATCGTCTTGGTCGTGCGCAAAGCGGATAAAGATATTCGTCGCTACGTCCACATTGGCACGGGTAATTATAACCCGAAAACGGCACGATTGTACACTGATTTAGGTCTATTTAGCTGTCGAGAAGAGTTAGGAGCAGATTTGACCGATTTATTCAATTACCTCACCGGTTATTCGCGCCAAAAGTCGTATCGCAAACTTTTAGTCTCTCCCGTTAATTTGCGCGATCGCATTATGGAAATGATTCATCGGGAAATCGAAAACTGTCGCCAAGGAGGAAGCGGTCGAATTGTGGCAAAAATGAACTCCTTGGTCGATTCCAAAATTATTACAGCCCTCTATGAAGCCTCTTGCACAGGGGTACAAATCGATCTGATTATCCGAGGAATTTGCTGCTTGCGTCCAGGATTGACTAATATTAGCGAAAATATTCGCGTTATTAGCATCGTCGGTCAGTTGTTAGAACATTCTCGCATTTTTTACTTTCATAATAATGGTGACGATGAGGTCTACATTGGCAGTGCTGATTGGATGCCGCGCAATTTAGACCGGCGCGTCGAAGCAGTCACTCCCATCGAAGATCCCGAAATTCGTAAAGATTTACAAGAAATTCTAGGGGTTTTACTTTCAGATAACCGTCAAGCGTGGGAGTTACAATCTGATGGAAGTTATATTCAACGACAACCGAATTCGGAACAACAGGAACAAAGCGGACAGAAAATTTTAATGGAAATGGCGGCGAATAACTAATCCTCTGAGAGGATCGAGTTAAGCGGTTTGGCTTGAATTTCCTTAATTTCAATCCTCTTCTTTTGAGGACACGGGTCTTGAGGTTCCACGGAGCTTACAAGGTGCGGACGCAGGAGAATCCCTACCCGCACACAGTCCCTTCTCAAGACCGTGAGTTGTCCGTAAGGAGAGGTAATTATTCATTGTTTATTGTTCATTATTCATTACGATCGAGGGGATTCAGTATTAAACCCGACTAACCCCTTCTTGGGGAAGAGAGAGACGATGCGATCGCGCGGGAATTCGCGTAGTTGCACGGGGTTTTTCGCCTATAGAGTTAACTTCCTCTCGTTGTAACAATAAACCGCGAATCGTCCGCGCCACAAACCGTTGCGCGAGTCGGCTGGCAATTTTTTGCCCCATCGTTTGTGTTTCCCGCTTCGCCAACAGTTGAGGAATCAAGGGCAGAATGTGCGCTGGATCAAAACCCGGAGTTTCGCTAATAATTTTCAAAATATTTTGGAAATTTTCTAAACTCTGAGTATCGTTTCGTAACGCTGGCGGTATTTCTGTTACTGTCATCCCCACCTGTTCGCGCACGGCGGCAGAGACATTAAACAAAGCGCGCTGTCCTAACAAATCAATTCCCTTCACCAATTCATCAGCTAGTTTCTCCCGAATAAATTCGCCCCGTTCGGAAAACAGGAAATCGAGTGCCTGGTGTAGAACCTTATCGATATTATAATCTTGACTGTCGCGAGCATTGCGCAACAAATTTTCGAGCCGATTCCACCGGAAACTTCCCTCTTTAAAGAGTAAATCTCGCAAAGAAGCGCGCAGTTGAGGCGAAGGATCGGTCAACAGGCGTTTGGCAACATAGGGATAAGCTTTACTGAGAACCTTAAAGTTAGGATTGATACTAATGGCAATTCCTTCCAAGGTTACCAAAGAACGAATAATTAATGCGTAATAGGCTGGAACGCGGAAGGGAAATTCATACATCATCGCCGACATTTGATCGGTGATACTTTTGAAATTCAACTCAGCTACGCTTGCGCCCAAAGCATTGCCAAAAACATTGGTCAGTGCGGGAACGATGGGTCTTAAATCTGTATCGGGGGTCAAAAACTCCAGTTGGACATAATCTCGAGCCAGGGCTTCAAAATCGCGGTTGACCAAATGAACGACCGCTTCGATTAACCCATAGCGCTGATAAGGTTGAATGCGACTCATCATGCCGAAGTCAAGATAGGCAAGTTTGCCATCGGGAGTGGCTAGCAAGTTTCCCGGATGGGGATCGGCGTGAAAAAATCCATGTTCGAGGAGTTGGCGCAGAGAACATTCGACTCCAACTTCAACCAAGTGAGTTGCGTCAATTCCTTTGGCTTGAACTTCAACAAGGTTGGTTAATTTTGTTCCCGTAATCCACTCCATTGTCAAGACGCGCCGCGCCGTATAGTTCCAATAAATGCGCGGGATATAAATTTCGGGGAGGTATCCGTAAAGTTCGGCAAACAGTTCGGCGTTGCGTCCTTCCTTTTCATAGTCCATTTCCTCAAAGATGCGGGCGGCAAATTCATCCGCGATCGCAATCAGATCGCTGCGCACCTGCTTGATATTATTCTGGGTCCAACCGGCTAGCGCCCGCAAAATGTAAACGTCGAGGCTGATATCGCCAATCAAATCGGGACGCTGGACTTTAACGGCGACCGTTTCCCCGCTTTTGAGTTTTCCTTTATAGACTTGCCCCAAGGATGCAGCGGCGACGGGTTTCGGACTCAGTTCGGCGTAAATTAAGTCTGGGGGATAGCCTAATTCTTCTTCGATAAACCGATAGGCAACTTCGTTGGGAAAGGGGGGAAGTTGGTCTTGCAGGAGAGCAAGTTCTTCGAGGTAAACGGCGGGAACTAAATCGGGGCGCGTTGAGAGGGCTTGACCGATTTTAATGTAGGTCGGTCCGAGTTTGGCGAGGATTTGCCGCAGTTCGATCGCGCGCTTGCGTTGGTTGACGGCAACCCGACCTCGAACTTTATCTCGCCAGATGGAGAAGGCAAACGAGAGGGCGGGGAACACCGTTGCAATTAATCGCCCGATGACCTGGAAGGGACGTTTGCGGTAGTAGGAATCGATGGTTTGGGGATCGTAATGTCCAATTTCTGCTTCGAGACCCGACAGATTCCCTCGAGATCCGCGTAGAGGTGCGTGCATTTCTTGCGGTCGATCCGACTCGAGGGGCATTTGAGGATGGGTTTCTACGATCTCCGCCTCGAGGGGCATTGTAGGGGTTGGCGTTCGGGTGGCAGAGGAGAGTTTGTCGGCCATAGGGGGGTTACTTGGATTTGGGGGCAAGGGGACTCTTTAAAGTTACTTTAAGTTTTAAAGCAGCTTAGTAACATATTGTAACAATATCAGTCCCCTTAGTCGGTTGTTTAAGTAGGTGGGCGCAATTATTCGTAAAATAGCGATTAAGATAGAAAATCATGAAACCCTCTTTGTAGCTTGCTTTCAGCGTTGTTTTCAGATTCTAGGTTTTAAGGTTTATTTATGCCCA
>JAXHVQ010000127.1:0-17873 GCA_034189065.1 Cyanobacteriota bacterium
CAAGGGGTTTTGACTCATTTTAACGATAATTCGTCCTTTCCCATCAATTTTTTCGGGACTCTCTTGTGGTTAGTTTCCCCTTGCTGTCTGGCTTTAGGCTTTTTTCAGCAAGCCCTAAATAGGAGTGGTTCGAGTTTTAATGATTGGCAGGGGTTGAAGCCCCTACTACGAACAAAGTGCTTTTACCATAAAACAGTATGCTACAAATATGTCAAGTCGATTTGAAGCGAATTTTAAAGAGTTGACTAGCAAGGGCTAAAGCCCTTACTACGAACGGCGCTGCGCGATCGCGATACAAGTTGCCAGTTCTGCATCGGTTTTGATCGCACTCGGGTGCAGGGAAGCCGCACAAGCGCGATATCCTTGTTGTTGTAGCGCTTGTAAGAGACGCGATCGCTTGGGAATATCGATTTTTCCTCGCCGTCCGATTTCGCTGAGGGTGTAAAAGTAAGGGGGAAACTCAATTTCTGCGTCCATGTTTGCGAGCAATTTTAGGGGTTTTCGCCAATTCCAATCTCGCGCGATCGCGCTCATTTTGCTCAGTTCGGCGCGATCGTGCAGTTCTCCCAACCACATCGGACCGGTTAGGGTAAGGGGTGCGTCGTCTGTCGGACAAGGGGTTCGTCCTAGTTTGCGCCACGACACCACTCGATACTCGCCGCAGCGGTGACAGTAACCGAGAAAGCCGTAGTTTTGAGAAGAGAGAACGGGTTTGGGGAGGAGGCGAACCATGACGCGATCGCTTTGTCCCCAAAAGAGAGCGAAAATGGGTTGTATTCCCAGTCCTATGGATGCAGCTTGTTGTTGTGCCGCACCGATAATAAGTCGCAGTCCTTGTTCTCGAGCGGCGGGGTGGGCGCGCGCATAGGCTCCGTAAACCTTTAAACTATTGTCGGGAAGATGTCCCGTTGTGGTGCGTCCGTCGGTATTGGTGAGGTACAGCAGTCCGTCGATTTTAGCCGCGCGCAACGCCAAACTGAGATAGGGGGTTGGGGAACCAAAACTATCGATGTCGATGAGGTCGTAGTAGTCGCGATCGCTGTAGCATTGACAGAAGAGGCGATGGGCGTTTTGATGGGTAATTTGACCTTGACCGGCGGCGATCGCTTCGGCTAAATAAGAACGTAGAATCTCCCCTAACTCGGGATTTCCTTCATTGGCTAGCACCCAATCTGCCTCGCTTTCGACCCAATAGCGCAGCGATCGCGCGCCGCACCCCGCCATCGCATCCAAAACTCGAAGTTGGCTGCGATCGCGACGATAGACCCCCGCTGCCAATACTCCTAAATCCCGTACGATTTGGCTTTCAGGGTTGTAAAACGCACGCCCCACCTCAAATTTGACCCGACCTTCAGTTTTGACGCGATCGCCGAGCAAATCGTTCATTGAGGTTAAGTATAAGAGGTTTTCCTTGGCTTGCTCGAGCCGTTGAAAGCATCCATCATTCCTGGAATTTCCAAGAACCGAAGCGCCACCAGTAATCCTATCGCAACTGGCCAATCGTACCAAAGCAGATAATTTTTTCCAACTCTAGTACAATCTCCAAATTCGTTTTTGAGACGCTTCAGGAGTAACTTAATCGCCACAATCGGTCTTTTCCAGGGAATGCAGTTGGGGTTATATAAAATTACATCGCCGTGTCCGATATTGCGCCGTTCGTCGCAAAGAAAATCCCAGCCGCCAAAGGCGTGTTGCATTATCGCTTCTGGGACAAAGAAAAACTTGTACCCCTGTTGAACCATTTTTTGATTTCTGACTCGAGCGGAAATGAAGGGATTATCTTGCTTGGGATACGGAAATTGGTTTAAAATTTCCCGACGGTACAACGCGCCATTATTACAAACATGACCGACCCAACCTAATTTTCCCGTATCCATAAACGCGCGATCGAGTAAACTGAGCGAACGTTTTAGCATTGATTCAAATCCATAAATCGTTCGTCCGCTGGCAATAGCGACATCGGGATGGTTTTCTAAAACTTGGACGAGGCATCTCAACCAATTTGGCGAAGCAATACAATCTGCTTCAACGACAGCAATGAATTGTCCGATTGCCTTTTGCACTCCTAAATCTTTCAGCTCGGACGATCTTTGAACGGGGAAACAATAGATTTTAACTTCAGGCGCGATCTGACAAAGATCGGGAGGAATTTTATCTTTAAATGCTTCGTTGACAGCAAGTATGATTTCAAACTTCTCAGGAAAGTCTTGATTCTTGAAGGAAGTCAAACAAGCTCGTTCGTCTTGCCAGCTTTTTTCTGTACTCTCGAAATCAGAAGCAATGACTACACTGACTGTTGAATCTGTAGACATAGGATGATTTTTTCACTTTAGTCCATGATAACCCTGAATTTGGGAATCTCTTTAAAGAGTCTGTGAAAATGACGGTAAAGAGTCTGTGAAGGTCACAAGCGAAAAAAGCCAAAACCCCATCATAAAAAATATTTCCGGTTTCCCCCCATCCCCCCATCAGCCTTAACTTAAATCATTCAACCGGATTTGATATCACTCCTTGACATTTATGTTTGCTATTTTCAATTTTCCGTAGGGGGACTGTTCGCTTTATTTTAAATTTGGCGCTTGCTTTGGGCGCGTACTGATGTTACTATATTTAAATAATGGGAATATTTGGAGCTTTTTATAAGTCCCAATATTCCCATTATAAAATAATTATATTCCAAAGGTTGAGAAAAAGCAAGGAAAAATTGAAAAAACTCTTCTTTTGCTAACGCGACCGCGCCTCTTTCTTTCCCAGTCGCTGAAAGCTGCGCGCTAACGCCTTCAATTGCTCTTGTAGGTAACTCGTATTTTGCACTTCCTCCCCATAGCGCCAGCGCACGTAAGCTGTCGAAATTTCCTCAATAATCTCCGCTGCGGCATCCGATAACTGCGATCGCGCAATTCTTGCATACTCCAACGGCGTTTGCGCCGGATGTTTCATCTCCCCGCGCACCGCTAGCAAATCGAGCATTTGTTGGTACAATTTCTCCATTGCCGGCAATTTCGCCAAACGGCGTTGATAGCGCCACCGTTGGAAATTCACCCACGCAATCCAACCGAGGAAGCTGACACCCACCAACAAAATTAAACCCGTCATAAAACCCAACAAACTGCTGGAAACCAACCCCCACAACCAACCGACAACCGTAGCGATCGCGATCGCAAATCCCTGCCACAACAAATTAAAAAAGCTCGTTACCGGCGTTGGCAACCACCCCGCTACCCAATTCCAAAATTGACGCAACACCCCAAAGGCTTCATACTCCTCAAATGACGGCGGCATTAGTGGGTTTCCGGGAATGGGATCGAAGGTAAACCAACCGTAATCTGGGAAGAAAACCTCAACCAGCGCGAAAGCATCCGTATTTTTAACAACGTAAAATCCCGTAAACGGATTAAACTCCCCCGTTCCATATCCCGCAGCGAGACGCGCAGGAATGTCGAGAGAGCGCAACATCACCGTTAATACCGTCGAAAAATGGTCGGCGTATCCGCCCTCATTGCGGAACAAAAACGCCTCGACCAGATCGTCATTTTCTCCCAAAGGCGGTATACCGAGTTGAATCTGATAATTTTGCTTCAACGCTTGAGCGAGATACAGCGCCGTTTCGTAGGGAGAAGTGATAGGCTTGGGCGACTTGGCGAGCAACTCCTCCGCTTTTTGACGAACTCTTTCTTTAATTCTGGGGGGAACTTGTAAATAGTAATCGGTAATATACTTAGGATAATCCACAGACGCATTTCCCAAAGCCGTGCGATCGCGATAGGCCACCTCAGAAATTACCGTATAAGACAAATCCTCATTTAACGTCGCTGGCGCGCGAATGCTTCCCTCCGGGTCGAGGGCGACTTCAGGAGTCGGGAAATACAACATCTTCGCGTGGGACAGCGCCGGAACCAAATTTGGCAGCGGCGAAACCACCGTATAAGTCTGAATCACCTGTCTTGTTCGTCCCTGTCCGTAGGGCGAAGAGAGATAAAACTGATAGGACCAAGGCGGACGCTGAACGTCGAGGAGTTGGTCGTCGCGAGAAATTTCCCAACCCCGTCCCGTGTAGCGGTCGAAACCGAGAACGCGCCAAAATCCGGGGGCTTGCGATCGCACGCGAAACACCACCTTGGGCGTTAACCCTCCCATCTGCGACGAGGCACCCTGATCCATTTCGCTGCGGAAACCGTAGTAAATATCCCCATCTCCTTCCCCTTCCCCATCCAACTCGCCGCTGCCATTTTCCGCATTATCCGCCCCCCCTTCGCCTTCGCGCACTCCCGGATTCAGAATTCCGCGATTTTCACCGCTGAAGCGCGCATCCTCCAATTCTGCCGCGCCGCTGACGGGGAAGGTAAACTGTTGATACCCCGGAAAACGAGGCATCAGTGCGAAAATTGTCAAGCCCAAGGCCAGACTTCCCAACAACAACAGAAACAACTGTTTCGGGGAGAGGGCAGAATACTTTCGCGAAATGCGAGTTGGGTTAGCTGAAGCCTTCTGCCCGCCCCCAAACAACGACGGTAAGCCATCTACAAAGCCCAAACGCGAGCGATAATCGAGGACGAGAACGGGGATCGCGATCGCCAAAAAAACCAACAATAGCGGCGCAAAAGCCAACGTCTCGCTTAATGTCCCGGCAACGCCCAACAAAATCAGCCCAATCACCATCGAATACCCCAAATCTTTTCGTCGGGGCATATGAAAACTATGAAGAATTTGTAGTTGAATCAATAACTCCGCCAATACCAAGCGCGTATCGTTCAAACTCGCGAATATATTGCCAAAGAATGCCGCCATTGCCAGCAGCATCCCAATTGAAATTAAAAATTTCGTCGCGACATTACGCTTGCGCCGACTCGTCCAACTCCAGAACCCGCCAGCCAAACTTAGGGGAATTGCCCAAAGGCTCGTTTGCGTTCCCGCCGCTACGTCCGTTGCCACAATGCCCACAGCAACTAATGTTTGTACCATCGTCCGCAGCAGTAACGACTCTTCTGTTGTGGAAGGAGGTGGCGCTTCTAACTGTTGTTTCAGTTGTTTGAGAAACGGCGAGCGACTCAGTTGTAAACTATCCATTGCTGGCGTGTGACCTATTTGAAGGGGTAGAGATGACCTTTCTTACTTTTAACGTATGTTATGACTATTTTACCCTCTTTTTTGGAGTTAACTGTCTTACACAATTGAAGCCCGCAAAAGCGGGCTAAAAAGCATCCAATTTAAGTTAAACCGAATGCTTATTTCACCTTAATCCCAGCATTATCGGGATCGTACTCTTCCAGTTCCACTTTCACCGGTTTCGCTTTCCAAATCTCGTTAGCGTACTCCTCAATGGTGCGATCGCTAGAAAATTTATCCATGCGTAACGCATTGAGAATCGACATTCGCGTCCAACTCTCGCGATCCTTATACGCTTCGCTTGCGCGCTGCTGACAATCGATGTAAGCTTGATAGTCTGCCAGTAGCAAATACTGGTCGCTATAGAGCAAAGAGTCGATAATCGGCTTAAACAACTCGCGATCGCCGTGAGAAAAATCCCCCCCAGAAATGCGATCGAGGGCGCTCTTCAGCTCGGCATTTTTCTGATAATAATCCATCGGCTGATAACCGCTTGCCTTCAGTTGTTCGACTTCTTCCGCCGTCAAACCAAACAAGAAAAAGTTCTCCGCACCCACTTCTTCGCGAATCTCAATATTCGCTCCATCCAGCGTCCCAATAGTCAGCGCGCCATTCATCGCGAACTTCATATTTCCCGTTCCCGAAGCTTCCTTCCCTGCCATTGAAATTTGCTCGGACAAATCGGCAGCCGGATAGATTTTTT
This sequence comes from Cyanobacteriota bacterium, assembly GCA_034189065.1. Taxonomy (GTDB): domain Bacteria; phylum Cyanobacteriota; class Cyanobacteriia; order Cyanobacteriales; family Spirulinaceae; genus FACHB-1406. The sequence continues at coordinate 5,810 of JAXHVQ010000127.1, forward strand.
CGCCCAAGGAAACATTGAAATTCGCCAAAAACGCCACTTTCAACCGTCCCCGAACTTCGGGATCGCGATTGACCACTTCCCCCACCGCATTGACCAATTTAATAATCAATTTTGCCATCACATAGCCCGGAGCCGCCTTTCCGCCAAAAATGAACGTCCGGGGAACAATTTCAACGTTAGGGTTGGATTTAATGCGGTTATACAGGGTGACAATATGCAGCACTGCCAACAACTGACGCTTATATTCGTGAAGTCGCTTCACTTGGACATCAAACATCGAATTGGGATCGACTTCTAAATCGTTGTGCTTCCAAATATATTCAGCCAGTTTGCGCTTATTGTCTTGCTTAATCTCGTACCAGCGACGGCGGAATTCGGCATCTTCTGCCAACGGTTCTAAGGTTCTGAGTTGCTCGATGTGACTTAACCACGTACTGTTTCCGAGTTTTTCGGTAAAAAGAGCGGCAAGTTTGGGGTTAGACAGCAAAATCCACCGACGCGGCGTAACGCCATTGGTTTTATTAAAGAATCGTTCCGGCCAAAGTTCGGCAAAATCCCTGAGAGTATTGCTTTTGAGCAGTTCGGTGTGCAGTGCGGCAACGCCGTTAATGGCGTGGCTGCCGACACAAGCTAGGTTTGCCATGCGGATGGCCTTAACCGGAAATTCTTCGATAATCGACATCCGAGAGAGGCGTTCGCTGTCGTCGGGGAACCAAATTTTCAAGTCTTCAATGAAGCGGTGATTAATTTCATAGATGACTTCAAGATGACGCGGCAGCAGACTGGCAAATAAACTCACCGGCCAACGCTCCAATGCTTCGGGCATGAGCGTATGGTTGGTGTAGGCAAAGGTTTTTTGGGTGATGTACCAGGCTTTATCCCAGGAGTAATGGTGTTCGTCTAGCAACAGGCGCATCAATTCGGCGACGGCGACGGTGGGGTGGGTGTCGTTGAGTTGAATGGCAACGCCGTCGTAGAGGTTATCTAAATTGGGGTGCAGCTTCAGGTGGCGGCGAATAATATCTTGCAGCGACGCTGAGGCGAAGAAAAATTGCTGTTCGAGGCGCAGTTGCCGTCCTTGGGGGGTGTTGTCGTTAGGGTAGAGAACTTTGGAAATGGTCTCCGAACTCATTTTAGTGGCAACGGCCCCGTCGTAGTCGCCGGCGTTGAAGGCTTGGAAGTCGAATTCTTCGCCCGCAACGGCGCGCCAGAGACGCAGCGCATTGGCAGTGTTGGCGTTGTAACCGGGAACGGGGGTGTCGTAGGGGACGGCGGTGACGGTACGCTCGTGAATCCATATGGTACGGCGATCGCCTTTTTGGTCGCTGTAAAGTTCGGTGTGGCCGCCGAATTTGACTTTGACGCTATCTTCTTGGCGGCGAATTTCCCAGGGGTTGCCTAAACGCAGCCATTTGTCGGGAATTTCGACTTGCCAGCCTTCGGCGATGGTTTGGTGAAAGATGCCGAATTCGTAGCGAATGCCGTAGCCGATGGCGGGAAGTTCTAGGGTTGCCAGGGAGTCGAGGAAACAGGCGGCTAAGCGTCCTAAACCGCCGTTGCCGAGGCCGGGATCGTGTTCTTGTTCGATAATTTCGTCGAAGTCTAATCCCGCTTCTCGCACGACTTCGCGCAGGGTTTCGTCGAGGCCGAGGTTGACGATATTATTGGCGAGATGGCGGCCCATTAAAAATTCGGCTGAGAGGTAGCAGACGACTTTAATGTCTTGTTCGGAGTATTTTTTGCGCGTTTGGAAGAAACGATTGAGCAGGCGATCGCGCACGGTATACGCGAGGGCCATATAATAGTCGTGGGGCGTAGCGGAGGAGACATCTTTGCCTTGGTTGTAGAACAGGTTATCGGCAAAGGCGCGCATGAGCGTTGCTTCGCTCATCCCGGTGCGGTCGTCCTCAACTTTGATTTTGACGGTTTCGGTGGGGCGGATGTTGGTTTGCACGGGTTTTCTAAAATTGCTCCTGCTTCAGTAACGACTCTATATTGTGGACTGAGTTGGGAAATGATTTGGCTTTTTTTAATACTCTTTTTGGCGATAGAGTGAATTTAGGACGCGATCGCGTTCGTAAATTGCACGCGATCGCGCGTTCTTCCTGGCATCGCCGAAAGACTAGCCAGCTTGCCACAGTCCCAAAGCCGGACCAATAATCCGCACGGTTAGCCAAGCAGCAATCAAAAAGCCAATTCCCACCCAAGCGCCTCGGGTGGTAATTTTGACGAATTGTTCGCCTTGGGTTTTGGTGAAGGGTAACCCAGGTAACATTCGCTCTTCTTGACCGTAGCGATCGCCTAATGCAGCTTTACGTCGTTTTGCTTCACCCATAAATTGACCTCAGTGACGACTGCTCTCAATCGTAGCAGATAGGGGGAGATAATTGATTCATCAACGCTCTCTCTACTCCACCAGAGTTCATTAGGGTACTCTAGTGCAACAATCTCACGGTAGGCTAATTTTGGCTATAGCAATATTTCCTGACAAACACACATCAACGTCAGTTCCTGCATCCGATTTTCGGGTAATATCGTCTGCCACATAAAGATACCCGTTCTCTTCTTTAAGAAATTCTGTCAGTAGAGGACGGGTACAGAGGGAACAAAAAATCATCTCTGGCTCGGGTGCATCAGGTTCGAGGTGGGGAAAATTGACGGTCCAGAACGTTCCCGGATCCAGCGGTTCAGCTAATAATTTCTGCAAGACTTTCACGGTCCACTGTCTTGCTCTTTCCCAGTCCAGTTCCCAGTCACTTCTCTTAAAATGAGACAAGGCGATCGCTGGAAGACCATGTATGGTCGCCTCTCTAGCAGCAGCTATCGTTCCTGAAGGATAAATATCCGACCCTAAATTACAGCCACCGTTAACTCCGGAAACGACAAAGTGGATATCGTCGTAGAGATAGTTAACTCCTAGACGAACGCAATCGGCTGGGGTACTATCTACACTAACCTCAGTGTCGGAGCGCCATTCTACTGGAATGAGGGTGCGAATATTGACTTGATGACCGCATCCGGACTGGTGATTTTTAGGTGCAACCACCGCGATGCGATCGCTGGTTACTTCAGATAATGCTTTATGCAATGTACGAATGCCGGGAGCATCAATTCCGTCATCATTGGTTACTAAAAATGTCATAGTCTCACACTGTTGAATAATTGAGTTGTTTTGAAAAGTGTCATTTCGCTATCACTCAACATCTATTTCAAAAATATATCCTTGTTGTTCCACTGGCAAGTCACTTGCATAATCGGGTGCGAGGAATTCCCCTCCTTGCCAAGGAACCACAGATGAGCAAGCAAATAATTTGGCACTGGAACCGGATTGAGAATCAACAATACTCGCGCTGGAAATATTCATGACGGGCAAACTAATTTCCCTCACTCTTGTTCGCGATCGCGGCTCGATACAGATGATTTTACCGCCAAACCAAAAGGTGACCCAAAGACGACCTGCTCTATCTACAGTCAATCCATCAGGGATCCCTTCATTTTCACGAGCAACTATAAATTTATCGTGGACTTGAACCTCTTCTGGGGTTGCTTCTGTTGGCGAACAATTAAGAGCGAAGACATAAACCGCTCGTTCTAAACTATCTACAACGTAGAGCAATTTTCCATCTGGCGATATTCCCATGCCATTCCCGTAACCAAGTCCCCTAAAGATTTCTTGGATTTTTCCCTGGGGATTGCGCCTTAGCAGCGACCCTTTTTCCCTAATTCCTGTTGCATCTTCATGAATGGTGTTGAACCAGATGCAGCCATTTGCATCGACAACCACATCATTACAAACCAACTGTTTGCCCTGATATTCTTGGACGATCGGGACTAACTCTTGAGTCTTAAGATTCAATTCCATCAGTCCTGATTCTCCAGACAAGACTACAGTTCCCTTTGGCAATACTGCAAGACCGTAAAAAGAACTGGGTAATGAGAACTGTTGAACCGTGTCGGTTGTTAAGCACAGTTGAATAAGCCGAGGATTGCCGTAATCTAAGCAAAATAATTGATTGTGTCTGGAGTCGTAGTAAAGTCCTTCTCCGCCTTGGAGAACGCACTCTTGCACTACAGTAATTTGATAAGTTGGCAAGCGTCGTTCTAGCAGGAGTGCATTGCGTAAATGCTCCCCATAAAACTGTAGGGCAGCTCGGTTCGTCCCCACAAGGTTGAGTTCGGCTAGGGGATTTAAATGATAGTGGGTGTCTTTTATTTCCTCCATTGGTTCGCAATTAAAGGTCATCAATTGCGAGCAATCCAGAGTTTGTCGAGCAAGGCTAAAATCAAACAGTGTTGAAGCAAGACCGCTTTTGCGAGTTGACAGATACAAGCGAATACTGGTGGGCTTTGGTTCTACTCGTGTCTGTTGGGGAATTGGAGGACAAATTCCTTGCGCTAGCGTGAGAGCTGCCTCGGGTAACTTAAAGTTAAGACTCTGTTGATAGAGGAAGCCAAATGTGGCACTCATGCGAGAATTCATTTCGATCGTTATCGGAGAACCTCGCTCTTGAAGCCAAAATTCAGCGCTGAAAAAGCTATTATCCAAACCGCTATCGCGGATAAAATTGGTGACTTGTTTATAAATAGCCTTTTCTTGTGCCGGACTGACCCGAGAGGGAAAAGCATAGCAATCTACTGACCCATCCTGTGCTTCTACAGTATCCACTAAACCCAAAAAATGAACCTGTCCTTTATAAATAAAGCCATCACAGGTTAAGGGTTGACCGGAAATCATCTCTTCGACTAAAAGTGGAACTCGAGATGTTACAGCGAGGGGGTATTTTTGAGCATCAACAAATTCTTGAAAGAAGCCTTGATAGACCTCCCACCAGAATTTGTACGAATTTGCTATATTTTCACAAATCTGCTGCAACTGTTCCGGTTCATCGACTTTTGCACAAAACAGTCCGTAACTGGAACAAACGGGCTTAACAAATAAAGGAAATCTAAGTCTATCTAAAATAGACTTTTCAATGACTGCTCCTTGTCTATTTTCCAGTTGCACAATGCCGTAACGGAGATAAGATGAGTCAACGTTATCTTTGGTGTCAGCTTCAAAAGCAACGCTGGATTCATCAATTTCACGAGCATAAAACTTATGAAAGCAGTTGAGTACGCCTTCAATACGAGGTCCAAAAAGGTCGAGAGTTTGACAAACTACAGCAGCTACTAAGTTAGTAATATCAAAGCTGTAGTAAACAGCCCTAATCTGGCGATGTCGAGCGTATGCGATCGCATCTTGGCAAAAGGCGACCAGATCGACTTGACCTTTGAGTTTAGGTGGCGTTATTTGCAGACCGGGATACTCTAAGCAATGGAAACAATAGCCAGAAAAATCAGCGCTGGCAAATAACTGTTTCTCATATTGAGATGGACATAAAACCAATACCGGAATTTGTTCGTCGGTTGGATTAACGTCTCGAATTAAAGTTACGACTGCTACTTTAAGCATAAGCTTCAAAAACAATTATACCACTTTTAAGCTAAAGCTCGGTCGCATCTAACCACATGACTCCAAACAAATCGTGACCAACACCATAACCGGGTTGCTGTGTTGCTTCTAATTGCCGTAACGCTCGAGCCAGCATCGACTCAACTTTTTGTCGGTACAGATGTTTGTCAGAAATCTGTTGCAATTCTTCCTGGAGTTCTGCTTTGAATCCTCTAACTTCTGGAGGCAGCTCAACAGCTTCAACTCTTAACGATCCGCCCAATACGACTATTGCTTCGCCCACTAAGAAATTCCACCAACTGGAGAATTTTTTAAAGAACTCCAAAATGTGTTCTGGGGCAGTTCCCAACTCGACTTGAAAAATAAGTTGGCTCAACTCTGTTTCTTGTGAGGGATCGATCAAACTATTGATCAGGTTGCGATACTGGGGCAACTCTGGGTTAAATTGTCCGGTTGAGGTATGCCGTCCCACCATAATCGAGCGATCGAAAAATTCAAACTTCTCCACAGGACAGCCAACTTCATTAGCAGCCTGCTGCATAATCTCTTCCAAGTGTTGATGGGAGTAAAAACTCATCCATGTCGGTTCGGCATCGCCTTGACTCTCAAAAAAGCTCATGGCATAATCCCAGCGACTTTCTTGCCATTTAGGTGTCCACTCAATGCTGTACCGTCCCAATACATCTACTTCTATCGCACACCGGGAGCGCTGCTGGCAAACATTTGTTACAATCTTCTTTAGGGCTTGGTAAAGCTCTTCGTGAGTCAGATGTGAGTAAGGAACTCCGCAAGAAAGATATAAATCGAAGGGACGTTCTAATCTCATGCTCCGCACATCTGCACATTCAAACCGAACGTTGCTGCGGTTGCCATATAGATTATTGGCTGTTTCCACCATTTGAGGACTAATATCAACTCCTAAATAATCTAAATTTTCGAGACCCCCTAGTTCTGATTCTTCCGATAATAGTTTTGAGAGCAAAACATATCCGTCACCCGTCCCCGAACCCACGTCGAAAACCCGTAACTTGTCCCTCTTATCTTTGCTGTATGGCACGATTGCTTTCTTAAATACCGAACATGAAAATGGCTCCTCCCACTCAATTTTCACACCGTCGCGACGATCTTGGGACAAATAATGTTCAACTGCATTACTTTGGTGGTAGACGTTTCTAATACGATCCGAAGTTACTTTCATGGTAGTTCCTAAAAAACAGATGACGAAGAACGAATGCCTAATTAATTTTGTGATGATTCAGGGGGGAAAGGCAAAAATTCGTTCTTCTAGATGTCTGACGAGATGTTTTATCCGTGGAGGAGGTCTGTTACCCACCCTCCTTGGGAATCTTCACTCTGACTGTGGTGATTTTCTCTTCCACGCCCTTCAGCATACCACTTTACCTCTGAATTGCTACTTAATTTTGATTGACTGATTTAAACCGTTCCTTTGCTTTTTCAAATGCTTCTTGCATTGTCGCTTGAATTTTTTGAGGATCGGGTTTTTTCCCGCCCATGAGATCGCCAAAATAAACGCAAGCGCCCTCTCCTAATGCCCAAGTATAAGCTGCTGCCCAAGATGCCGCGATCGCGCTGCCCAGTACGGGGATAAACTTAACCAGTTCCCGACCTACTGCCTGGGCGACAAAGCCCCCGGCTAGGGCGCTGGCAACTCCTCCAGCTTGAGATGGGGCGAGGGTTTGTCCGTATAAATTCCCCAATAATCCCACCATTGAAATTTGCACGGCAGTGAGAACTGGCATGGTGGCAAAGGGAAGGGGAACGGCGGCGAGGGTGGCTGCCACTGCGGAAAAGGCGGCGATGTAACGGCGCGCGGTATCGCGATAGAGGGTGCCAATTTGTTGTCCGGTTTCCCCTTCTAACAGTTGATAGAGGGCGCGCGCTTCGGCTTCGGGGAGGAGGTCGGCGAGGGTGTCTCCCAGGGCTTCTAGGCCGTAGAATACTGGGGTATAGCCGTCTTCTTCGAGGGTAAAGTCGAGGAGAACCGCGCGATCGCATAATCCTGCAAACGAGTCTTCGATTGCCGTAAATGCGCGGTCGAGTTCCTCAAAGTCAGGGGGATAGGAGGGGTGATTTTCGACGCTGGGGGGATAGAGTTCGTGGAGGCAAGTCACCGCCAGCAAGCAGGGAATATTGGGATATTTCTCCCGTAACTCAGTGGCGACGTGGCGCAGGGTATCGGTGGCGAAGTCGTTGATTTTGACCGTTAAGATGAGGATGCGGGCGCGATCGCGGTCTTGTTCCAATTCTCCGAGTAATTCCTCAATTGTTGCCTCGGTTTCATTGTTAATATCGCCCAGTCCCACCGTGTCCGTAAAAATGAGGAGAGGGACTTCTTCGGAAGGATAGGCATAGCGTTGGGTGTGTTGAGTGTGGGGGCGAAACCCTTGACCGACGATTTCCTCAGTAACGCCGGTCAAACCGCGCACGAGGGAACTTTTTCCCGCTTGGGGTTTGCCGATGAGAAGGGCTTCGGTGGCGGGCAGTTGGTCGCGCACGGCGGCTAAAATTTCGGCAACCCGGGCATCGCTGACGCTAAACCAGCCTACCACCTTTTGGGCGACTCGATCCACGGGAAGCAGTTGGGTCAGATGCGAGGTTGCACCTTGCCAAACCCCGGCAAGGCGGTCAGTCCAGGACTCTTCGACGGGAGCGGGTTTTTGCTCCTGCGTCGGTTCGATGGGGGGGTCGGAAGGGGGGGTAAGGCGATCGCGATCGCGTTGCTCGGTCATAAGTTGGGTTATAATGCTCCTTGAGGTTCTATTTTATCGCCCTTTGTCTGATACAATCAGAACATTGTATTGGTATTGGGAAGGTCACTTTATCGATGGAAGCTGCATTACTTTTCGCAAAATTACCGGAAGCGTATCGTATTTTCGATCCCCTTGTGGACGTTCTTCCGCTGATTCCCCTGTTTTTCTTGCTCCTTGCCTTTGTCTGGCAAGCGGCGATTGGTTTTAGATAAGCCCAAAACTGACTCAAAAATAAAAATCTATATTGAGATGCCCCTTAAATGAAGGGGTATCTTTATTTTTTGCGATCGAAGTAAAATGGGGGCGATAGTTTGGGGAGGAGGGTTCCGACAGAGGATGCCGATCTTGCCCCAACCCAGTTTCCCAGTCGGGATCGATATAAGTGAGTGATTTCCCAGTCGCTTCGCCCAAAACGCCATTCATTTTGTCCCAGCTCTGGGAATAATAAGGATAGTATCGTGCAAAGCGACGCTAGAGAAAATAGTCAAACGCACATTTTACTTGTGCTATTTGGGTTTGGGTGTTGTCATTAATGGTTTCTAATTTATTTAAGCCGTTCGTTTCCCGCTTCTTGAATCAACTTTCCCTGCGAACAATTTTGGTCGTCCCCTTTGTTTTACAACTCTTGGGAACGGTGGGCTTGGTCGCGTATCTGTCGTCAAAAAATAGTCAAAACGCCATTGATAACTTAGCCCTTCAGTTACAGGACGAAATCAACGCGCGCGTCGAGAATCACCTTTCTACCTATTTAACCGGGTCTAGGCAAATTAATCAAATTAATGCTGAGGCGGTGAGACTGAATTTGCTCGACTTGCAGGACTTTCAGAAAACGGCGCAATATTTCTGGAAGCAAATGAGGACATATCCTGTCAGTTATATTGCCTACGGCAATGCAGATGGAGAATTTATTGGGATCGAACGCCTTGAGGAAAATCGCTTACTCACCAATGAAGTTTCAGAAAATTTGGGTCTGGGACGAATGTTTATCCACGAAACCAATAGCCAGGGAGAAAAAACTCGTCTTGTGGATGTGAAAGAATGGGAGCCGAGAAGTGAGAGCTGGTATAGGGAAACAGTGAAAGCAGGCAAACCAATTTGGAGTTCCATTGACCGCTGGAACGACCAACCCAATGTGCTATCAATTTCCTTTAACTACCCTATTTACGACGCAACTCACACGGAAATTACGGGCGTTCTCAGGATCGACAATACACTAGAACAAATTGGAGAGGTCCTGCGCGAAATCGACGTGGGAGAATTGGGTCGAATTTTTATTGTCGAGCGCAATGGATTGTTGGTTGCCAGTTCGAGTGCCGAACAACCGTACCGCCTTGTTAATGGTCGCGCTAAACGATTGAACGTATTAGAAAGTCGGGATCTCCGAGTGCGTTCGACCGCCGAATATTTACGCGATCGCTTTGGAACGTTAAACAAAATTCGCCGCCAACAAACCCTCGCCTACAAACTGCAAGGAGAAAAACAATTTTTGCACGTAATGCCCTATCGCGATCGCTTCGGTTTAGACTGGCTAATTGTGGTGGCGATCCCCCAAAAAGAGTTTACCCAAAAAATCGACATATTTCGGAGCGCTGCAACGATTGTTGGAGTTATTGCCTTGGTCTTAGTTACACTGATGGCACTGTTGACAGCGCGATGGATTGTACGTCCCATTCAAGAGTTGAGTCTCGCTAGTGATGCTATTGCTTGCGGTTTGCTCGACCAAAAAATTGAGGTAGGAGGAACGCGTGAATTAAGAATACTCGCTCAGTCGTTTAACTGGATGGCAGACCAAATGCGCAGCTCGTTTATTGCCCTCGACGAAACCAATGCTGCCCTCGAAACGCGCGTCGAACAACGAACGGAAGCACTTCAAGAAGAAATTACAGAACGGCAGTTGCTCGAAGAAAAGTTGCGCGCTTCTGAAGCTGAAATTCGCGGCTTTTTCGAGGCGATGAGCGAAGTCGTATTTTTGTTCGATCTTCAAGATGAAAGTATTAATATCGCACCGACAAATCCAGCTCGCCTGTATCGATCCGATGCGGATATTCTCAACCGAACTATGGAACTTTTGTTTGGGGAAAGAGCGCTGGAAATTCGCGATCGCATCCAACTGGCTCTCGATAGCCAGCAAGTTACGAACTTTGAGTATAGCTTTTGGGTGGATGGCGAAGAAAATGGGGATAGCGATCGCGAACTATGGTTTTATGCGAGCATTTCTCCGATTTCCGAAACCGTTATTGCTTGGGTGGCACGGGATGTCACGGCGCGCAAGGAAGCCGAACGCGCCCTCGAACGCAAAGCGGTGCGCGATCGCCTTCTCAGTCGCATTTCGAGGGCATTAATGGATCGCGATCTTGACACGGCAATTGAGTTTACGCTACAAGAAATCGGTCAACTGACGGGAAGCGATCGCGCTTATATCACTCGCTGTATTGCCCCGGGAGATTGCTTTGGCAATACCCACCAATGGCATAAAGTAGACGTTCTTTCGTTTATTGATGAACTGCAAGACCTTAGCGATCGCGATCGCCCTTGGCTGGTTCGGCAATATCAAACCGGCGAACCCATCCGCATCAATAGCATTGAAGATTTGCCGCCAGAAGCCACATTAGAAAAGACTCAAATGACTCGCCAAGGCATCCAATCGATGTTGCACGTTCCCATGCGTCACGCCGAACAAATTGTGGGATTTATTGCCTTAGAAACGACGAAAAGTGCGGTTCGTTGGTTAGAAGAGGATATTCAACTATTGACCTTCGTCGGAGAAATGATTGCAATGGCCCAAGCCCGTCGCGAAGCCGAAGAAGCGCTGCGCGTCGAACAGGAAAAATCCGATCGCCTGCTATTAAATATTTTACCCGCCCCTATTGCCCAACAGCTCAAAAGTAACCAAAATCCAATTGCAGAAAATTTCGAGACCGCAACCATTCTTTTTGCTGATTTGGTCGGTTTCACGCCCCTGTCTGCGCGCTTACAACCCATTGAATTGGTGGGTTTGCTTAATGAAATCTTTTCGACTTTCGATGAATTGACCCAAAGTTTGGGTTTAGAAAAGATTAAAACCATTGGAGATGCCTATATGGTGGCGGCAGGACTTCCCCTACCGCGAGAGGATCACGCCGAGGCGATCGCGAATATGGCTTTGGCGATGCAAACGAGTCTTCAGTTTATCCAAACTACGCCCAATTTTCGCAACAGTCAAATTGAAGAACCCCTACAAATGCGCATTGGGATCAATACGGGAACGGTGGTTGCAGGAGTAATTGGCACTAATAAATTTATTTACGATCTTTGGGGAGATGCCGTTAACGTTGCCTCGCGCATGGAATCATCGGGACAAGCCGGTCGAATCCAAGTTTCCCAAGCTACCTACCAATGTCTCAAAGGGCGGTACAACCTCGAACCGCGCGGCGAAATTGAAGTTAAGGGGAAGGGTCAAATGATGACCTATTGGCTTCAATCAGTCATTGGTCATTAGTCATTGGTCATTGGTCATTGGTCATTGGTCATTGGTCATTGGTCATTGGTCATTGGTCATTGGTCATTGGTCATTGGTCATTAGTCATTGGTCATTAGTCATTGGTCATTAGTCATTGGTCATTAGTCATTGGTCATTAGTCATTGGTCATTAGTCATTGGTCATTAGTCATTGGTCATTAGTCATTAGTCATTCGTCATTGATTGTAAGAGTTCTGCCGTCAGCCGTCAGTTATCGGCTATCAGTAAACAGCAATTTTCCCCCTGCTCCCCCTGCTCCCCCTGCTCCCCCTGCTCCCCCTGCTCCCCCTGCTCCCCCCCTCTCCCGCTCTCCCCATCCCCCCCTCTCCCCACTCCCCTGTAG
>JAXHVQ010000128.1:0-17723 GCA_034189065.1 Cyanobacteriota bacterium
TTTTGACAATTTCTGGGAAGTTCGATACAATCATAGTTAGTTATTTTTGAAATTCACGCTCCCAGCTTACCAGATTGGGGGCATTTTTTTGCAAAAGATTTCTATCATTCAACACTTCTGGTTTTCTGCCTCTTCCTTTTTGATTATAAAGTCCCGCCATTTTTCGATCTTCCCATCTTGTAAACCAGTTATGGAGGGTTTTCCGACTAATTCCAAAAATCGTCATTAACTCTTGCATTGAAAATCCGCGATCGCTTAAGCCTTCAAAATGATAACGTCTTTCTCAAAAATAAACTCACTATAATCAGCCAAGTTATCGAGTCCGAGGAAATTCAGTAAAACTTCGGCGGCAACCCAGATAATTATCCTAACCAATAGTGCTTTTGCAGTGGAATTCATCGTCTTCGTCTCCCGCGACGTAAAAAATTCAAATAAGATTAAGAATTCAGCATTTGGGCGCGATCGCTCTACCAATCATCAGACTCTCAATGGCTCTCGTATGCAAAACGCTGACAAAGAGCAGTAATAGTTTATTGCACGAAAACGACCTTTTTTTCCGAGCGAATTCACATTTTTTAACAAAAGCCGCGATCGGTTGGGATGCAGGAGTCGCCAAAGATGAGGGTTTGGTGGAAACCTGGGAGGGGAGCAGCAAACGGAGGCAAATTGCCAAACCCTCATACCATTTGCTAAAAGTGATGACACAGAGCGAGTATAGGGTAAGCATTCAGCTTTCAGCCGTCAGCCATCAGCTTAAAGGCGATCGCGAACCACCCCAATCCCGCTCCCGTATTGAGCAAATCTGTCAACACTTTTGATTTTTGGTATCAATCCCTTTGGCAGCAAGAATTCGTCCTGCGTCCACTCAGCGCAAACTACTCGTTTCAACCAACCTGCGCAATGGAGTTAAATTGAAGGCAATGCCTCAGAAAGCGCTGCGGAATTTGGGGTCTTTCTCCCCAATGCAGATGAATATAGGACGCATGAACTTGATGAGTTTTCCATCCTTCGCCAACCCTATTGTTGGAAGCAATATTGTTGGAAGTCAACCCTTGGATAATTGTAAATAAGGGTTTTGTCGATAAAGAGGTAAGCTGCGAACGGTGAAATTCGTGTCCCCAAACGGTTTCTGCCTTACTGAGGAGGGGACTATCTTGTAAAGTTTGAGCTTGACGATATCCCAAACTGAGGCGTTTGCTCATAATTGCGTCGGTTGGCAGCGCGCCAACCATCGACCAAGAGCGATGGTTAAAGTCAACAATGCGCTGACTTAAGTACATGAGACCGCCACATTCGGCGTAGGTCGGTATTTGTGCTTCAATGGCTTTACGTACAGTTGCGCAAATATTCTGATTGTCTGAGAGTTGGGCAGCAAAGATTTCGGGGAAACCTCCTCCAAAGTAGAGTCCCTGAATTCCTTTGGGAAGTTTTGAGTCGTTGAGGGGACTCCAGGGAACGAGTTTTGCCCCCCATGCTTCGAGTAGGTCGAGGTTATCTTGGTAATAAAAGTTGAAAGCGCGATCGCGTGCAACGGCAATCTTAACTTGTACGCTATTTTGCTGGGGCAACTTGCTAATAACAGAACTGTCTAAGGAAATGGGACAATAAAATGGTTCGACCCTCTCGCTTTTGTGGCGAACTTGTAAGAGGGGGAAGAGTTGTTCCCAGTCAAAACAGGTTCGGGCAAGTTCTACGAGGCGATCGCCAATTTCCTCAAATCCCTCGAGTTCGCCATTGGGAATTAAACCCAAATGGCGCTCTGGGAGTACAATGGAGTCGTGGCGACGAATAATTCCTAAAATCTTGAGATTCAGGGGTTCTAGCGCCCTTTCCAAAAGCGCCTGATGGCGATCGCTTCCCACTCGATTGAGGACGACACCTGCAATTTTCACCCTTGGATCGAAGGTACAATATCCTTGGGCGATCGCGGCAACCGATCCCGACAGGCGACTGCAATCAATAACCAATAATACGGGAATGTCGAGCAGCCGCGCAATATGGGCGGTACTGGCATAATCGCCCCGTTGCTTTTCCCCGACGAAGGGGGAGTAGGCAACGCCGTCAAACAGCCCCATTACCCCCTCAGCGATCGCGAAATCAGCCCCTTGACAGTGGCGAGTAAAACACCATCGCACGTACTCCTCAGAGGTTAAAACTGGGTCTAAATTGCGACAGGGACGGCCGGTCATCGCCGCATGAAACAGGGGGTCGATGTAATCGGGACCGACCTTAAAAGATTGTACAATTTTACCCCAGCGAGCCAGCGCTGCCAGCAACGCGAGGGTAATGGTTGTTTTCCCCACTCCACTTCGCTCGCCCGCGATCGCTAGCGCCATTTTTCAATTACGCGGTTGCCGAGTCGGAATCGGCGGTGAGCTGTTCGTTGCTGGGCAATTCCAAACAGTACCCCGCACCGTATACCGTTTTAATATACTTGGGATGGCGAGGATCGGGTTCGAGTTTGGTTCTCAAATGGCGAATATGGACTCGAATCGTTTCGATATCGTCGTCGGGATCGTAGCCCCAAACCTCTTTTAAGATTTCGCTCGGAGATACAGTTTGTCCGTGACGCTGGAGCAAACAGTGGAGAAGCTCGAATTCCAAGTGAGTGAGTTTTACTGTTTCGTTGAACCAAATCGCTTCAAAGCGTTCGGGAATCAGCGTTAGGGGTCCGTAATTGAGGATTTCGGAGTGCTTTGCCGCTTGGGGGATGCGATCGGTACGACGCAGCAGCGCGCGCACTCGAGCGAGCATTTCTTCGAGCTCGAAGGGTTTCGTTAAGTAATCGTCTGCACCGGCATTAAATCCGCCCACCTTGTCTTGGGTTTGGTCGAGGGCGGTGAGCATCAAGACGGGAATATCAGCCGTGCGCTCGTCTCGACGAAGGCGCTGACAGACAGTGAAACCATCGACTTTGGGCAACATTAAATCGAGAACGATCAGATCCGGCTGGAGCTGAACTGCTAAGGCTTGACCCTTGATGCCGTCCCTCGCTGGACTCACGTCGTAGCCAGCCATCTCCAGGTTGACGGAGACTAACTCAGTAATCGCAGGATCGTCATCAATGATCAGTATTCGGGGCATCTCTAGGAGCTTTTGCTATCGTTTGGTTACAGTTTCCTAAGAAACGATTGAGGAATATGAAGATTCCTGTACTGATTATAAGCACTAAATCTAAATTTTTTGGGAAGTTTGTTACAGATTGAGGAAAGAATGATGTGCTTAAGGGGGAATGTTAATATTTTGTGATACGACCGGGCGCGCGATCGGCGAGCTGTTGGAGGGTGGCTTCCATCACAGCTTGAGTTTGCCCAGACACGGCGAACATCAAGCTTTCGCGGTAAACGCGCTCGGCTGGATGGGATTTCAGGTTGGCGGCACCGCTAGAGGCGACGACGGCAGCGCGGGCGCAGCGTCCGGTAAGTTCGATGGCTCGGGCGCGCAGGTGCAGCCGACGTTCAAAATCGTCTCGGTTGGAAAGGGCTTGGTAGATGAGATGGCGACAGTCTTCGAGTTCGCGCTCGAGGTGTTGAGAAGCTTGCGAGAGGAAGGAAAGGGACTTTTGGCGATCGATGTCTTGGAGAATGGCGATCGCGGCTCGAGCGCAACCTAAAGCGAAGAAACTGTGGTGGAGGACATTTTCTCGGTCTTTTTCCGATAAGCGATCGCGCCCTTGAAGAGCAACAACGCGATCGCGCGCTAAAAACCAGTCTTCTACTTGGAGACTCACCGTTTGAGTGGAGCCCATCGCCAACAACTGCAACGGCTCGCCAAAGTGCAAGCGTCCTCCCATTGAGCGATCGGTATCCTGCAACGGCATCAAACCGTAGAGAACTTCGTCCGTCGGTAAAGTTGCGCCGACGATAAATTGGTCGAAAAAATTGTATCCTGTAATCCAGGGAACCGTACCCTGAAGTTGATAGCCGCCTTCAACGGGGATCGCCTTCATCAGTGGTTTTCCGGGACGGCGCAACTGGGAAAATCCCACGCCAATTAAAATATTGCCCGAGGCGAGGTGGGGCAAAAGTTCCTGTTTGAGGGCATTGTTCGTGCTGTTAGCCAGGAGAGAACCGGCACTTTGGTGTTGGGTTTGTAAGAACGCCAACGCGCCAGAATAGCGAGCAACTAACTCTTGGAAGCGATAAAAGTTTTCCCGACTCAGGGACGAACCGGGGGCGCGCAAGGCGAGGAGAGCGCGATCGCCAAGTCCTTGCAAGGCAACTTTCAACGCCTCGGGCTGCTCGTCAATCGCCGCCGCATGGGGGGCGACAAACTCCTGTAAATAGCACTCAGTTAGGGCGAGAGTCTCTTGTTCGTCGCGTTCGTTGCGTTGGTGCGATTGCATCGATTCAAGGAAGAATGGGAGAATAGAAGAATCAAAGAATGGGAGAATGGAAGAATTTGAGGGACGAGCGAGGAGTTCCTCAAAGTTGGCGCTCCCGAACGGCTGGAAAGCGTTCTATTTAGAAACGCTATAGGCGATCGGTAATGCGTGGAATCCCCAATTTATACCAATTCTATAAATTATGACGACACATCAATTGCGTCTCCCTGTCCCCCCATCACCCCATCACCCCATCACCCCATCACCCCATCTCCCCTCTACCAGTTCGTTGAAGAATTTCATCGCTGAACTTGGTAAAGTATAACGAAGAACCAGTACGCCAACGGAGGAGGTGACAGCTTGACGACTCGCGTAATTCTCGTGCGCCACGGCCAAAGCACTTACAACGCTCAACAACGAATTCAAGGACGCTCGGACGTATCGGTGCTGACCGAAAAAGGTCGCGTCGATGCCCGGAGGGTGGGCGAAACCCTAGCTAATCTCAACTTTGATGCCATCTACCACAGTCCTCTGCAACGGGCGGCACAGACGGCGGAAGTCCTACACCATTGCTTGCAAAACCCCCCTCCCCTGCAAGCGTCTCCCAACCTTCTGGAAATTGACTTGCCGCTGTGGGAAACATTGACGAAGATGGAGGTGAAAGAGCAATTCCGCGAAGATTATCGCTGCTGGAAAAACCGTCCTCACGAGTTTAAAATGACCCTCGCTGGAGGGGAAGAACATTTCCCCGTTCTTTTTTTGTACGAGCAATCGCAAAAATTCTGGCAGGAAATGCTAGCCCAACATTCGGGCAAAACGCTTCTGATTGTCGCCCATAACGGCATTAATCGCTGTTTAATTATGAGCGCGATCGGCATCCCACCAGAACGCTACCACACGATTCAGCAGTCTAATTGCTGTATTAATGTCCTCAACTTTAGCGGCAATTGGGGCGAGGGAGTGCAGCTCGAGTCGCTGAATCAAACCGCACATATGGGAATTCCGATTCCTCCTCCCCGTCCGCCACAAACGCGCCTGCGCTTGCTGTTGGTACGCCACGGGGAAACCCAGTGGAACCGAGAGTCTCGCTTTCAGGGTAAGATCGACGTTCCTTTGAATGATACGGGACGAGAACAGGCGCGCAAAGCGGCAGATTTTCTGCAGGATGTGGAGCTGAATTTTGCCCTCAGCAGTCCGATGCTGCGTCCGAAGGAGACCGCCGAGATTATTTTAGGCGATCGCGCGTCAATTCCCTTGGAGCTCGAAACTGGATTTCTCGAAATTGCCCACGGACGCTGGGAAGGGAAATTGGAAGGGGAAATTGAAGCGGACTATCCGGGGTTGCTGCACCAGTGGAAGGCGCAACCGGAAACCGTACAGATGCCCGAGGGGGAAAATTTGCAACAGGTTTGGGAACGCGCGATCGCGTCCTGGAATCAATGGGTTAAAACTCTGTCTGAGTCGGAAACGCCCCAAGTTGGTCTTGTGGTTGCCCACGACGCGATTAATAAGGTCATTTTATGCTACCTTTTGGGCTTGCAACCGTCCAATTTCTGGAATGTTAAGCAAGGAAATGGGGCTGTCAGCGTTATCGACTATCCCCAAGGTGCTGAGGAATATCCCGTTTTACAGGCGATTAATCTCACTTCCCACTTGGGCAGCATTCTCGACCAAACTGCTGCTGGCGCGCTGTAGTTCAATTGTGATGAGCAGGGGGAGCAGGGGGAGCAGGGGGAGCAGGGGGAGCAGGGGGAGCAGGGGGAGCAGGGGGGAATTGTTTTTAATTTTTAATTTTTAATTTTTAAGCAACCCTAATACACCGCGATCGCACTAATTAATCGGGTTTTAGCTTTGTGCAGCAAGCCCTAATTACCTCTATTCATTACTCATTATTCATTATTCATTATTCATTAATAAAAGTGCTATAGCGTTTACAAATGGAACATAAACAGCAGTTCGGAACTGGCAACGCCTGAATAACTCCTCACTCGTCCCTCAAAGGAGTGAATTCTTCCCGTATGGGTTAGCTACCCGATGCCTATGGGAGCCGATGCACCGGTCGAGAGCGCTTCTTAATTTATTCATTCTTCTATTCTTCTATTCTTCCATTCTTCCAAAGCTAGAATTTTACAACCTAAATAGAAACGCTATATATCATCGAGGCAATACCGGTTTTAAATCGATATTATTCGCAACCAAGTCGGCAATAGAGTCCAACATCACTTCGCGCTGTTCGCGGTAGTTAGGAACCCCCGTCGGCATCGAGAGGAGTCCTCGCCGCTGTCTGAGGTAGTTCAACCAAGACCTGCGCCATGCGCCATTATCAAATAAGCCGTGAAGGTAGCACCCCCAAGTCAATAGATTCTTGTCTA
The DNA here is from genome assembly GCA_034189065.1 of Cyanobacteriota bacterium. GTDB lineage: Bacteria > Cyanobacteriota > Cyanobacteriia > Cyanobacteriales > Spirulinaceae > FACHB-1406. Next base: position 6,697 of record JAXHVQ010000128.1, read on the forward strand.
CAATTCCCAAACTCGCATCATCAAATAGGGGGTGATAATCTTCTTTAAGTTTGCCTTTGTGGGATTCAACCAATAAAGACCGCCCTTGATGAATTTCGTACCCCTCCACAGGCAATCCAGTCTGGGGAAACTGCGAAGTAACAAGCCGTTGGCGAACGATTTTGTTGCGCGACAGAATGGTTTTCAACGGCAGTAAATTTAAACCGTGGTATTCTGTAGTTTTACCCTCAATCCCTTCGGGATCGCTGACGCTGTGGCCGAGCATTTGGAAACCGCCACAAATCCCCATGACTGTCCCCCCGGCGGCGGCGTAGTCTTGGATGAAGCGGGCGGTTCCGCTTTCGTGGAGGAGTTTGAGATCGGCAAGCGTGGTTTTGGAACCGGGCAAAATGACCGCATCGGGATAGCCCAAGGGTTGGCCGAGAGCGATGTATTTCACCGAGACAGACGGTTCTGCCTCTAGGGGATCGAAGTCGGTAAAGTTAGAGATGCGCGGCAGGCGAATGGCAGCAATGGTAAGTTCGGGGTTGGACTTGCGATCGCGCCGTTCGAGTAAAGCGAGGGAGTCTTCGGCGGGAAAGCACTGGTTACTCCAAGGAATAACCCCCACTACGGGAATGCCGACGTGCTGTTCGAGCCATTCAATGCCCGATTGCAAAAGAGAGCGTTGTCCGCGAAACTTATTGATGACAATTCCTCGAATGAGTTTGCGTTCTTCGGCTTCGAGCAAGGCAAGGGTTCCCACCACATGGGCAAAAGCCCCGCCGCGATCGATATCCACCACCAATAGCGTCGGGGCATTGAGGTAACGCGCAATGCGCATATTGGTTAGATCGCGATGTTTGAGGTTAATTTCCGCCGGACTTCCCGCCCCTTCGCACACCACGAAGTCAAATTCAGCCGATAGACGCTTTAACGAGTCCTGAATGGCCTTCCAGCCGCGATCGAAATACTTTTCGTAATATTCGGCTGCCCCCGTCTGCCCGATCGCTTGACCGCGCATAATCACTTGGGAGGTCATATTGCCCTGGGGTTTGAGCAAGATCGGGTTCATTTCCACCCAAGGCGTAATGCCAGCCGCCCACGCTTGAACGGCTTGGGCATAGCCGATTTCGCCGCCGTTAGGGGTAACATAGGCATTGAGGGCCATGTTCTGACCTTTGAAGGGGGTCACGCGCCATCCCTGGCGCGCTAAAATGCGACAAAGGGCTGCGGTAACTAAAGATTTCCCGGCGTGGGAGGTTGTACCCACCACCATAATTGCTTTCATCATTACTTTGCGAGAGACATCCAACTCGTGACGCACGCCCGGGCGCGACATTTAAAGGGGCAGCCTGAACCAGCGTTCGAGCAGATTTCTGAAGCGATCGCTGTTGGACGGCGGAGGGATCGCGCCTTGCCCTTCGTACTGTTGAAGCAGTTGCCGTCCGAGGGGAGTGAGGCGAAAGCGATCGGTTATACCTTGACCGTCCACTTCTCGCCGCAGCAGACCGACTCTGATGAGCCAAGTCAGTTGACTTTCTGCCACCAATTCTAGCAGAGGGCGTAGCGTGTAGCCTTGCTCGAAACCGGCTGTTCCCGCGATCGCATTGCTGGAGATGCTACGCGATCGCATTTCGCGCCACAGGGGGAGTCGAAAGGGCGAACAGCGCAATGCTCGTTCCGCTCGGGTGCGGGTTTGGGGAGAGTATTCAATGGAGGAAAGGGTTGGGGGAGACGAGGAACTCATACCAATTGGAATTTTGGGACGGGAAAAGCCGAAGGGTTGCCAAGGCGATCGAAGGCTGCGATCGCTTCCGTTATTATCGCCTCAATCTCCCACGAACGTCACCTATTTACAGTCTTTCTCTTCTCATTCTCATTCTCGTTCTCGAAGCGTTTGCCGAACCGGTATACTCTAGAGATTAATTGTTACAATAGTTGTCGTCCCATGCCTTATTTGAGCGATCCGACAGCGATCGAGGGCGCGATCGCGCGTTTCTCTCAACGTCCGAGACTTTGGCTGGATACTGAAGTCGCGGACTATAATACTTCTAAACCTCGACTCTCCCTGGTTCAAATCTCCGACGATCCGACGGACCTCAAAGGCGATCGCGCGGTAATTTTTGACGTTCTCGATTGTCCCGAAATCATTCAACATTTCATCGAACAAATTTCCCTAAACCCGGAAATTGAAAAAGTTTTTCACAACGCGAAATACGATCTTACTTTTCTCGGTCAGCGTCAAGCGCAAAATGTCACTTGTACGCTGGAAATGATTCAAAATATTCCCTATCATCTCGCTCCCGTTCCCGATTACACGCTCAAAACTTTAGCACAACATCTTTGTAGTTTTCCGCCCCCCAATAAGACAGAACAAGGGGGAGATTGGGGTCAGCGCCCTTTAACAGCCGCTCAGCTTCATTATGCACAAATGGATGTGGTTTATGTCGCTCAAGTTCATTTGCGCCTCCTCCAATTACAGCAACTTGCCGCTCCCGATCCCGACCGAGAAGATTTGGACGCATTATTTTTACGCTATCGTCAAATTGAAGAGAACTGGAAGCGGGCGACGGCTGAAATGGAACATTTACAAAAGCGGATTAAAGCCGCAATGCAATCTCAAAAGATTGCCAAACAATCGGGATTTGAACTGAAGCAGCAAACGCGGAAAACTCAGAAGGTTCCTTTTACAAAACTCGCTCAACTGACTCAAGATTATGGCATCGATCTCAACTTATCCGTAACGCTCACCAAAAAGTTACAGAAAGAACTTGCTGATTTCTTGGAACAATTGCCCATCGAAGAACAAGTCACAACTTATGCTCGGCTTAAAGTTGCACCCCAGGAAAGTGATGATAAGCTGCCTTTTTAAGCAGGTTATTTTTGCCCGATTGTTGTAACCGTGTAAAAACGGTTGTCGAAAGCCCACAAAGATGATATGACTAGCGTTTATACTAAGCTTGTGTCCGCAAAGCTACGCAAACCGAGGCTAAGTATCAAAATCATAGGCTTACGGATGGTATTTCCCGATAAAATTGAGGCGGCGATCGCGAAATTGAGAACTCTATTCGTTACATCAAATCCGGTTGAATGACCGCAGTTGGAAACGACGCATTTCTGCGCACCGGTTTTTCGGCACTGAAGTGCCTACTACGAACTGACCGGCACTGAAGTGCCTACTACGAACGAACGAACAACGTTAGTGCGCGCACTGCGATGGTGCTGTAGAAGTCCCAAATTCCGACCGGTCAAAAGAGAAGTACACCCTTCCCGATAATTCGGTAAAATCAAAACAATCTTTAGTCTCTATTCTCTCACACTCTTATCAAAATCGTTCGATGAATAGTTCCTTTCTCAACCGCCTTCACAGTCCAGAACGTCCCGTCCTCGTCTTTGACGGCGCAATGGGAACCTCACTGCAAACGCAAAACCTCACCGCCGAAGACTTTGGCGGCGCAGAGTACGAAGGGTGCAACGAATATCTCGTACATAGCAAACCCGAAGCTGTTAAAAAAGTGCATCGTGGCTTTTTAGAAGTCGGTGCAGATGTCATTGAAACCGACACTTTCGGCGGAACTTCCGTCGTCCTCGCCGAATACGATCTCGCCGATATTGCCTATTCTCTCAACAAAAACGCCGCAGAACTCGCCAAGCAAGTCGCTGCCGAATATTCCACCCCCGAAAAACCCCGTTTCGTCGCCGGTTCGATGGGCCCCGGAACCAAACTTCCCACCCTCGGACACATCGACTTTGACACTCTCAAAAATTCCTATGCCGTCCAAGCCGAAGGACTTTTCGACGGCGGTGCAGATTTACTCCTCGTTGAAACCTGCCAGGATGTTTTACAAATCAAAGCCGCTTTAAACGCAATTGAAGAAGTCTTTGAGAAAAAAGGACAGCGCCTTCCTCTGATGGTTTCTATTACAATGGAAATCATGGGAACCATGTTAGTGGGAACCGAAATTAGCGCCGCTTTAACCATTCTCGAACCCTATGCAATCGACATTTTAGGGTTAAACTGCGCCACCGGTCCCGATAAGATGAAAGAACATATCAAATATCTTTCGGAACATTCTCCCTTCACCATTTCTTGTATTCCCAATGCCGGACTGCCAGAAAACGTTGGCGGACAAGCGCACTATCGCCTCACGCCGATGGAATTACGTTTTGCCTTAATGCACTTCATCGAAGATTTAGGCGTACAAATTATTGGCGGTTGTTGCGGAACTCGTCCCGATCATATCCAACAACTCGCCGAACTGACCCAAGAGTTAAAACCCAAAGAACGCCATCCCCAGCGCGAACCTTCGGCTGCCTCAATTTACAGTACCCAACCTTATATTCAAGATAATTCCTTCCTCATCGTCGGCGAAAGATTAAATGCCAGCGGGTCTAAGAAATGCCGGACGCTGCTTAATGAAGAAGATTGGGACGGTTTAGTTTCCCTCGCAAAATCCCAAGTCAAAGAAGGCGCGCACATTCTTGATGTCAACGTCGATTATGTCGGACGAGATGGCGTTCGGGATATGCACGAACTGGCATCTCGCCTCGTGAATAATGTGACGCTGCCATTGATGCTTGATTCCACTGAATGGGAAAAAATGGAGGCGGGTTTAAAAGTCGCTGGGGGGAAATGTCTTCTCAATTCTACCAACTATGAAGACGGCGAACCGCGATTTTATCAAGTTTTAGAATTGGCGAAGAAATATGGTGCGGGGGTTGTAATTGGAACCATCGACGAAGATGGCATGGCGCGCACCGCCGATAAAAAATTTGAAATTGCGAAACGCGCCTACGATGCTTCAGTGGCTTATGGTATACCGGCAAGTGAAGTATTTTTCGATCCTCTCGCTTTACCTATTTCGACTGGAATAGAAGAAGATCGGGAAAACGGCAAGGCAACCATTGAGTCGATTCGGCGCATTCGGGAAGAATTACCGGAATGTCATGTTATTTTAGGCGTTTCTAATATTTCCTTCGGATTGAATGCTGCGGCGCGGCAAGTTTTGAATTCTGTCTTCCTCCACGACGCGATGTCCGTTGGGATGGATTCGGCGATTGTCAGCGCCAGTAAAATTTTACCGCTATCAAAAATTGAACCCAAACACCAAGAAATTTGTCGCGATTTAATTTACGATCGCCGCAAATTTGAAGGCGAGGCTTGCGTTTACGATCCCCTTACTAAGCTAACAACGCTGTTTGAAGGGAAAAAGGCGAAAAAAGAACAGGCGATCGATTCCAGTCTTCCCGTTGAAGAGCGTCTCAAGCAACATATTATCGATGGCGAACGCATTGGGTTAGACGAAGCTTTGGACGAAGCACTTCAAAAACATCCCCCTCTCGATATTATTAATATTTTCCTACTCGACGGCATGAAAGTTGTAGGAGAATTGTTTGGTTCGGGGCAAATGCAACTGCCATTCGTTTTACAATCGGCGCAAACCATGAAAGCTGCTGTCGCGCACTTAGAACCGTTTATGGAAAAAGATGAAAATAGTAGCAATGCTAAAGGAACGGTTGTGATTGCGACGGTGAAAGGCGACGTTCACGATATTGGGAAGAACTTAGTTGATATTATTCTTTCCAATAACGGGTATAAGGTCGTAAACTTGGGAATTAAACAGCCGGTCGATAATATTATTGAGGCTTACGAAGAACATCAAGCCGATTGTATCGCCATGAGCGGATTGCTGGTAAAATCTACGGCGTTTATGAAAGACAACTTAGGGGTCTTCAACGAACGCGGAATTACCGCACCCGTAATTTTAGGCGGTGCAGCCTTAACGCCGAAATTCGTTCACCAAGATTGCCAAAATACGTATAACGGTCGAGTCGTTTACGGAAAAGATGCGTTTTCCGATCTGCATTTCATGGAAAAATTAATGCCTGCAAAGTCATCACAAAACTGGGATGATGTCAAGGGCTTTTTAGATGAATTTGCCGAGTCTGACTCAACCAATGGCAATGGAGCAAAGAGTAAGACAACAAGCGAAACTCAAGAGATTGAAGAGGAAACTTCGACAGAACCTCAAGTCATCGATACGCGACGTTCAGAAGCCGTCGATCGCGAAATCGAACGTCCTGTCCCGCCATTTTGGGGAACGAAACTCCTACAACCGGCAGACCTTTCCCTCGCCGAAGTGTTCGACTATTTAGACTTACAGGCGTTGATTGCGGGACAGTGGCAATTCCGCAAGCCTAAAGAGCAATCGCGCGAAGAATACGATAGTTTTTTGGCAGAGAAAGTTTATCCTATTTTGGAGGAGTGGAAGCAAAAAGCGATGGGTCAAAACTTACTCCATCCGCAGATTATTTACGGATATTTTCCCTGCTTAGCGGAAGGTAATTCGCTACACCTGTACGCCGCCGATGCAGTTGTAGAAGATTGCTTTATTCCCAGTTCCGCAGAACCCGTTGCCACCTTTGAATTTCCGCGACAAAAATCCCTGCGTCGCCTTTGTATCGCCGACTTTTATTTAGATAAAGAGGAAGCGGGGGACCCCTCTCAGTCCCCCCTGAAACCAGGAGAGAAGTTTGGGGAAGGAGAGAAATTACTTCGGGTAGATGTCTTCCCGATGCAAGCCGTTACCGTGGGAAATATTGCCACAGAATTCGCCAAAAAACTGTTTGAATCCGACGATTATACCAACTACCTTTACTTCCACGGTTTAGCCGTACAAACGGCAGAAGCGCTGGCAGAATGGACCCACGCGCGCGTTCGTCGGGAGTTAGGATTTGGCGATAAGGAACCGGATAATATGCGGGATATCTTACAACAACGCTATCAGGGATCTCGCTATAGTTTTGGCTATCCTGCCTGTCCAAATATTGCCGACCAGTACAAACAGTTAGAGGTATTGGAAACAGAACGAATTGCGTTATATATGGATGAAAGCGAACAGCTATATCCCGAACAATCAACTACAGCAATTCTTTCGTATCACCCAGCGGCGAAGTATTTCAGTGCGTAAAATACCGCCTGGGGTTCGCACCTCGTCGCGTATAAGGCGTGTTATCAAATCAGTGCTGACACGCCTTAGAAATGAGGAACATCTCTAAAATAAGAGGAAAACTTCTGAATTAAAAAAGGAGAGAGTTATCTTTGGATTACGCGATCGCGCTGTTAGCACTCAAACAAGCCGACCCCATTCTTGCGGCGACAATCGATCGCGTGGGAAACTGTACCTTGGATAGCGAACAGCGAAGGGGAGATGTCCTCTCAACGTTGTGCGAGTCAATTATTTCCCAACAAATTTCTGGCAAAGCTGCAACCACTATCCATCGTCGATTTCTCGAACTTTACAACCGAGGTTCTACCCTCAATGCCCAAAATTTACTCGATACCCCGGACGAAATGTTGCGGAATGCTGGAGTTTCTCGTCCTAAAATTGCCTATTTGAGAGATTTAGCCCAAAAAACCATCGAGGGATTGCCAACTTTAAGCGATTTGGCAACAATGGAGGACGAGGCAATTGTTCGAGAACTGGTGAAAGTGAAAGGGATTGGGCGATGGACGGCGCAAATGTTATTAATCTTTCGCCTGCATCGTTGGGATGTTTTACCCGCCGACGATTTAGGAATTCGCGCCGGAATTCGCCGTATTTATGACTTGCCCGAATTACCCGATAAAAAAATAGTGGAGCAGCTCGGTCAAAAATGGCAACCGTATCGCACAATTGCCTCTTGGTATTTGTGGCGCAGCGCTTAGCGCCAGAGACGAGGATATTTCACGAAACGTCTCGATAGCAGGGCGGGGTTACCCCGCCCCTACTGACGGGGGGACACGGAGATGTTTTTATGATGTGCGTTTTGCGGATTTTATATGAAGCAGCAAGACAAAGCAAGGGCGTTTCGGGAAGCGCGATCGCGCTATAGTCAGTCGTAGCACTGAGAGGAAAAAGCGATCGCAACTTGCCGAAGCGCATCTCAAAGGGTTTCAGCGCGTTCTGGTTTTGCTCTAAACTGTGTAATGGTCTATTTTTTAATGAGAGAGAGATTCGCAGAAATGGAAATTGGGCAAAAAGTCAAAGTGTATCGTCTCAGAGATCGCGTCGCTAAAGGGGTAGCGGGCAAACTGGGAAAAACAGGAACCATCAAAGAATTCAAAATGACCGATGGAAGCGGTGTCGGGGCAATTGTCGAATTTGAGGACAAAAGCGCAACTTGGTTTTTTGAAGACGAACTCAAACCCGCATAACATTTATTTTACGCTCAATGGGCAGGGAAGATGCGCCCTTGTTGGGGTTGGAAAACTTCAACGGCGCGCTAAACCTGCCCTTAACCTTCACTTTTAACTTACAGATATGGCTCGAGTCATTACGTTTTTAGGAAAAGGCGGTGTCGGTCGTACGACGATCGCGATCGCGGCGGCTAAACAACTCTCCCAACAAGGATCGCGCGTGCTTCTGGCTAGCAGCGATACCTCTCCGGCATTTGGCATTTTGTTAGGCGCGACGGTGGGAAGCGAACCCCAATCGATTGGGGCAAATCTTTCGGCGGTACAGCTATTTTCAACGGTTCTGTTGGAAAAAGTTTGGGAAGAAGTCAAACAGGTGGAGGCGAGGTATTTGCGATCGCCGATTCTCAAAAATGTTTACGGACAGGAGTTGAGTTTGGTACCGGGAATGGATGGCGCGTTGAATCTCTACGCCATTCGCGAATACGACACCTCCGGACAGTACGATGTCATTGTCTACGATGGAGCCGGAGATTCGTCGATGCTGCACGCTTTTGGCGTTCCCGAAAGCGCTAGTTGGTATATCCGCCGCTTTCGTCAGGTGTTTATCGAGTCGGATCTCGGTCAGACGATTTCGCCCTTTGTCCAGCCGGTGACCGCAGCCGTTCTCAATACGTCTTGGTCTTTTAACGATTTAACCGAAGAACCCACGCGCGAAGCCACTTCGGTGCTAAAAGAAGGGAAAGACGCGGTTTCCGACCCCAACCGCGTTGCAGCCTATGTCGTCACCACCCCCGATGCCGCCGCGATCGCAACCGCGAAATACCTTTGGGGAAGCGCCCAGCAAACCGATTTGACTGTTGCCGGTGTCCTTTGGAACCGGGCAGAGATCGACCCTGCTGCCGCCGCTGAATTCGCCCCCCTCGCCGTTAGCGCCCTACCCGAATGCGCGGGCGAAGACTGGCAGCCTCTCATCGATGCCTTGCCCAATCTGCGCGCGACAGCCAATGTGCCTCAGCCCATAAGCATAGATGTTGCCGCACGTCAAGCTAAAGTTTTTCTCCCCAGTTTTGACAAAAAACAGGTCAAACTGACTCAATACGGTCCAGAAGTGACCGTCGAAGCAGGCGATCGGCGGCGAAATATTGACCTTCCTCCCCAACTGAGAGGTCAAGCGGTGAAAGGGGCAAAATTTCAAGATGGGTATTTAATTATTTCGTTTTAATCAGCTTTCAGCCGTCAGCTTTCAGCTAAGAATCAATGACTAATGACTAATGACAAAGGACAAATAACCCATGACAGATAGTAGTAAAACACGCCAACTCCTTGGCATGAAAGGGGCGGCTTCTGGCGAAACGAATATTTGGAAAATCCGGCTACAACTGATGAAGCCCATTACTTGGATTCCCTTAATTTGGGGCGTAGTGTGCGGTGCAGCTTCTGCGGGCAGCTACAGTTGGACGTTGGAAGATATTTTAAAAGCGGCAACTTGTATGTTGCTTTCTGGTCCGTTGATGGCAGGTTATACGCAAACACTCAACGATTTCTACGATCGCGAGATCGACGCGATTAACGAACCTTATCGTCCCATTCCCTCGGGGGCAATTTCTGTTCCCCAAGTGGTGACTCAAATCCTCGTATTATTATTCGCGGGTTTGGGTATTTCCTATGGATTAGATAGATGGGCGAGTCATAGCTTTCCCGTAATGTTATGTTTGACATTAGGAGGAGCTTTTTTAGCTTATATTTACTCCGCACCGCCGCTCAAACTCAAGCAAAACGGTTGGCTGGGAAATTATGCTCTGGGTGCGAGTTATATTGCGCTGCCGTGGTGGGCGGGTCATGCTTTATTTGGGGAGTTGAACTGGACGATTGTCATTTTGACGCTGTTTTACAGTTTAGCGGGGTTGGGAATTGCCATTGTCAATGATTTTAAGAGTGTAGAAGGCGATCGGCAATTGGGGTTAAAATCATTGCCCGTAATGTTTGGCGTAACGACGGCAGCTTGGATTTGCGTCCTCGCGATCGATCTATTTCAGGCTGGCGTGGGGGCTTATTTGATCGGTATTCATCAAAATTTGTATGGCAGTCTTTTGCTGTTGCTAATTATCCCTCAGATTGTGTTTCAAGATATGTATTTTCTGCGCGATCCCCTCAAAAACGATGTTAAATATCAAGCCAGCGCTCAACCCTTTTTGGTTTTGGGAATGTTGGTTGCGGGGTTAGCTTTAGGTCATGCGGGCGTTTGATTGGCGCAATTGTGAATGAGTTGGAGGGTTACTCTAATAAGGCAGAAGGCAGAGGGCAGAAGGCAGAAGGCAGAAGGCAGAAGGCAGAGGGCAGAAGGCAGAAGGCAGAAGGCAGAGGGCAGAAGGCAGAAGGCAGAAGGCAGAGGGCAGAAGGCAGAAGGCAGAAGGCAGAGGGCACCAAGTAAATTCCGCTCTTTAAATGCGCAACAGCTTAAAACCTAAAACCTAATATAAAATCTGGTTGGACACCATTGGTAAAAGTCGCTGTACTCCCTAGTCCTGTAGGAGTGCATCAATGCTCAATTGAGCGGGTTTGATATAACAGGTCGATGGCGCAATTGCTCAAACGCAACGAGTAAAACTTTTCTCAACATTCGGTGCCGTCCGATAGGAAATCTCGGAGTGCCAAGGGTCTCCAAACCTTTTTGTCATGGTTTTGGCTTCTATTTCACATGAGGCATAGCTTCTATGAAATCTCGACGGTAAATGGGACAGAGTCTTCATCCCATCACCCCATCACCCCATCTCCCCCTCTCCCCCTCTCCCCGTCACCCCATCTCCCCCTCACCCCCTCACCCCCTCACCCCATCTCGAAACAAATCTAAAATTTTCAAATTAAT